>CBINNO010000337.1:0-3564 GCA_966252055.1 uncultured Rheinheimera sp. | reverse complement strand
ATACAAAGGAACTAAAGCACGATGAACATATTCATGTATCTGATACTTTGGGCGCCACTGCTTTGGTTCGGCATCAAGTTCTACTCAGACGACTTTATTTATGAGCAAAAAATAGACATAACGCATCAAATCATCCCTTTTATGATTTTTATGCTGTATTCCATCTTACTGGTGGTGACAGGTGCAGAGCGGATTATTGAATTATTTCAAGACATCAGTTCAAAGGGCAGAGCAATAGGCTTCTGGACCTATTGCTTTCCCGGCATTATTTTTTCTTTCATCATATTCCCGCGGCAAATATATGATATGGCTAATACCAGCGCCCTGATTACTCCATCGTTCATTCGGGCCATGGGTTGGATATTGCTAACTATTGTTATCTTACGTCACTGGATAGTTGTGGCCTGACGAGCAAGGAAACAAGCCGCCAGCCGACACCGGCGGCTTATTGTTTCCCTTAAAAGTCGACTGACAAACCGGCGTTGACCGAACGGCCGGCGCCGCGCATGGTGCTCGGGGCTTTGCCCATCATCATGTCGGCGCTGGCGTATTCGAGCCCGCCAAGCGGCAGCCGGTAGCTGCGGTCGAACAGGTTGTCGACGCCGGCGTCCAGCCGCACTGTGGCGGACAGCTCGATGCTGGTGCGAAAGTTCACCAGGGCATAACCGGCGGTTTCCTGCTCGGCTCTTAATGCGCTGACGCGGTCTTTGCGCTGCACGGCCACCGCCTCCAGCGAACTGCGCCAGTCGCCACGGCGATGTTCCAGCGCGACACGGCTGTTCAGCGGCATGATGTTGTACAGATTATCGCCGCTGTCTGCTTTGGCTCTGACATAACTCAGGCTGCCACGCAGCGTCCAGTCACCGGCCAGCTGACCCAGCACTTTGCTGCCGGCCAGGTCGACGCCGTACAGCTTCGCATCGTCGTTGGCAAAGCGCAGCGACTGCCGGCCGACCAGCATGCTCATGTTGTACGGGTTCGGGTTGGTGTTTGGCACCACATTGATGTAATCGTCCACCTGGGTGTAAAACGGCGTCACTTTGAGCTGCCAGTCTTTGGCCGCCGCGTCATGCCAGTCGGCGCTCAGCCGCAGGCTGTACGCCACTTCCGGGTCCAGGTTGATGTCGCCGACGTACGAGTTCAAATCGCCGAACCAGTTATTCATCAGGCCGGCCATCATGGCTTCGTTGGACCAGGTATAACGTTCGTGCAGATTGGGCGAGCGGGTTTTGCGCGACAGGCCAAACTCGTAAGTCTGACGCTCGCTGGCGACATAACGGGCCGACGCCGTCAGGTCCAGATTCAGGTCGTCGGTTTTGCGGTCTTTGGCGTTAAAAGCATCGGCATCAGTTTTATAAGTGCTGTCTTCATAAGGCGTCATGCCCATCATGCCGCCATAACTGCCGTCGGCCGCGCTGTGATAACCGCTGACCTCACCGGTATTCATCCGCACCTGCTCCAGCCGCGCGCCCAGCTGAGTGAACAGTTTTTCATTGATTTGCTGGTCAAGTTCGGCAAAAAAGGCAAAACGCTGGCGTTTACCGTCGCGAATATTCCAAAAATCATGCGGCCCCATAAAACTGTTAGCCAAGGCCGGCCACCAGTCGTCCAGCGTATACTGATGAAATTCGTGGCCAAGACGCAGCGTCTGGCTGTCGTTTAACGCCGCAGTGCCGGTGAGCGAATAACCCAGATCGGCAGCGTCGGTGTCCATCGGCATCTGGCCGCCTTTTTCCGGCAAAATGTCCATCTTGTGGCGCACGCCTTGCCGATAGGCCCGCGCTTCCAGTTGCCCCCAGCTGAACTCACCGGCATAAGCGGCGTTGACGGACAGGCTTTTGTTGTACGTCATGTCCATCGCCTGATTCGGAAAGCCCTGCAGCGGAATGTCCTGCCAGCCAACATCCAGTGAATACAGGTCATCGCCCTGCTTCATCGCCAGCTTCAGCGCGTGATTGCGCACTTTGTAGCGGCTGGCCCCCACCACTTTGCCGTCGCCATATTCATAATTACCGGCATCAACAGTGTTGCCGATGTAACTGAAGCTGGCTTGCTCAGACGCCGCCGTCACGCGGGCGCTGGCGCCTTTCACGTCGCCGTTGCCACGATAAAATGCACTCAGGTTGCCGCTGGTGAGCACGCCTGCGCCGGCTTTGGCAAATTCAGGCGCCAGCGACACCACATTGATAGTGCCGCCAATGCTGTCACCGCCCTGGCTGACCGGCACCACGCCGGCGTAAACGCTGATCTGACGCAGCGCCGTTGGCGCAATGTAAGACAGCGCCGGGTTCATGTGATTGGGGCAAGCCGACGTGATGGTCATGCCATCGATCGCGATTTTCAGCCGGTCATCGGCCAGGCCATTGATGACGGGCAAACTGGAAATACCGCCGCCGGTGTAAAAACTCAGGCCCGGCGTGTCTTCCAGCAGGCGGGCGGTATCATCGCTGGCAAAAGCGCGCGCTTTTTTATCAGCGCTGATGGTGCTGCCAAAGGCGGCGTTTTCCACAGTGCTGGTCACTTCAATCTCCGGCAACACTTGCGGCTGCTGCGGGCTGTTGGCCGGCGTGGCGTGGGCGGCAAAAGCGCTGCCAAGGGCAAGTGCCAGTGGCGACAAAGACAAGCACAGGGTTCTGACCGGGCGGTGTTTAGGGTGCATGTGGGCCTCACAATCGCGGGGGTTTGGCTGGAATTGCGTTGAAATATTCATCGGATAAAAACAAACTCGAATAAAAACAAGCGAGTGCCCGATTATAAAGACAGCAGGCCACACCGGCGCTGTGACATATTGTCGCAGCAGCTGCGCTGCCGGTTCAGTGCTGCGGGTTTATCAGTGCAGGTTTAAAGCCTGCGCTTTTAAAGGCTGCGAATGCAGCGCTGCGCGTTTTTATAGCTGCAGGCTCAGCGCTGCGGCTTCAGACACTCAGCGATTTAAAGCAAACTGAAAAGGCTGCAGCGCCACGGCCGGCACCGGCCGGCCATTCTGCATGGGCGCCTGACAACGCCAGCGCTGCAAGGTAGCAAGCGCAGCCTGATCGAGCCTGGCAAAACCGCTGCTCTGCGCTATCTGCGCATCTTCCACCTCGCCTTGCGCATTCAGCCAGACTTTTACCAGTACCAGGCCCGTTTCGCGCAGCCGCCGTGCAGTGGGCGGATACCGCGGCGCCGGCCTTTCATGGCAATTCACCGCCAGCTCCGTACCCAGGGTCATGGCCGCCGTTTGCTCAGAAGGCGTCGAACTGGCGGATGACCCGGAGGCAAAAAGCCCGGGTTCGGGCTGCGCGGTAACAGGCAGCGTGCGAACTGGCACGGCAGCAACTGGCAGTGTGGCGGGGTTTGCCGGCGCCGGTTCTGTTGCTATGGTCTTTGACGGGGCGGCATTAAACAAAGATCTGCTCAGAGTGGGCGCTGTCGCCACATTATCGGAAGGCCGCGGCACCACAAGGCCAGCAGCCTTAGCTGGCACCCGAGCAGAGGCCGGCACCGAAGCAGGTTCTGATACAGGTTCTGACACAGCTTTTGCTGCTGATTTTTGCGCAGTTGCCGGTGTGGAATTTGACTCAG
>CBINNO010000336.1:0-3570 GCA_966252055.1 uncultured Rheinheimera sp. | reverse complement strand
AGTGCCGGCGCCGCGACTGCTTTCAGACTAACTAAATGATTCATCAGACAAATTCCCTAAGCCAGAAAAAAGAAGGCGGCATGTTAATTTCAGTCACAAAAATGTCAAGCAGTACCGACGTCGGTATGCTGCTGATGTGGCTGGTTTTGCCGTCTGTCACGTTGCTGCGCCGTTAGTCATGTTTTTGCGCGCGGCCCGGCAGGCGAGTGGCATGCTCTGATCCATCGGGAACCCCCGTATGACTCAGGAAGGAAGCAACCATGAATGAATTAATGCAACAATTAGCAGGCGCCAGCCCTCTGTTCTGGCTGACTTTTATCCCATTGTTTTTGTTGTTCTGGTTTTTACCCAGTGTGCTGGCGATGTTTTTTAACCGCAAACATGTGAAATATATTGCCATCGCCAATGTACCGGCCGGGATGTCATTTATCGCCTGGGGTGCGTTGATAGTCTGGGCCTGCAGCGGCAATGTCACAGGCCGTTTTGCCAGCTGGTTCCAGCAAAAACAACAAGAGCGCAGTTAGCGCTCTTTTGTTCTGTTCGGCAGCTACTGAGCAGCTCAGCTGACTTTAAATTTACCGACCAGACCAAACAGCGTCTGTGACAGGCTGCTGATCTCGCCAGACAGCCGGTCGCTGTCTTTGGCCACCACGCCGGCCGCCGCCGCCTGATCATGCAAGGCATGCAGGTTGCGGCTGATCTCTTCAGACACTGTGCTTTGCTGCTCTGTTGCTGCTGCGGTGCGCACCGCCATGTCGTTGACCTGCAACGACGACTGCATAATGTCGTGGAACACTTGTTCGGCCTGCGAGAAATTGTCCACCGTCAGGTCGGCATTCTGTTTGCCGCTGCCAATCGCCTGGCGCGACTCGGTGACCCGCTGATGCAGCTGCTCAATCATCTGCTGAATATGATTGGTGCTCTGCTGAGTGCGGGACGCCAGCGTGCGCACTTCATCCGCCACCACGGCAAAGCCGCGGCCATGCTCGCCAGCCCGCGCCGCTTCAATCGCCGCGTTCAGCGCCAGCAAATTGGTCTGCTCGGCGATGCTGCGAATCACATCCAGCACTGACGAAATGGTCGACGAGCTTTGTTCCAGCTCAGACGCCGCATTGAGGGCCAGGTCGACATCCCGCGTCAGGTTCTGCATGCTGCTGTTGACCACTTTGACCACTTCAAGGCCTTGCGACGCGCTGCGTTTGGCCTGATCCGACACTTGCGCGGTGTCGGTCGCCACCTGCGACATTTCTTTGTTGGCCAGCGACATTTCGTGAACCGCACTGACAATTGAATCCGACGCCGTATTCAGCGAATGGGTGATGGCACTGGTTTTGTCGGCCGATGCGGCCAAATGGTGGGTCAGCTGACTCAGGCTGTCGGCCTGGCGTAAAATCGCCGCAATCATGTCGCATTGTTTACTGATGAAGTTGTTAAACTCCTGCGCGAGCTCAGCCACTTCGTCTTTGCTGTCGATACTGAGCCGCGCCGTTAAATCACCGTCACCATTGGCAATGTCGCTCAGGCGCGCCGACAGCGCGCGGATTTGTTCGGCCAGTTTTTTCGGGCCCTGATAGCTGAACCAGCCGGCAACCAACAGCAACAGCAGCGACACACCATACACCCAGCTTTTGGTCAGCGCTATCTGGCTGCTCAGTTCCTGTTGCTCCTGCTCAGAGCGCGCCAGTGCGGCTTCGCCGGCCTTGTCCAGCACATCCCGCAGCGCTTTAAATTCCTGCTGCTCTGCCGCTGCCAGTTGTGGCGTTAAATCGGCTTGCCGGTTGTCCAGCAGCCGCTCGCCGCTTTGCAGCCAGCTCTGGTACTGGCTGTCAAAACTGGTAAACCGGCTGGTAACATCCGGATAAGTCGCCAGCAGCTGACGATAATCGTCAAACCGCTGTTTGACCTGAGCTGCATTTTCCGCAAAATCCTGTCGCTCTTGTGTCGCATCGCCGATGCCGCTGAGCAAATGGGTAGCCGCCAGCTTGGCCTGATACAGATCGCGGTCGGCATTAAGCACCACCGAAATCGCCTGCAAAAATTTTTCAGCCTGTGCTTCCAGCGCTTTGTGCTGCATCGCGATCAGGCTGCTGAACATCAGCACCACGGTCAGCAGGCTGACCCCTAACATCACCACCGGAATACTGCTTTTGACTCGAATACTCTGCCAGTTCATTGCTTATCTGCCTTGTCGGATGACAGCGTTCCTGCTGTCGGTTATATCGGTAAGGGCAAGTATGGTCAGCGCCGGTAAAACTGCCAAATCCATTCAAGAATCAGTTGGATGCGTTATCATCAGTTTTTTTAAAGTGAAGGAACTTCATGCGCACTGCTGCCAATATCAGCCTGCTTGGCGACCTCAATGCCCGCTTGCTGCTTTCTGCCGTACGCCGCCGTCAGACAGCGTCCAGACCAGAGCTGGCCGGCGAACTCCAGCTGTCCCTGCAGGCGGTGACCCGGATTGTGGCGCAGCTGGAACAAGCCGGCTTGCTGACATCCTGCGGCAAACAGCAACTGGGGCTGGGCCAGCCGACCCGCTTTTATCAGCTGGAACCGAGCGCGGCTTACAGCATGGGTTTGCAGCTCCATCGCCGTTTGCTGCGGCTGGTGCTGACCGATTTTTGTGGCCAGGTGCTCACACAGCGCGAAGCGACCTTAACCGACTGGCAACCCGCTGCGGTTTGTGCGGCGCTGGCGCCATTGCTGGCCGATGTCCTGAGCGGGCTCAGCCCGGCACAACGCGACAAACTGTGCGGCCTTGGCGTTGCCATGCCCTGGTTCGCCGGTAACCCGTTGTTTGCCGGCGCTTTGTGGCCGGAGCTCGATGAACAGGCGCTGCAACAGCGCCAACAGGACTGGCAGCAGTTTGATTTACGCGGCTGGCTGGCCGCGCAATTGCCTTGTCCGGTGCTGCTGGAAAACGATGGCGCTGCAGCAACCACAGCGGAGCTGTTGTTGGCCCAGCCGGCGACTGATTTTCTGTATTTGTATCTGGATGATTTGCCGGCGGCCGGTTTAGTGCTGCAGGGTCAGCTCTGGCGCGGCCGTCACGGCAATGCCGCGCATCTGGCGGTGTTGCCGGCCGGCGCCGGGCTGCTGTTTCAGCAATTGCCGCCGCCCGCCAAAGCCATTGCGGCTGATGAGGCGGACTGGCTGGCGCGCGCCGTCCCTGCGCTGCGCGATGCCTTGCAGGCCACGATGGCGACACTGGACTTGCCTGTGGTGGTGATTGACAGCAGCCAGCCGCAGCGTCTGCCGTCCTTGTTGCCGGCGCTTGCTGCGCAGCTTAGCGACTGGCCGGCGCTGGGTTTATTACCGCCGAAGCTGCAGCAGGGGCGGCTTGGCAGCGACGCCATGCTGTTGGGTGCCGCCATGCTGCCGCTGTATCAGGCTTATGCGCCGGACCGCACTGTTTTGTAAGAATATGCGTTGAAGGCCGTGCTGCGATAAACGGTGCGTTGGAAACCTTGCTTTGGAAGCTTTGCTTTGAAAACCTTGCTTTGAAAAACGGTGCTTTGAATTTCGCTGCTTTGACGCAGGACTCGCTGCACCGCTTTACTTAGTCCGTTTCAC
>CBINNO010000335.1:0-3602 GCA_966252055.1 uncultured Rheinheimera sp. | reverse complement strand
ACAAGTCGGCGGCGGCCTTTTCGGCGATGTTTCGCAAGCAACTGGGCTGTGCACCACAGCAATACCGGCGCCAGGGCGCGGCTGGCTGACAAGAGCGGTTGAAAGTAGCGGGTGAAAAGAGCGGCTAGACAGAGCGGCTGCCGGCTCTGCCTGCATAGCCGCTTGAGCGTTCTGGCTCGCTATTCAGGCTTAATATTCCGGCCTGATATTCAGACCAGATATTCAGACTTAGCGATCTGGCTGATTGAGCTGGCCCGGTGGCCCTGATGTTGTGGGTTCAGCCCAGTGGGGTTGCCCGGTGGATCAGCGCGACGCATTCAGCAGCAGCCTGGCCAGTTGGCTGATCTGCTGATGATAGTGCGCGCTGACACCATGGATCTGATAATGCACGATCAGGCCTTCTGCCAGCACAAACAGCTGGCTGGCTGCGGCGGCCTGCGAAAAGCCGGCCTGCTGACAATAACAGGCCAGTTGTTGTTGCACCGCCAGTCGATTGCGCTGATGCAACAAAGCCGGACCTTGCACGCGCCTGCCGGCGCCACGCCGTTACCGGTGTTGCACACGCAGCCGTCGCCGGAGTTTCTGCTGATGCCCGTGCTGAGCGGCTCTGTGCTGATCGTGCTGGTGGCCTGTCTTTTTCATCGGGTCCGTCAGCCGGGCAGCTATCCGAAATACTGGTACTAACGCTGGTAAAAACGCTGGTAAAAACAGACCGCCGGCCGGCGGTCTGTGGTTGTGGCGGACCTTTGTTCTGACGGACTGAGGTTGTGAACAAACCATCAGCCCATCAGGGCAGTGCTTTTAAAATCGCTTCCACCGTTGCTTTGGCATCCCCGAAACACATCTGAGTGTTGTCTTTGTAAAACAACGGGTTGTCGACACCGGCGTAACCTGCATTCATCGAGCGTTTCAGCACGACGACATTGCGGGCGTGCCAGACTTCCAGCACCGGCATGCCGGAGATCGGGCTGTTTGGATCTTCGGCGGCGGCCGGGTTCACCGTGTCGTTGGCGCCTATCACCAGCACTGTGTCGGTTTGAGCAAAATCTTCATTGATTTCATCCATTTCCAGCACGATGTCATACGGCACTTTGGCTTCGGCCAGCAGCACATTCATATGGCCCGGCATGCGACCGGCCACCGGATGAATAGCAAAACGAACATTGACCCCCTGCGCCCGCAGTTGCTGGCAGATGCCGGCCACCGGATATTGCGCCTGCGCCACCGCCATGCCATAACCTGGCGTGATCACCACCGAATTTGAGCCAGCCAGCAGTGCGGCGACTTCGTCAGGCGTGATAGCCCGGATCTCGCCGGCGGGTTGCTCTGTGACGGCGCTGGCCTGGCTGACCTGGCCAAAGCCGCCGGCGATCACCGAGACAAAAGAGCGGTTCATCGCCTTGCACATGATGTAAGACAAAATGGCGCCGGACGAGCCGACCAAAGCGCCGGTGATGATCAGCAAATCATTTGACAGCATAAAACCGGCCGCCGCCGCCGCCCAACCCGAGTAGGAATTGAGCATCGACACCACCACCGGCATGTCGGCGCCGCCAATGGCGCTGACCAGATGCAAACCAAACAACAGCGCAATGAGCGTCATCAGCAAAATGGCCGGCAGCGCGCCACCGCTTTGTAAAAACACCGCCAGCAGCACCGCAGACAGCAGCAGCGCCAGCGCGTTCCAGTGATGTTTAAACGGCAGGCTGAGCGGCCGGCCACTGACCATGCCGCGCAGTTTGGCAAAAGCCACCAGCGAGCCGCTGAAGGTCACAGCGCCGATAAAAACGCCGAGAAACACTTCAGTCAGATGGACCAGACTGCTGGCGCCGGTGGCCTGGCCGGACACTGTCAGTTCGAGCGGGCCGGCCAGCTGCAGCGTGGCGCTGACGCTCACCGGCGTGGCCGCCAGCAGGCTGTTGTAGCCCACCAGCACCGCCGCCAGCCCGACAAAACTGTGCAGCATGGCGACCAGCTCAGGCATTTGGGTCATCGCCACTTTGGCGGCCAGGCGAGCGCCAATCAAAGCGCCCAACCCCAGCGCCAGCGCGAGCAGCCAGAGGCCATGGCCACCGGCGCTGTCATGTTGCAGCGCCAGCTGTGCAATGGTGACACTGAGCGCAATCGCCATGCCGGCGATGCCAAACAGATTGCCGCGCCGGGCGCTGTCCTGACAGGACAAACCGGCCAGGCTGGCGATAAAACAAGCAGCGGCGACCAGATAAGCGGCCGTGATAAATCCAGTCATCTCAGCGCTCCTCTGCTTTGCGGAACATATTGAGCATGCGCCGCGTCACGGCAAAACCGCCGACGATATTGATGGTGGCGATCAGCACCGCGATAAAACTTAAGGCCTGCACCAGTGGATCCGGGCTTTGGATCTGCAGCAAAGCGCCCAGCACTATGATGCCGGAAATGGCATTGGTGACCGACATCAGCGGCGTGTGCAGCGCGTGCGTGACATTCCACACCAGGTAATAACCGACCACGCAGGCCAGCAGAAACACCGTCAGGTGCGATAAAAACTGTTCAGGTGCAAAAGCGCCGGTCAGGCATAACAAAGCGCCGGCAGCTGCGGCGAGCACAGGGCCGCGGCGTGAGGGCGGGGCGGCGTTTTCGGCAGCGCCATGTTTAGCAGCGGCTTTGGCGGTTGTTGGTTTGGCGCTGCTCGATTTGGCGGTGGTGGATTTAGGCGGCGCGGCGGCCACCGACACCGGCGGCGGCGGATAGCTCACTGCGCCCTGGTCGGTCACCATCATAGTACGGACAATCACGTCGTTACGGTCCAGCGCCAGCACACCATCTTTTTGCGGGCACAGCAGTTTCGCCAGATTGACCAGATTGGTGGCATAAAGCTGCGATGACTGCGCCGCCATGCGTCCCGGCAGGTCGGTGTAGCCAATCACTGTGACGCCGTTGGCGGTGCGCACCACCTGACCGGCCTGGGTATAAGCGCTGTTGCCGCCAGCGGCGGCGGCTAAATCGACAATCACAGCACCTGGCTGCATCGAGTCGACCATGGCCGGCGTCAGCAGTTTGGGCGCCGGTTTGCCGGGAATGAGGGCGGTGGTGATGATGATGTCGACCTCGCGCGCTTGCTCGGCAAAGAGCGCCATTTCGGCGGCGATAAAGGCGTCCGACATCACTTTGGCGTAGCCGCTGGCGGTGGCGCCGTCTTCGTTACCAAAATCGAGCTGGAGAAATTCACCGCCTAAAGATTCGATTTGTTCGGCCACTTCGAGGCGGGTGTCAAAGGCGCGCACTATGGCGCCGAGTGAGCGCGCTGCGCCGATGGCGGCAAGACCGGCCACGCCGGCGCCTATCACCAGCACTTTGGCCGGTGGCACTTTGCCGGCGGCGGTGATCTGGCCAGTCAGGAAGCGGCCAAAATGGTGGGCGGCTTCGATGACGGCGCGATAACCGGCGATATTGGACATCGACGATAAGGCGTCGAGCGCCTGAGCCCGCGAAATCCGCGGCACCATGTCCATCGCCAGCACGGTAATTTGCCGCTTCGCCAGTGTCTGTAACAGCTCGGGGTTTTGCGCCGGCCAGATAAAACAGACCAGCACAGTGCCGGGTCTGAGCAAGGCCATTTCATC
>CBINNO010000334.1:0-3667 GCA_966252055.1 uncultured Rheinheimera sp. | reverse complement strand
CAGGACCCGCTGGGTCAGCCGCAGCTGTCGCCGGATGGTCAGTGGCTGGCTTATTGGCGGCGTGAAGGGGCGCAGTACTGGCTGTGCCGCAGTCGCGGTGATGGCGAAGAGCAAGTGCTGCACAAGCAGCGTCAGCCGCCCGAACCGCTGCTGAGCTTCAGCGCCGACGGCAGCCGGCTGTGGCTGGTCGCGCCGGATCAGCTGCGTTTGTTATCGCTCAAAGGTCCAGTACGCCTGCGTACCTTATGGCAGACCGGCGCGGGCCTGCCCGGCGTGCCCGCGGCCAGCCAAAATGCTTCGTTGCGGCTGGTGCAGTTCAGCCAAAGCGGCAGCGGTTTTGCTATCTTCGCCGCCCAAAGCCCGGCTGCAATGCTGAGCGCTGACAGACCAGAGACAGGCAGACCCGGGACAAACAAACCAAAGCCAGGCACGCCAGAGACAGCAACACAGTGGCGCTACTGGTCGCTCGGGCCGGACAGCACCGCCAGAACCGTCTGGCAAGGCCCGTTGCCACTGGCCGATTTACGGCTGGGCCCCGACGGTAAACCCTTGGCGGCACTCGCTTTTCAGGGCGCCGGCCAGCAACTGCAGTTGTGGCAGCAAAGCCCGGCTGGGTTGGTCGCCGGCAGCCAGTGTGAAGTGCTGGCCCAATGCGTGATCCATCAGGTGGCCGCTGACGGCAGTTTGTGGCTGAGCCGTTTTGCGCCCGAAAGCGCTAAGCACCAACTGTGGTGGTATCCGCCGCGCACAGGCAACACTTTTGAGGCGCCAGAGCAACCGCAACTGATTTACAGCACCGGCGCCGAATTCGACGCGGTGCTCAGCAGCAATGTTGCCCGGCAAGCGCCACAACACCAACTGCTGGCGGTCCGCCAGCGCGACGGCTGGCATGGTCTTGCCGCCGGCTGGGACGCCTTACTGACACCGCTGCAGGCGGACCAGAGTCAGCTGACACTGCAACTGACGGACAGCCCCCAAACACCGCATGCCGGCAGAGTTCTGCTGGTCAGCCGCCAGCGCAGCGACCAGCCCCTGGCGCAGCACCTGCGACTGCAGCTGGCCACGCAAGCAGCCGAACAGGCAACCGCACAAATACCTGCAGCGCCAGCGACAAAAACAGCCGCAAAAACCGCCGCAAAAACCACAATAAAAATCACCGCTACGACAACAAATCCGGCAGCCGCCGTGACCAGTTACAGCAGTCAGCATCTGCAGCTCCGGGGCCAGCGCGAGCAAGCCGACAGGCAGGCGCTGGCAGCTCCCTGGCTGAGTTTTCAGACAGCGGACAACCCGAGCCTGCCATTTCGGCTCTGGCTGCCGCCGGGCCAGCCGTTAGCGCAAGCGCCGCTGCTGTTATGGCTGCATGGCGGCCCTTTTGGCCAGCCGGCCGCCGGCTTTCAGCCGGAAATTCCGCTGTTGCTGCAACAAGGCGTGATCGTGCTGCAGCTGGCGTATCGCAGCAGCAGTGGTTTTGGCCTGCCGCTGTTGCTGGCGGCCGGTACGCCTTTTGCCGCAGAAACGGCACTGACCGACATCCCGGCGCTGCTTGATTGGCTGCTAAAAGCCGGCATTGGCGACCCACAGCAGCAAGCAATCGCCGGCCATTCCTTTGGCGGCTATCTGGCGCTGCAGGCCTGGCAACGTTTCCCGGCGCGCTTTCGTTTTGTGCTGGCTCAGGCGGCGCCACCGGATTTCAGCGCCGCTTTGCAGCAGTACCTGCCAGACGCCGATCGCCAGCAGGGTCATGGCCTGCGACCGCTCAGCCTTGAACTCAAAGCGCGTGGCCTCAGGCTGCAAGCGGATAGTCTTGCGCTGAACACCAATGAGCTCAGGCTGCCAGCTTCTGGCCAGCAGCTCACCCCGACGCCATCCATCACCACACCTTTAATGAATCAAACCTCGTCAACCACGCCAACGTCACTTTATTTATGGGGCGGCGCGCTGGACGAACGGGTGCAGCCGGCCACCTTGCTGCAGTATCAGCGACAACTGCAGCAACAAGGCCAGCCGGTGCGGCTGTGGCTGGACCCGGCCGCTGGCCATCAACCGGCCGCCGGGCTGTCCGCGCAAAGCTGGTTGTTGTTGCTGGCACAGCTTAGTCAGCAGCATTTAAAAGCCGCCCCCGCGCAGCAGCGCCCTGAGCAGCAGAACTCTAAGCAACAACGCTCTGAGCAACAACGCTCTGAGCAGCAACACTCTGAGCAGCAGGACTCGGCGCAGCAGGCATCCACACAGCGGCTGTTAAGCCGGCCGGACGACAGCGAAACCGATGCGCTGGAAGCCTATCTGCAGCAAATTGAAGTGCAGCCAGCCAACAATTAACCTTTCATTTACTTTTATCATCCACCAGCTATATTCAACAGCGATGTTCAACAGCACAAGGGCTGCTACTGCCCTGATGCCATCCAGTGATCACAAGGATTGTGACGATGAAAAACCATCTCTGCACTGCGCTGCGGCCGGCCTTTTGGCTGCTGAGCCTGCTCTTGTTCTATAGCGCCAATCCGCAGGCGAGCGTGCGCCAGCTGAACAGCGCGCAATGTGCGCAGCTCAGCCTGAAGCTGCAACAAAATCAGGACGCCCAGCGGCGTGGTTACAGCCGCAGCGAAGAAGTGAAACTGACGAACCAGCAAGCGCAGCTTGAGTTACAGTTGGCGCATTATTGCCAACAGCCGCAAGACGACAGCCCGCGTCACGGCGTCCGGCAAAAACAAAACCCCAAAAAAGCGCGCGCTCCTGCCAGCAAGGCAGCATCAGAAGCGCGAACATCCGCCAGCCAGCGGGCGACTCCAGCAAACACGTCAGCAAACCAGCCAACAAACAGGCAGGTAAACACAGCGGCGAACACAGCGGGAAACAAAGCCGCTGCCGACGGCTGGCAAGTGTCCACCCTGGTGGTGAAAGCGCCTTATCAGGGCGCACAACTGGACGCCTGGCTGCAATTTTATCAAGCGCCGTTTTATTGTTATGGCGTGCGTCACACCGAGCGCATCCGCCAGTGTGTCGAGCAACGTCAGCAGGCGCAGCGACAATTTGAACAGCGCTGGCAGCAACCGCCACCAACAGACTGACGCATCCGCCCACAGCAAGGCCGGCAGCAGATAACTTGTCTGACCAGTAACAGTCCGTTATGCTCTGGCTTTTGCCCTGCCGCTACCGGAGCCTTTATGTCCACGCAAGTCAGTCTGAAACAAGCCCAGCGTATGCTGTTCTGGTTTGGTCTGCGTTATATCCCGCTGATTGGATTTTGCAGCCCGAAAATTCGCGCCATGTCGCAGCAACATCTGGTGATCAGCATGCCGCATTGCTGGCGCACCAAAAATCATCTGGGCAGTATTTATTTTGGCGCTTTAGCGATTGGCGCCGATTTGGCCGGCGCCTTTCTGGTGTTCAGCAAAGCGCGTGAACGCGGCATCAACGCCAATTTCGCCTTTAAAGATGTCAAAGGCGAGTTTCTGAAAAGACCGGAAGCCGAAGTGTTTTTCCAAAGCGACGACGGCGCCCTGATTGACCGGATCATCGATGAATCGATGGCCAGCGGCCAGCGCATCAATCAGACGGTCAGCATCGTCGTGACCTGCCCTTCACTGCACGGCGACGAACCGATGGCCCGCTTTGAGTTGACACTGTCGGTCAAAGCGACGGCGAAAAAAGCCCGCTGAACATG
>CBINNO010000333.1:0-3676 GCA_966252055.1 uncultured Rheinheimera sp. | reverse complement strand
TTGGCCGCCACTTCAGCCCAAATGAAGGCCTGGACAGTCAGGTACCGGTGGCGGTACTGAGTTATCAGGTCTGGCTGCAGCATTTTGCCGGCGACCCGGCGGTGCTTGGCAAAACCCTGCAATTTCGTGGCGTGTCCTTTTCGGTGGTGGGTGTGCTCGCCGGGCGTTTCGTCGAGCCGGTCATGGCAGCACCAGGCTGGTCGACCGATGTTTGGCTCAGTTACGATTTTAACGATGTCGGCACGCCGAACTGGAGTTTTAGCAATAATCAAATCCATCTGCTGTTAAAACTCAAAACGGGCGCCAAACCACAGCAGTTGGCGCATAGTTTTGAACAATGGGCGGCGCCGGAATTTGCCGCCGCCAATCACACCAATGCTTTTTTGAAAAATAGCAGCGTGCGCTGGCGACTCGAACCCGTGCGTAACCGGATTTTGGGTGACGCCGCTGGTTTGAGCCTGAGTTTATTGGCAGGCAGCATACTGCTGTGCGCCATTGCCGTTGCCAATATTGCCAATCTGGTGCTTAGCCGGGCGATGGCACAGCAACGTTCTCTGACCATTCGGATTGCGCTGGGCGCACGGGCTGCCCATCTGTTTCGCCAATATCTGCTGGAGTTTTCGGTGCTGGCCATACCGGCGCTATTGTTGTGCCTTTTTGTGACAGAGGCTTGTTATCAGAGTTTACAGGCAGGTTACGCCGGGCCGTTGCCACGGTTGCAAGAGCTTGGCACTGGTGTTTTTAGTGTGCTGTTCGCGATGAGCTTGTTGATTGTACTTTGCCTGACACTGGCATTCTGGCTGACGCGGCAACTGAATTACCGCCAGCTGCAACAAAGTTTGCAGCAAAGTGGTAAAGGTTCGGCAGTACAGGTATCAAGCCGCACCCGCCAGCTGCTGTTGATGTCACAAACGCTGTTTTGTCTGCTGACCTTAATGTACTGCAGCCAGATTTTTGTGCAGGCGCTGGCCAAGCTGCGCCAGCCAACCGGGTTGAACTTAAAGACTTATCAGATCGCACTCAACCCGGGCTCTTTGCTGCAAAGCCTGAACGCCGCCGAACGGACCCAGCTGTTTGTCCAGGCGCGAGATCAGGTCAAAGCCGACACTAACGCTTTGGCTGCAGGTCTGGGTAATTATCCACCCATCTCCTATTGGTTGCCGGGCTTTGCTTTATCCACGGTCAGTACCAGCCCTGGCGATCAGGACCCAACGCTGGCAACTCAGCTGTATTTTGGCGACGATGGCTATCTGCAGGCACTCGGGCTCCAGCTGATCCAAGGTGAAATCTATAGTAACGCGCAGGTAAAGGCACAAGAATCTGTGGTGGTCATCAGCCAAAGTCTTGCCGACAAAATATCAGCAACGGGTGCGGTATTGGATAAAAACCTGTATATGCGTGGTTCGACCAATCCGAGCCGCATCATCGGCGTGGTCCGTGACCTGCACCTGCCCAATCAGCCGGAAAAAGCCGCCATCTATGCCGCTTTTGTGCCATCCGCCTTCCCGTTTTTGCTGATTGAGATGCCATCAGGTGCCAGCCTGAGCCGTACGCAGGTCAATCAGGCTATCGCCAAAATAAACCCGCAACTAAAAGTGTATAAGTTCAACACTACGGCCGAAATTCTGGCCGAACATACCCTAGATGCACGGGTGGCGATTGTCGTCACTGCAGCTCTGTCATTACTGGCATTAGCACTGGCGGGCCTTGGCATTTTCGCGGTGATCCGCACGCAAATTCAGCTGCGCCAATATGAACTGGCGGTGCGGCAATCTTTAGGGGCGCAGCCAAAACATTTACTGCAACTGACACTGATCGACAGCTTAAAACCACTGCTGTGGACAGTCCTGTTGCTGGCGAGCGGCTTTGTCGCGCTACAGCTGCTGCAACGCTCGGGTGAGCTGCACGCGGTCACGGACGCACTGGCAGTTACGCCTGTTCATGTCATCGGGGCTGTGCTGACGGTGCTGCTACTGACCACCGCGATTGTACTGGCTTGCCTGCAGCCGGTGTTGCGCCGGCCCGTGACGCAGAACCTGCGCGGTGCGGCGACGAACTAACGGAAAAATATGACCATGTTAATAAGCACCGGGTTATCACAAAGCGCACAGTCGTTATGGCGCGACAAAAGCTTCACTCTGGCGGTGGTGCTGACCATGACGTCTGCCTGTGGCGTGTTTTTATGGGTGCTGACACTCGGCTGGCACCTCTTGCTGAAACCTTTGCCATACCCGGCGGCAGACCAGCTCCATCTCCTGCAATATCAGCGGCTGGACGGCAGTGGCAAGCTGCAATCTGCGTCACTGCTGCATCCTGCAGCCGAGCACCTGTATCAGCTGCAACAGCAATGGCAACGTCAGCAGCAGCCGGCAACAGCGGACCCACTTCCACCAATAGAACTGGCGCTCATCCATCAGGCCCAGGAAGTGGTGATGTCGGATCCGGCTCAGCCCCGGCTCAGTGCTGCCTATATCTCTCCAGGGCTTGGCCAGATGATGGGGATGCCGCTGCTGCTGGGGCAAGGTTTCACTGAATCACATCAACTGGCGCAGAAGAACCCAGGCGTTATTCTCAGCTATCAGGCCTGGCAGTTGCTGTTTCAGCAGCGGCCAGATGTACTGCAGCAAAGTGTCCTGCTGAACGGCGTGTCCCATCCGGTGCTTGGTGTAACGGCGGCCGGTTTTGTCGCGCCTACCTTCAACCAGGCCATGCCGACCATTGATTTATGGTTGCCTTGGGACTTTAACAATGCTGATTTCAAGCACAACTGGCATTTTCCGGATGACAACACTACTGTGCTGCTGCAAGGCTCGCCGCATCAGTTGGACAGCTGGTTAACGGCATGGTCCGCCCCAATGCAACAACAATTTGCCAGTCAGCTGGCTGATGAACCCAACTTTGCCGGCTGGACAGTACGCTTAGACAAACTGCCATTGCAGCAACATCTCAGCCAGCAGCATCGCGGCCTGCTGGCGTTACTGCTGATTGGCGCCAGCGGATTATTGCTGATCGCCAGCGCCAACATTCTGAATTTATTTTTAGCTCGCCTGCTGTTGTTGCAAAAGCAACTGGCTATCCGGGCGGCACTGGGGGCCCGTCGTGTGCAGCTGGCGCAACAATTGTTCAGCGATGCTTTGATACTGATGCTTGCCTCCGCCGGCCTGGGGTTGTTGTTGGCGCAAGCTGGTCTGACAGGATTTCAGCAATGGACCGACGAAAACCTGCTGTCAAACAGCAGACCGATGCTGTCCGCCTTTAGCATCGTCAGTGCTCTGCTGCTGGCCGTGCTGCTGGCGACGGTGATCAGCGTTTTTTCAGTACACACTGTGCCGTATCATCAGTTAAGTTTGGCGCTGCAGACGGGCAGTAAAGGGGCGGGCCTGCAGATCCCCGCAGTGTTTCGCCGCGGCTTCGTCGTGTTGCAACTGAGCTGCGCCATTGTGCTGGTGTTTCTGAGCAGTCTGGTGGTACGGGACGCCCTGGTGAAATTACAACGCCCCCTTGGCTTTGAGCCCGAGCGGGTACTGCAGGTCGAGTTCGCTGTCTCCACGCTCGATTGGCAGGGTTGGAGCAGTTACGCACCGAAAGTGGCAGAAATGGCGGCTAGACTGAGGCAACAAGCCGGCATCGCCGGGGTCAGTTTTGCCTTTAATCCGTTAGTGGATCGCTTTCAGCT
>CBINNO010000332.1:0-3685 GCA_966252055.1 uncultured Rheinheimera sp. | reverse complement strand
CGCTGGGCCGTCAGTTCGGCCAGCACCGCTTCTTCTGCTAACACTTCCCGCTGATTGGCCAGTTGACCGCGTTTCAGGGCGGCCTGCTGGCGGCTGACCGCCATCTCGGCTGTTTCCAGTTCCTGCTGTAACTGCGGGTCCTGTAGTTGCAGGATCACCGAATCTGCTGCGACTTCGGCGCCCGGCCTTAACAATATTTCCGCCACTGTGGCCGGACTTTCTGCCGAAATGAGCCGTTGTTTGTTGGAGCGCAGTACACCATAACCATCTACAGAGACTTGCAGGTCACCCCGTTTCACGGTGCCGATCAGCAGCTGACTGCGGCTGATCTGATGGTCGGCGACCGGCGAAGCGACCAGTGAGCCAATCAGCAGAATGCTGGCCAGAGCGCCTGCGATCAGCACGGGGTTGCACCAGCGTTTGGGAGGCCTGTTCAGTTTGATATCCATGGCATGTCCAGTTTGCTTGGGTTTACGGCAACGGCTACTCGCCAGTGCGCGTCTACCACAGAGACGGATTGATGTTGTAACAGATCCGTTATCAAAAAGGATGCCATATCATTATATTTATATAATTCAGATAGATATGTCTGTTTTTCAACAATGCCTGTAGTGCAGTGTCCGATTCCGGACTGTTGATTCCGGAATCGGACACGTCTCTTCAGGCATCCGGTTGGCAGGGCAGGATCAGACGGGCACAAGCACCAGTCAGACCATCGGGTCTGTTGGTTAAGCTCAGTTCACCACCCAGTGTCTGGGCGATTTGGCGGCAAAAGGCCAGGCCTATGCCTTGTCCTTGTGGTTTTGTCGAGTAAAAAGGCACAAAGAGATTGGCCGGATTCTGGATACCATGGCCCTGGTCCCACACTTCTATATAGAGTTGTGGCGGCTGACAGTGGATACGTAACTGCAGAGTGCCGGCGGCACTGCCGGCTTCCAGCGCGTTTTTCAGCAGATTGATCAGCAGTTGTTGCAGCAACACCGGGTCGGACTGAAAAGTGCAATCGTCATGGTTAAGCACCAGGCCGGCGTCCGGGTAGAGTTGTTGCATGTCGTGGCCCAAAACCGCAGCCCGGACCTGCTGGTACTGCACTGTGAAAGGTTTGCTCAGCTGCGCATAACGGCTGACAAAATCCTGCAAATGCTGGCTGCGCTGGCGGATCAGGCCCAGCGCATCCTGCTCGCGGCCGGCCGGCAGCTTTTGCTGCAGGTATTCAGCGAGGCTCTGTACCGGTGTCAGCGAGTTGTGGATCTCATGGCTCAGCACGCGGATCAGCTGCTGCCAGGCTTGCAGCTGGTTTTCCCTAAGCGCCGATTGGATATCAATAAACACCAGCAACTGGTGCCGTTCGCCCTGATCTAAAAAACGGCTGTGGCGGATTTGCCATTGCTGGCGACGGCTGGGGTCGGAAAACTGCCACTGCGGTGAGCCTTCCAGGCCGAGACTGGCAGCGCTGGTCTGACGCATGCTTTGCCAGGGCTGGCCGAACAACTGCTGAAAATCGGCGTTGGCATAACTGAGTTGTTGCTTGTGGTTCAGCACCAGGATCGGCGTATTGAGCTGGTCGATCAGGCGGTACAACAAAAATTGCTGTTCATCAAAGAAGCTTTTGCGCTGCTGTAACTGCCCGGCCAGCTGCTGCAATTGCTGCTGGAAGTCGGCGGCGACGCCTTGCGGGTAGGCGGCTTTGGCCTGCAGGCTGTAGTCCTGCAGCTGCAATGCATCCAGTTGCACACTGGCGCGCCGAAACGTCGACAGTTGCTGCCGACGGCAGTGGAGAAACCAGCGACAAGCCAGCCAGCCAGCCGCTGCGGCCGTCAGCCAGACCCACCCATGTGGCCACAACCAGCAACAGAGCGCCAGCAAACTCAGCAGCACCATCACAAACAAGGTGGCTTGCAGCGCGGTCTGCCGCTCCAGGCTGTGCTCAGACCAGGCCATACTTTTCCAGCCGCCGGTATAAAGAAGACTTGGTGATGCCAAGCTGCTCCGCGGCTTTCTGTTTATTGGCAGGATGTTGCGCCAGCGCTCTTTTAATCAGTTGCAGCTCAGCTTGTTCCAGCGTCAGTGTTGGCAGCTCCTGATGCGCACCCTGTGTCAGTTCTGGCAGCGCCACTGCTGGCGGCTGCAAAGTGGCCAGCAAGCCGAGATCAGTGCTGTCAATCTGGCGTTGCTGACAAAGCAGCGCCGCCCGCTCCAGCAAATGGCTGAGTTCGCGCAGGTTGCCGGGCCAGGCATATTGTTGCAGCAAGGTCAGCGCCGCTGGTGTCAGCTGTAGGCCGGTTTTGTGATAACGCTGACCATGCAGATGGAGGAAATACTGACAGAGCGGCGCGATATCTTCCGGCCTTTCGCGCAGCGGCGGGATGCGAAATTCCAGCGTATTGAGCCGGTAATACAAATCCTGCCGGAACAGGCCTTGACGGATCAAACCGGCGAAGTCGGCATTTGTTGCAGAAATCAGCCGCACATCAGAGTGTTGAGTCTGGCTGGAACCCAGCACTTCAAATTCGCCACTTTCCAGCACCCGCAGCAATTTGGCTTGTTGCGCCTGTGGCAGGCAGGCGATTTCATCCAGAAACAATGTGCCGCCGGCGGCTAAGCTGAAACGACCAATGCGCGGTTCTTTGGCGTCGGTGAATGCGCCTTTTTTATGGCCGAACAGCTCACTTTCAAATAAGGTTTCCGGAATGGCTGCCATATTGACACTGATCAGCGGGCCTTGGCGGCGAGCGGAATGTTGGTGCAGCCAACAGGCCAGCTGGCTTTTACCAGTGCCATTCTCGCCGGTCAGCAGCACAGTCGCATCCGTCGACGCGACTGTGGCAAGTTGCTGCATCAGGCGGCGCATGGCAGCGCTTTGCCAGTCCAGTTCATCGGCAGGGGGTTGCTGCGCTTCTAACTGACGGACCAGCGCTTTATTCTGCGCCCGCAGCCGGTTCAGCTTTAACTGTTGTTGCACTATTTGCAGCAGACGTTGGTTTTGCCACGGCTTTTCCAGAAAATCACCGGCGCCGTTTTGCATCGCTTGAACGACTAATGATGTATGAGACCAGGCGGTCATCGCCACGACCGGGATCTCGGGGTAATGGTTCTGCAGGAACTTTAAAAAGCGCAGCCCTTCTTCGCCTGAGGTAGTATCAAGCTGAAAATTCATGTCCAGCAGGATCAAATCGGCTTGCTGGCGGGTCAGCCATTCGCGGGCCTGTACCGGGTTTTCCAGTTCACTGATGTGATAGCCCTGATCTTCCAGCACAAAACGAACGGTCAGCCGCAGCTCACGGTTGTCATCTATCACCACTATATGAGGAGGCTGAGCAGATCCCGGTGCTTTGATAGCCTGATCAGTCATGGGGGGAGAACTCCTGAAACAAAACAATCCTTGCAGATTCAAGTGTGATTGAACGCTATCACAAACCAAAGGCTGTGCAAAAGCAAATGCCGGCAGCAGAGCTGCGACAGTGTCAGCAAGTACAATGCCACTATCAGATCCGGCAATCAGATCCAGACAGATCGATAAAAATGCGCCGGAATTGCTGGTTAAATCGGCAAAAAACGCCGGTTCGCTGAAAAAACAATCAAACGATCATCATTCTGTAAAAAAGATCTTGTGATCGATTTTGATCTCTCTATAATGCGCTCCATCGACAGCGACGACGGATTCGGAAACGAAGAAATCAAACGC
>CBINNO010000331.1:0-3738 GCA_966252055.1 uncultured Rheinheimera sp. | reverse complement strand
CGCGGCCGCCTGGGCGGCACTGGTGCCGACCGCCAAACTCAATACCAGCGCCAGTGAGGGCCAGCTGGGGGTGTTGTTGCTCTGTATTGGCATCGGCGCCCTGGGCTCGATGCCGCTGACCGGTCTGCTGACCAGCCGGTTTGGCTGTCGGCGGGTGTTAGTGCTGGCGGTGTTGCTGTTCGGCCTGACCTTGCCATTGCTGGCGCTGACCAAAGCGCTGTGGTTACTGGCTCTGGTGCTGGTATTGTTTGGCGTTGGCCTAGGCATCACCGACTGCGCGATGAATATCCAGGCGGTGGTGGTGGAAAAAGCCGCCGGCCGGCCGCTGATGTCGGGCTTTCATGGTTTTTACAGTGTCGGTGGTATTGCCGGTGCTGGTTGTCTGGCACTGCTGATGTCATTGGGCGTGCCGGCGGCACTTGCTACTACTTTGGCCAGCCTGCTGATACTGGTGCTGCTGGGTCTGAGTGTGGCCGGTCTGCTCAGTGAGCGCAGCAACGGACAGTCGGCAGCATGGGTGCTGCCGCGTGGCGTGGTGCTGTGGATTGGTCTGATTTGTTTTGCCATGTTTCTGGCCGAGGGCACTGTGCTGGATTGGAGCGCGGTGTTTTTAGCCGACTATCGCGGCATGTCAGCTCAAAGCGCCGGCGTGGGGTTTGTCTGTTTTGCGCTGACGATGACGGTTTGCCGGCTGACCGGCGATGCGACGGTAGCGCGCCTTGGCAGCCGGTTGGTGGTACTTGGCGGTGCTGTACTGGCGGCCAGCGGTTTGTTGCTGAGCCTGCTGACGACACACTGGGGTTTTAGCTTGCTCGGTTATGCACTGTTGGGGCTGGGTTGTGCCAACATAGTGCCGGTGATGTTCTCTGCCATCGGTCGTCAGCACAGCATGCCGGAAGCGGTGGCTGTGCCGGTGGTGGCAACGCTGGGTTACATCGGTGTGCTGGCCGGACCGGCGCTGATTGGTGCTGTGGCGGCGCTGAGCAGCCTGCCGCTGGCACTTGGCCTGATTGTGCTGTTGCTGCTGTGGGTGGCGCTGGTCGCGTCCAAAGTCGGCTTGTCGCAGTCTGCCCGCTCTGTTTGAGTGGGGCTGCCTGCGCCTGTCTGCCAGCGCTGGACTGGCTGGATCTGCCCGGCTTGCCAGAGCCTGAAAGAACAACAGCTGCAGGCTTTTTCTTTCTTCTGTCAATCAGTTAGCGCAGCTGAAAAAAATTCAGCTGTTGCCTTCATCTGAGCGCGGCAACCTCAGGCCGCGTTACTATACTCTTACTCGTTAAAGACCGTATTTGGAAACAACGCCTGGCTTTGCCTGCGGGCGTGCCGTATGCAGGCAAAGCGTCGTCCCTGCAACCTTGTCTGAACTCTCGTCATTGTCCAACCTGCCAAAAGGAGTTGTCTGATGCAAAGTCTGCTCAGTCAGTTGTCGATGAAACATAAACTGTTGTTATTTATTGCTTTGCCCGCGCTGCTGAGCCTTTGGCTGGCGACGGGCACCTTGTGGCAGCTATGGCAGGGCAGTCAGCAGGCCAGCCAGATTGAGCTGATGATTGAAGAGCAGTTAAAGCTGAACCGTTTCCTCAATGCGCTGCAGCGGGAGCGGGGCGCCAGCGGTGTGCTGCTGACCAGCAAAGGCCAGACCTTTGTCAGTGAAGTCGCCGGCGCCCGGCGTGACAGTGACAGTCAGCAGCAGGCGCTGAGTGGCGCACAGCAACAGCAGTGGCAGGCGTTGTGGCAACAAGTGGCGACGCTGCGTCAGGAAGTCGACAAACTCAGCGTCGCCCCCGCCGACGCCGCTGCGCGTTACACGGCGCTCATCGTGCAGTTGCTTGATCACAACAGTCAGCAGGTAAAAGGCATATCTGATGCCGGCCTGTTGCCGAAACTGGTGGAGCTCAATCAGTGGGTTGAACTGATAGAGCGCGCCGGCCGCGAGCGGGCATTGCTCAGTCAGGCGTTTACCCAGCGCACACCGGCGGCCGATTTGCTGGCACGTATTTATGCCAATCAGGGCGCCTTTGACAGTTATAAAGCGCAAGTGCTGCGTGCCGGGGGCCCTGAACAGCAGGTGCTGCAACAAGCCGCATCCAGCGGCTATCAGGACGCTTTGGCCCAGCTGGCGCAGGTACAGACTGGCCAGCCGTTGTCGATGGCGCCGGCGGACTGGTTCCGTCTGTCGACCGCGCGGATCAATGCATTGATCGTGCATCAGGAACAGCTGATGCAACAAATCCTGACCCAGGCCAAAGACAAACAACACAGCAGCGCTCAGCAGTTCTGGCTGACCGGCACTGTGTTGTTGCTGGCGCTGGGGCTGACGGCCTGGTTGAGCCTGGCCACCAACGGCAATATCCAGTCGGCGATGGGGCAGATCAACGCCGTGATGCAGCAACTGACCGGGCGCGACCTGACCGCCCGCAGCCAGTATCAGGCGCGTGACGAGTTTGGCCAAATTGCCAGCGGGATCAATCAGCTGGCCGGTGAACTGCAACAGGTGATGCGGGATATTGCGCTGGCCGGTGAACAGCTGGCGGCCGCGGCCGAGCAGGCCTCGCAGGTGACTGCCCAGACCAGCGCCGGTGTCGCCCAGCAGCAACAGGACACCGAAATGGCTGCCACCGCCCTGCATCAGATGAGTGCGACTGTGGCCGACGTGGCGCAAAGCACCGCCGATGCGGCCGCTCAGGCCGATGCCGTGCAGCGCCGCGCGCAGCAAGGCCAGCAGCAGTTGGTGCAGACCACCAGTCTGATTGGTCAGCTTTGCGCCCAGGTGCAGCTGACCAGCGAACGGCTTGGCAAACGCAATGAACACAGCCAGAGCATCAGCCAGGTGCTGGACGTGATCCGCACTATCGCCGATCAGACCAATCTGCTGGCACTGAATGCCGCTATCGAAGCGGCGCGCGCCGGCGAGCACGGTCGTGGTTTCGCCGTAGTGGCGGACGAAGTGCGCACGCTGGCACAGCGCACGCAGCAGTCGACGCTGGATATTCAGAAGATGATTGAAACGCTGCAACAGGGCGCCCAGTCAGCCAATGAAGCGATGCAGCACAGCCTGCAGCAGGCCGAGCAAAGCACCGGCGTCATTGCCACCACCGGCACTTTACTCAAAGATGTGGCCGAAGGGGTGGCGCTTATTCACGACAAGGCGGCGCAAATCGCCTCGGCGGCCGAGCAACAAAGCACAGTGGCCGACCAAATCAATGAAAACATTAACCGTATCAGCGATGTGTCGCTGCAGACCAGCTCGGGCGCCGAAGAAACCGCAGCGACTGCGGCCGATTTGGCGCGGCTGGCCGAACAGCTGCAAGGCCTGATCCTGCGCTTTAAACTGGCAGCCTGACGGCTGCCTGCGCTTATCGAGCCACCAGCCGCTGTGGCTTGCTCCGACAGCGGCACGGCGTGCTGTGACGCCGCCTGAGCAATGCACATGCGTACGGGCTGCCGGCTGAGCAGCTTCGATGAAGCGCCAGCCATAGTTCTTCGTCATCGTTTTTCGCGATAGTTCTTCACAACAGCTCTTCACGGCAGCTCTTGGCGTTAGTTCCCAGTCGGGTCATTGCCTCATCATCAACCACGATGCCAATCCGGCGTCGCGGTTTAACCTTTGCTTACATTTAACCTTGTTATACATAGTATGAGGCCTTGCATATACCTTGTAATGCAAAGTATGGTGTATGACATTGCAAGTAACGGGGATCAACAAGCCAATGACCGATCTGGAAAAAACCACTGAAAAAT
>CBINNO010000330.1:0-3804 GCA_966252055.1 uncultured Rheinheimera sp. | reverse complement strand
GCCTGCGCCTGCAGTCATCTGCCGGCTTGCAGCAGACCGAGCGAATAATCCAGCAGCGTTAAATCTCCGACATCGCCATGGCCCGGCACCACAATCCGTGCCGTCGGGTAGGCCGCCTTTAAGCGCTGCAGACTGGCCGGCCAGGCCGCCACGTCAGCGTCGGCAATATTGCCAAGCCCCGGAAAGCGCGGTGCTTTGACAAAACAACCGCCAAACAACAACTGATACTTGGGCAAATACAAGGTGGTGTTGTCGCGGGTGTGGCCTGGGCCCGGATAAAACCAGTCGACCGGGCCAGCCTGAACATGCTGGCCAACAGCCAAATCTGCGGCCACCTGCAGCGGTTCAATCTGCTCTTTGGCCGCGAGCAGGGCAGTCTGCGCTGTTACTTCCAGCCGGATACCGCGTTCGGCCAGCGCCAGATAACCACCGGTCCGGTCGTCATGCGAATGGGTGGCGATGGCTTTGACCACCGGCTTTTGCAGCACCACGTCTATCCAGTGCAACAAATCCTGCGTCGGGTAATAACCCCAGGCGGTGTCGAGCAGCCAGATGCCGTCGCCGTTGTCCAGTACCAGGCCGTTTGACGTAAACCGGTTGCCATTGGCAAAAGTGCGTTCGGTGCGGTGCAGCCATAAACCGGGTGCCAGTTGTTGCACCTGCAGCTGGTCACCAATCTGGCGGACCGGGTACAGCGGCTGGGCGGTTTTTTCGAAGACGCGGGCTGCGCCGCTCGTCCTGACCTCAGCGCTGGCAGACGTCGGGGCGGCGTTCAGGGGCACAGGCGCAAGCGCCAGTAAAGTGATGAAGAAAAGTCGCGATGCCATCAGTAATCTCCTTGGCGCATGCTTGCCTGGTTCGAACGGTACTGTGGCTCAGTGTACCAGTGTTGGCGGCCGCTGGCGCCCTGCTTGGTCGCGTCATGCACCTCGTCATTCGTCGTCATTCATCGCGTCATTGCGCGCGTGACGGGCAGGCTGTTGCGGCAGGGCAATAAAAAGCCGAACTGCTCTGACCAGTCAGGTTTTTCCGCCGCTGTTGTCGAAAGCCGGCGACGGCCAGCGACCAGAGTTGAATTTGCTGTGTCATGCGGAAAAACCGGCACAGCGTCCATGTCAATC
The DNA here is from genome assembly GCA_966252055.1 of uncultured Rheinheimera sp. Lineage (GTDB taxonomy): Bacteria > Pseudomonadota > Gammaproteobacteria > Enterobacterales > Alteromonadaceae > Pararheinheimera. Next base: position 2,683 of record CBINNO010000330.1, on the reverse strand, counting down.
CAAGGAGAACTCTGATGAACGACCAAACCGTGATGCAACAACTGGCACAACAATCCGACCAATGGGCGCAAGCCGTGCTGCGGCAGGATTTGGCTGCCGTCGAGCAGTTTTACGGCCCGCAGCTGCGCGCATTTGATGCGGTGAAACAACTGGAATTTACCCGAGCCGCTTATTTCACCCACTGGCAGCAATGCATGGAGTTTTGCACTGGCCACAGCGCATTTGAACTGAAAGACCGCCAGTTGAGCGGCGGCCCTGAACTGGCGCTGCTGACTTGTCTGCTGTATTGCGGTGGTACCAACGAGCAGGGCGAACCACAGGGCTGCTGGATGCGGCTGACGCAGGGCTGGCAGCTGCAACAAGGCCAGTGGCGCATTATTCATGACCATTTTTCGGTGCCCTTTGATATGGTATCCGGCAGTGCATTATTTAACCTGCAACCAGAAGCCGCATAAGCTGGCCAAAAGGAGTGGACGATGAAATATCTGTGTCTGGTGTACAGCGACGAAAAGTTGCTGCATTCGTTGCCCGAAAGCCCAAAGGACGCTGAATGCTTTGCGTATGCCGCCGCGGTGCAACAAAGCGGCCGCATGCTGGCGGCTGAGGCGCTGCAAAGTGTCGATACCGCGACCACAGTGCGGGTGCGTGCCGGCAAAACCATGCTGACCGACGGCCCTTTTGCTGAAACCAAAGAACAGCTGGCTGGCTTTTACCTGGTTGAAGCGCGTGATTTAAACGAAGCCATCCAGCTGGCAGCCGGCATTCCGGCGGCGCGGGTCGGCAGTGTCGAAGTGCGCCCGGTGCGCGAACTGGAGGTCTGACATGCGTTTTATGTTGTTGATGTTACCCAAAGGCTATGAGCAGGCGGCGGCCGGTACCATGCCGGACCCGGCCCATGTCGAAAAAATGATGGCGTATAACCGCGCGTTGCAGGAAGCTGGCGTGCTGTTAAGCCTCGATGGCCTGCATCCGCCCAGCATGGGCGCCCGCGTCAGCTTTGCCGACGGCAAGCCACTGGTCACTGATGGGCCTTTTACCGAAACTAATGAAGTGCTCGGCGGTTACTGGATCATCCGTACCGACAGTCTGCAACAGGCGATTGACTGGGCCAGCCGTTGCCCGGCGCTTGGCAATGAAGTGATTGAAGTGCGCCAGCTGATGGATTTTGACGACTTTGGGCCTGAGATTCAGCAGCTGACTGCCGATTTCCCGGCTTTAAACCAAGGTTGAGCCGCGCATGGACCCGGCGGTTTTTTCCATGCGCAATCATTTGCAGCAGTTGTATCAGCAGCAGTCGCGCAAGGTGCTGGCGACGCTGATCCGGCTGCTGGGTGATTTTACGCTGGCCGAAGATGCCCTGCAGGAGGCGTTCAGCGCCGCGTTGCAGCAGTGGCCGGCGCAGGGCGTGCCGGATAACCCCGTCGCCTGGCTGGTCTCCGCCGGCCGCTTTAAAGTGATAGACCGGCTGCGCTCGCAAAAACGCCAGCAGCAGGGCGCCGAACAGCTGCTGCACGAGCTGGCGGCGCAAGGCCTGCTCAGTGACGATGGCAACGACGCGCTGGCGGAAGCGGCGACCGATGCCGGGCTGTGCTGGCCGGATGACGAACTGCGGCTGATTTTCACCTGCTGCCACCCGGCGCTGAGCCTGGAAGCGCAGCTGGCGCTGACGCTGCGGGAAGTCTGCGGCCTGACCACCGAACAAATCGCCAGCGCTTTTCTGACCACGGCGCCGACGATTGCCCAGCGCATTGTGCGCGCCAAACAAAAAATCCGCGACGCCGCAATTCCTTATGAAATCCCGGCGCCTGCCGAGTTGCCAGCCCGGCTGGAAACTGTGCTCAAAGTGATTTACCTGTTGTTTAACGAAGGCTACAGCCAAAGCAGCGGCGCCGCGCTGCACTCGGCATCGTGCAGTGGTCAGGCGATCCGGCTGGCGCGCTGGTTATTGCAGTTACTGCCGGACCATGAAGTGCAGGCGCTGCTGGCACTCTTGCTGCTGCAGCAAAGCCGGGTACAGGCGCGCACCGACGCCAACGGTGATTTGGTGTTGCTGGCGGAGCAGGACCGCGGCTTGTGGGACCGGCAACTGATTGCTGAAGGGGTCCAGCTGGCCGAGCAGTCGCTGTCTGGCCCGCGCTTTGGCTGCTATGCGCTGCAGGCCGCCATCGCGGCGCTGCATGCCGAAAGTCGGTCTGCCGACGCGACCGACTGGCCGCAAATCTGTGCTTTGTATGATGTGCTGCTGCGGTTAGAACCAAGCCCGGTGGTGGCACTGAACCGCGCTGTGGCCATCGGTCAGCGCGACGGCGCCGCGGCGGCTTTACCGCTGCTGCATCAGCTGGAGCAACAAGGCACGCTGGCGGCCTACCATCTGCTGGACGCGGCGCTGGCGGACAGTTATCGCCGGCTGGACCAGCCAGACGAAGCGGCCCGTTATTACCGGCAGGCGCTTGGCAAAACGCAGCAGGAACCTGAGCAGCGGTTTTTGCAGAAACAGTTAGGGCGGCTCTGTGCCGGCGACTGATGTCCGTTGACTGATGTCGATGGGGCTCAGTCGCGCCCTACCCGCAGGGGAGGCGAAAAAATAGCCAGAACCCGGCAAAGGTAGTCGCATCTGCCGGCGCGGCCGGTTAGCATGGCAGCTAAATGTGCTCTGAACAGGAAGAAGTGATGTCTCGCCGTA
>CBINNO010000329.1:0-3813 GCA_966252055.1 uncultured Rheinheimera sp. | reverse complement strand
CCGGGCGGCAATGGCAGTTTAAGCCCGATATAACCTTGCACATTGGCACCTTGCGGCTGACCACTGTCATCGAGAATATCGACGACAAAACCTGGCACCGGCACTGTGGCAGAGCCGGCTTTGGCCGGCAACAGCTCAAGACCGGCCGGGTTGGCGCTGATGGCCCAGCCCGTTTCGGTCTGCCACCAGTGGTCAATGACCGGCTTGCCGATACTGTCCTGTACCCAGTGAAAAGTGGCCGGATCCAGCCGCTCGCCGGCCATAAAAATATATTGAAGCGTGCTTAAATCATACTGTTGCAACAAAGCCTGAGGGTCTTCTTTGCGAATAGCCCGAAATGCCGTCGGCGCGGCAAACAACACTTTGACACGGTACTGCGCGCAGACACGCCAGAAAGCGCCGGCATCGGGCGTGAACACTGGCTTGCCTTCGTATAACAAGGTGGTGCAGCCGCGCAGCAGCGGGCCGTAGACGATATAAGAATGGCCGACCACCCAGCCGACGTCGGAGGCGGCCCAGAACACATCGCCGGGCGCACAGTCATAAATAGTCTGCATGCTGTAATGCAGCGCAACCGCATGGCCGCCGTTGTCGCGCACCACCCCTTTGGGTTTACCTGTGGTGCCGGATGTGTAGAGGATATAGAGCGGATCTGTAGCTTTGACCGGCACGGCAGCATGCGGCCGGGCACGGTTCAGGCATTGCTGCCAGTCGGCGTCACGGCCGGCCTGCAAACTGGCCTGATATTGCGGCCTTTGCAAAATAATACAGCGTGATACCTGATGGCTTACCAAAGCGAGCGCCTCGTCCAGCATGGGTTTGTATGGGATGATGCGGCTTATCTCGATACCACAGGACGCACTGAGCACCAGCACAGGCCGCGCATCATCAATACGAAGCGCCAGCTCATGGGCGGAAAAACCACCAAACACCACTGAATGGACGGCGCCGAGCCGGGCTACGGCCAGCATCGCAATCACCGCCTCCGGCACCATCGGCATATAAATGATCACCCGATCACCTTTTTGCACGCCTTCGTTTGCCAGTACGCCGGCAAACAGGGCGACCGCGTCCAATAACTGCTGATAACTGAATTGCAGCTGCTGGCCGGTCACCGGCGAATCGTAAATCAGTGCCGTTTGGCTGCCCCGTCCGGCGGCGACGTGGACATCGAGCGCCAGATAGCTGGTATTGAGCTCGCCATCGCTGAACCACTGGCTGTGGTAATCATCGCTGTGCTGCAAAATCTGCTGAGGCGGTTTAAACCAGGCAATCGCGCTGGCTTGTTGGGCCCAAAAGCCGGCCGGATCTTCGGCCGCATGCAGCCATGCCTGTTGATAAGGGCGCTCAGATGGAGGTTGAAGGGGGGAATTCATGGCACAGCTCCGCTTAGTGCATCGGTGATGCCTTTAATGTAGCGAAAAGCCGGGCAGGAAGAACTTAGACTTATAGCTGATAAACTTTAGTCGCAACGGACAGCGAAGTTGCCGCTGGCCGTTGCCAAAGATGCACATCAGCGGCGATAGATTTGCTCAAAGATGCCGCCGTCACCAAAGTGCTCAGGCTGCGCTTTGTCCCAGCCGCCAAAGGCGCTGATATCGACCAGCTTTAATGACGGGAACTGCTGACTGTAGCGCGCCGCCACTTCGGCATCCCGTGGCCGGTAGTAGTGTTTGGCTGCAATTTCCTGGCCTTCTTTGCTGTACAGGTATTCGAGATAAGCTTGTGCAGCTGCTGTGGTGCCTTTGGCTTTGGCATTTTTTTCCACCACGGCAACCGGCGGTTCTGCCAGGATCGACACCGACGGCACGATGATTTCGACCTGATCAGCGCCCAGCTCATTGACCGCCAGGAATGCTTCGTTTTCCCAGCTCAGTAATACATCACCGATGCCACGCTGGACAAAAGTGGTGGTCGAGCCGCGCGCGCCGGAGTCCAGTACCGGCACTTGCCGGTACAGTTTAGTAACAAACTCTTTAGCACCGGCCTCTGTGCCGGTCTGCTGTTTGGCCCAGGCCCAGGCCGCCAGATAATTCCAGCGGGCTCCGCCGGAGGTTTTTGGATTCGGCGTGATGACTTCCACCCCATCTTTGACCAAATCGCCCCAGTCTTTGATGTTTTTCGGATTGCCTTTACGCACCAGAAACACAATGGTGGACGTGTACGGTGCGCTGTTGTGCGGCAGCTTACCGGCCCAGTCTGCCGGCAGTAAGCCGCCAACGCGGGCGATCGGGTCTATATCGCCGGCCAGGGCCAGTGTGACCACGTCGGCCTTTAAACCGTCAATGACAGTACGGGACTGACTGCCTGAGCCGCCATGTGATTGCTCAACTTTGACTTTGTCGCCGGTTTTTGCCTCGTAATACTGGGCGAATGCTTTGTTGTAATCGCGGTACAGCTCGCGGGTTGGGTCATAGGACACGTTTAACAGCGTGATGTTGGCAGCCTGCAATGCCGGGCTGGCGAAGCCAAACAGCAAAGCGGCAAGCGGGATACTGCGACGGAAAAAGTTTGGCATTTTGGCTCCTGACACTGAAAGTGGCGAACAACATGGTCGTTAAGATGGTGATCAAATTTATGTTTAGACGTCTAAACATCTTTTATTGATGCTAGTGCAAAGTGAGTGAGTAAAAAAATAATAAAAATTCACCTTTTATATCGAAATGCTATAACTGTGCTGTGCTGGTCGTCGCCGGCTGCTTTATTGGTCTGTTGCCGGTCGTCAGATCCAAAGCCAGCCCAGTGGCGTACCGGTATTAGTTTGTACAGATCGGCTGAGCGCCCATGCTGCGCGGCCTTGCCAAAGCCGCAAAAATCTAAGATAACCACATGATAATCAATAAATTTATTGACGATGCACTGACAGTGTCCTGACACAAAATTGACAATGTCTGCCGTTGGTCGTTTACAGTCGATGTTGGTCGCAGCCGCTGGGCAGCGCACTCGACAGCAAGGCCATCGCCGGTTTTAATGAGGGCTGGTCATGACTTGCCGCGCTCAGCCAGGCCCGTCTCTTACTGAAGGAAACAGCATGCGATTTTTTTCATCAAGCCCGCACCCCTTTGCCAAAAAAATCATCGCGCTCTGCGCGCTGCTGGCTGCTCCGGGCTATGCGCAGCAAGCCGCCGTCCCGGTTTCGGTGGCAACTGTTGAGCAGGCCGATGTACCGGTCTGGCTGAAAAGTCTGGGGCAGGTCAAACCGCTGCAAAGTGTCGAGATCCGGCCGCAGGTGGATGGTGTATTGCAGCAAGTGCTGGTGCGGGAGGGCGAACAGGTGCAGGCTGCGCAGTTGCTGGCAACTTTGGATGACCGCAGCATCCGCGCTGCGCTGGCGCAGGCAGTTGCAGAGCTGGAAGTCGTCAAAGCGCAGCTGCAAATTGCCCGCCGTGATTTGCAGCGTTATCAGGATTTAAAACGCAGTCAGGCCGTTTCCGCGCAGCTGATTGACCAGCAACAGGCACAGGTCCAGCAACTGGAAGCGCAAAAACGCCGGGTTGAAGCGGCGATTGATGCGCAGCAGGTACAGCTTTCATTTACTCAAATCAAGTCGCCGCTTGGGGGGCAAGTGGGGATCCGCAATGTGGATGCCGGCAATTATGTACGCCCAACCGACAGCGCCGGGCTTTTTTCAGTCGTACAGCTGGACCCGGTCAGTATCGAAATGGCGCTGCCGCAAACGGCTTTGCCAGCATTGCAGCAATTGATGTCGCAGGTTCGGGCTGGTGAGGCCGTGCCGGTGCAGGCTTTTGCCGACGATGGCGGCGTATTGCTCGCCACCGGCCAGCTCAGTGTGGTGGACAATAAAGTGGCGAC
>CBINNO010000328.1:0-3831 GCA_966252055.1 uncultured Rheinheimera sp. | reverse complement strand
TGTGCTGTTGTCGTTGTTGTTGCCGTTGTTGGTTTTGCTGCTTTCTTTTTTGTTCTCAAATCTATTGTAGATAAAAATGATTTGATTACTTTGATTACTTATCAATTTCGTTATCATCCACACATTCGCTTGTTAAGAGACTTAGTGGTACAAGAAGATAAATATGGGCGTCCGTTGTGGGTATCAGCGCAATGGTCGGAATACTTACCTGATTGGCATCCGTGGGAAGACTATAAAAAAGGATACAGCGCGCGGAAAGATTTAGGAGGTGGCGTGTTGCTTACGCAAATTCATCCTCTGAATTATCTCAGCTTTATATTTGGCGAGATTAAGAAACTGACAGTCTTAACTCAGTCAACTGGTAGTCTCGGAATAGACGTGGAAGATATCGCAGATATCCAAGTAGGATTTGAAAATTCAATGACCGGCGTCATACACATTGATTACCTTCAGAAGCCAAGAGTCCATGTGATGACGATTGTAACGACCTCTGGACGGTTTGAATGGGACTGTCACCAGAACAGTCTGATTTTTTTAGATAGAGAAGGCCATCAAGTATCCTTTCCCAATGAAAAGTTCGAACGAAACGACATGTTTCTTGAAATGCTGAAGGACTACATCTGGTGCGTCAAAAGTGGTACACAAACGTGTTGCGACATACGTGAGGCTATACGCGAATTGGCCTTGCTCGGATTCTAGCGTCGCTTACACACTATCCGCACATTTTTCATCCTTTCTGAACAGAGGGATTATTTTGCTCATACCAATGCCAGGTCTGCGCTAAACCATTCTCCAAATTAATGTTTGCGGAAAATTCCATATCTGACAGCTTACTTACATCCAACCTTTTCAGCAGCGTCCCTTCTGGCTGAGAACTATCGAAGACCAGCGCGCCCTGAAAACCACTAATATTCTGTAATAGCTCCGCCAGCTCCCGAATTGAACAATCAACACCTGTACCAATATTGATATGCGAACACATTGGGTCCAGGCCGTCCCAATAGATTGATGCCGGCAGACGCATCAAATGCAGGCAGGCATTGGCCAAATCGTCGACGTGCATAAACTCCCGCCGGGCATTGCCACTGCCCCAGATACTGACGGATGGCGCCTTGCTGGTGATAGCGCGGTGGAATTTGCCGATCAGGGCCGGGATCACATGGCTGTGCTGCGGATGAAAATTGTCATAAGGACCATACAAGTTGGTCGGCATCACAGAGCGGTAGTCGCGGCCATACTGCCGGTTGTAACTTTCACACAGCTTAATGCCGGCGATTTTGGCTATCGCGTACGGTTCATTGGTCGGCTCCAGTGGCCCGGTCAGAAGTGCCGATTCCGGGATAGGCTGTGGCGCCAGCTTCGGATAAATGCAGCTCGAACCGAGAAACAACAACTGCTGGACATCAGCCAGATGCGCCGCCTGGATCAGGTTGGTTTCTATCATCAGGTTCTGATAAATAAAATCGGCCGGAAAAGTATTATTCGCATAAATGCCGCCGACTTTTGCCGCTGCCAGATACACCTGATCTATCCGCTGATTGCGAAAATAAGCCTGTACCGCTTGTTGGTCAGTCAAATCCAGTTCAGCCCGGCTGGCCAGCACCAGCTCAGCATCAGGCTGGTCTTGTAACTGTCGGACCAGTGCCCGCCCAACCATGCCATTGTGTCCGGCAACAAATATCCTTCGGGTCATGTCAGCCCTCGCTGCTCAATGTCTGGCCGTAGCCGTTGCGCTGTAAAAAGGCCAGTTGTCTGGCTTGCGCCAAGTCTTGCCGGGTCATTTCCTGACACAGTGTGCGGGTATCGGTCTGTGGCTGCCAGCCCAGCTTATGTCTGGCCTTGCTGGCATCACCAAGCAAGGTTTCCACTTCGGCCGGCCGGAAATATTTTGCATCGATGCGTAAAATCACATCACCGGGCTGCAACGCCGGGGCCGCATCGCCGCTTACCGCATCGACAATGCCAATCTCATCAACCCCCTCGCCCTCAAAGCGCAACTGAATGCCAAGCTCTTCGGCCGTCCAGCTGATAAATTGCCGCACGGAGAACTGCTGGCCTGTTGCAATGACAAAATCTTCCGGTTGTTCCTGCTGCAACATCAACCACTGCATGTAGACGTAATCACGGGCATGCCCCCAGTCGCGCAGCGCATCAATGTTGCCCATATACAGACATTGTTCGAGGCCTTGAGCAATATTGGCAAGCCCCCGGGTGATTTTACGGGTGACGAAGGTTTCCCCCCGACGCGGCGACTCGTGATTGAACAAAATGCCGTTACAGGCGTAAATACCATAGGCTTCGCGGTAATTGACCGTGATCCAGTACGCATAGAGTTTGGCCACTGCATAAGGCGAGCGCGGGTAAAACGGCGTACTTTCACGCTGCGGTGTTTCCTGCACCAGGCCATACAGTTCCGAGGTCGACGCCTGATAAAAACGGGTTTTCTTTTCCAGGCCCAATAAACGGATCGCTTCGAGCAGGCGCAACGCGCCCAGTCCATCCACATCTGCGGTGTATTCCGGCGAGTCAAAACTGACGGCCACATGGCTTTGTGCCCCGAGGTTGTAAATCTCGTCCGGCTGAATTTGCTGAATAAGACGGATCAGATTTGACGTATCAGTCAGGTCACCATAATGCAAAATAAAACGCCGGTTGTCGGTGTTCGGCGCCTGATAGATATGATCAACGCGCTGGGTATTAAACATCGAAGAGCGCCGCTTGATCCCATGTACTTCATAACCTTTTTCCAGCAACAACTCGGCCAGATAAGAACCATCTTGTCCTGTGACCCCGGTGATCAATGCTTTTTTCATGTTGTTCCTGCCTGTTATCCGGTTGTGACTGCACAGAACTGACGCCAGCTCAGCACTTTGACAGCGTCATCCGCCTGACGAATTTTCTCATCCACAGCCTGCTCATGCGGCCCTTCGACACAGTTGATGACAACATCCAGCATCCCTTTCGGTATATTATCGAGCGATATCACTGGTTTTGTCAGCACAGTTTCCTGCTCACCCGCTGCCGACACCACAAAACACTGCAGGTCAATCTGTTGCTGTTGCAACAGCAACGCATAAATTTGTGACAGTTCACGGGCACCGAAAATACCAACTCTTTGACCACGTAAACCGGAAAAATCGGCTTGCCCGTTTAACGCACTTAAAAACAAACTCTTGATACTCCATAGGTTTTTGACTTGCAAGGTCAATCGCTCAGACATATCAGAGTACATTGAACTGACACCAAGCAAATGATCAACCATGGCATCCTGCGCCACCACGCGGGATACATTGCGGTCATCGCTGCTGACGCCACGCAAACTGAAACGGGCAATACCACGGTCAGTAAAGAGGCCACGCGCCCGTTTCACCGCATCTTTCATGAAGTAGGTATCGGCGGCGATATTCAGGCACTCGTTAAAAGGCCCCAATTGTTCGAACAGTGAGCGACGGCAAAAAAACGCCTGATGGCGGGGTTTAAAATTAACAGGATCACTGTGCCGGGTCGGACTGAAATATTGCTGACCATCCGGAGAATCGACAAACAAAATCACACCACAATAAAAATCCAGCTCTGCGGTAAAAGCGGCCTGAACATCGGCAATCACGTCGCTATCCAGCAAAGTGTCGTCAGAATTCAGAAAATACACCAGCTCGCCGCTCGCCTGCTGCACGCCCAGGTTAAAGGCGTGGTAGATACCGCGGTCTTTCCCTGAGATCACTTTTCGCACATGAGGATAATCCGCAACGATGGCGAGCGTTGCATCGCCAGACCTGCTGTCGACAATGATATGTTCAATGTCCGCCAGCGCGCTTTGTGCCGCCACGCTGT
>CBINNO010000327.1:0-3838 GCA_966252055.1 uncultured Rheinheimera sp. | reverse complement strand
ACTATGCCAAAGTCATACAGAATTCAAAGCACACACTATCGGCATATAGAAATTTGAGTACAGTTATTTACAGAACTCCAAGTGAAGGCGACAAGCGGCCTGCGGCCAGTTCCAAGCGCCATTGGTGCCGCCGGGTGATGATGGTTCGGCCTGCGCTTTGGATGCCTTTGAGTTTCAGCACAATCAGGTTGTCAAACCAGCTGGTTTTAATCAGGCCAGTGGCCGGGTCTGCTTCGAAGCTGTACTAGTGACGTAGTCACTGGAATAGCGGCGCAGTAACTGGGCTTTGCGGCCCGCAAAGACGCCGCCCATAGCTTCAACATACTGTTGCCAGTTGCCTTGGTCGGCGGCTTGGCGCACTGTTTCAATCGATGATTCTTCTTCAGGTGCTTTTAAGCGGCGCAGTTCACGCCAGACCGTTACCGACACGCCGCCCAGTTGTTGGAACTGACGAATGCCCCAGCAGTTGGCCCAAGCCTCAACTCTTGCGGCGGCAAGCCGTGCATCACCGCCGTTGATATCCTGATCCAGCCCGGCGCCGTCGATGTTTTTGCAGATGTATTTGGCAATGTAACCTGTTGCTGAGCCTCTGGCCGGGTCAATCTGTACGACTTTCACCCAGTTGGCGCTGGCGCCAGCTTCGTCGCCATCTTCCTCTAATGCGTACTGATTAAAAATCTGCTGAAATTGTTGCTGCTGTTCGGGGCGCAGGAATCACAACAGGTGCCAGTGCGGTGTGCCTGACACGTGACTGCACGCACGGCCACCCAAGCCGCTTCAGCGGGCTGTTGTCAAAATTTTGTGACTCACTTTGGCCCACAAATTGCTACACGGATGGCCTGCAAAGCCATTCCTGGCGACAACCCGACCGACAAGGACGACAGCACCGATGAAACTGGACAGCAGCCTGTTTGATACTTTTCAGCAATTGCGCAGTCAGGAACAAAACCGCAAGCTGGCGCTGTTTGCCCAGTACAGCGACAAAATCAAACAACAGCAGGCGCGTAAGGACGGTGTGGCTGCACAACCTGACACCCCGGTAGTCAGTGAGCCTGCCAAACCGGCGACGACGCTGACTTTTGCCAATATCAGCAGCAAGCAGCTGAAACAGTGGCTGGAGCAAAGCAGCAGCAAACTGACAGAAGAACAAAGCGGTGCGCTAAAAGCGCTGATTTACTCCGCCACTGGCGGGGACAGCAAAAACGAACTGACCCCGGTCAATTTTTTTGAAAAGGCGCAGCAGGTTCTGCAAAGTGCGGCAGCGCGTAAAGACAGCACGGCGATGTTGTTCTGGGCCAATACACTCAGCGCGATGAAAAAATTCGAAGGCGAAGCACTGAGCCAACAACAAAGCTGAGCGAGGGGGCTGTGGCGGGTGCTGAGAACCTGATCTGCTCAGTCAACACCGGGCGCCTCACTTAGTTGTTTTCTGCTAATTTTTTGTTTTTAAATAATATATTCCTCAGCATTGTTGCGCTTGCACTGTGTAGGTTGCCGCAGTTAGCGTTAGCGCTTTGCGGGAAGTCATGCAGCAACAGCGCCGCCATAAACCCATCAAAACGTACTTCACGATATTGATTGATACCAAAATCGCTGTTGATTAAACCGCACTGGATATTTCGCTGTTCAGTTTGCTAGACTGTTCATTAATAATGAACAGTCAAAAATCCTGTGTCGGAAGGGTTATGTCTCACAGAACTGAAGCTGATTTACTCCAATATGCCATTAGTCTTGCCAATGAAACTTACGGGCTTGGATTGCAAATTGAATTATCAGACTACGATGTGGCCGATGCGAGAGTCCGGCTTAGTCTTGCAGATAGTGCAGTTTCATTGCAGGCAGAAGTAAAACGCTGGGCCAACCATATCGATACTGAGCTATTGCTGATGAAACTCAGCAGAAAGTCGCCAATTGAGGACATCATTCTGGTCGCGCAGTACATCAATCCTAAGATGGCCGGCCGGTTTAAAGATGCCGGACTGCAGTTTTTAGATGCTGCCGGCAATATTTACCTCAGGCAACCCGGTCACTTTCTGTATGTAACCGGGAATAAAGAAAATGACTTTGGTCATGAACAGGGCAAACCGGCGCCTGCGGCCAAAGCGCTGTCTGCCAAAGCACTTGTTGTGATGTATACCATTCTGAAAGAGCGCGATGCATTACAGTGGTCGTATCGCATGTTTTCAGAGAAAACTGCGGTTTCAATCGGCATGATTTCCCAAGCGATGCGTGAGCTGGAACAACAGGGCTATCTGACAAAGTCGGCAAACGGAGCGATCAGTATTTTACAGCCAGAAGAACTGCTCCAGCGTTGGACCGCAGGATATATGGATGTCTGGCGTAAGTTTCGCAATCAAGAATCTTGGCTTTCAAATGAACCGTTTTGGCAGCATGAACAACAACTTTGCACTTCAACAGCGATTGTCGGAGGTGAAATTGCTGCATCTCATTACCTGAATTCTCTGAACCCGGGCTCAGCGATGTTTTATGCCACCAGGCAAGATGTGGAGGCTATGGCCCGGACTTTCCGGTTGCGAAAAGCGCGATCAGATGTTGAACCTGGCTATAAAATCAGTTTTATGGCGCCCATGATGCCCAGAGAGCTCCTTTCAGGTGATGCTGGTTATGCACATCCACTGTTAGTTTACGCTGAGCTGATTGCATCGAAAGATCCGCGGAATATTGAAACGGCAAAGCGACTGTATGACAGATATTTTGGTTATTGATCAATTACCACAAGGGGTTGTCGGGATTTACCGTGACGTCAATGCTATTGCAAGCGGGTTGCATATTCCTTATTTGGTGGTTGGTGCTACGGCCCGGGATCTCATTCTTTATCATGGATTTGGTGCTGCCATTGAGCGCGGGACCCGTGATATTGATTTTGGCGTTCAGGTCAATAATTGGGACGATTTTCATCAAATATCAGCTGGGCTGATTGCTCAGGGGTTTGAACAACATTCAAAGATCAAACATCGGTTTCAGCGCACTGACACAGAGGGCCTGCCGTGGGAGATTGATATTGTCCCTTTTGGTTTTGACGAGCAGTGCAGTGAAATCGCGTGGCCACCGACTGGCGACGTTGTGATGACGATTTTGGGCTTCCAGGAAGCTCTTGAACATGCAATGGAAGTACAGATCGCAAATGAAACCAGGATCAAGGTATGCTCTCCAGCTGCGATGGCAGCGCTCAAACTGGTCGCATGGACTGAACGTGACACAGCAATCCGTAAAAAAGATGCCTCAGATTTGCTCTACTTGATGAAGTCTTACGCCAAAATCCCACAAGTACAGGAAGCGCTGTACAGTGATGGGTTTATGGCACGTTGGGGTTATGACGAACATCTGGCTGCAGCCGAAAAGCTTGGTGCAGATATGATGGCAATCATGTCAGAAACAACCCGCGCTTTTCTAAGGTCGGAAATATTGGGTCAACAATCCAGAATTGCTGCACTGGCTCTGCATATAAAGCTAATGAGTTTTGAGTCTTTGGATAGATGTAACGAGTTAATGGATGCATTTATTACCGGGGCAAAGTGAATGACAGAGCGATGATTTATTCCGCGAGGTTAACTGCTGTAACAGGCGGTCACAGACGGCAAAAAACACCAGCCAGTCGTCACTTTGGTAGTGTTGCCGGATATGCAGGTACACCGGCGACTCTGGCTGTTCAAATAAACGGGCGTAGTGGATTGCTCAGCGCGGCTGGGTTTTGCCGGCTGGCGGCCTGCGCATATTTTTTCTCATAAAAATCCCGGCAGTGTTCCATCCTGAGTGGCTGATTATCATGCATTTTCAGTGTTTTCCTTCACAAAGGCTATTGGGCTCATTGTTGTCC
>CBINNO010000326.1:0-3854 GCA_966252055.1 uncultured Rheinheimera sp. | reverse complement strand
CATAACAGCCCGGCACGACATCCTCGCCGAAGGCTCTTTTGTGACCCGCCACGGTAGAAGCCATACATAAGCGCGAATTGGTATCCAGATGGCTGCTACCGATAAAGCCCTTCAGCAACTTGTTGGCGACATAATAGTCCTCAGTGAGCAGCTGACCACTTAGATACATCGCCACACTGCCGGGGCCGTGCTCAGCGATAATTTTTTGCAAGCGGGACGCAGCCGTGGTCAGCGCCAACGTCCAGTCTGCCGGCATGCCGTCGACCACCGGCTGCAATAACCTGCCCTGAGTCTTGAGGGTTTCAGCCAATGCCGCGCCCTTGACACATAACCGGCCGAAGTTCGCCGGATGCAGTAGATCTCCTGCAATGGTTGCACTGCCTTTGTTGCTGACAACACCGCAGCCAACGCCACAATAAGGGCAAGTACTGTGAGTATTCTCGGGGGCGTGAGACTGCATGCGTTGCTCCAAAACAAAAAAGGCGCCGCTGCCGACTGTTTTGTCGGCGCAGGCGCCTTTACCGGAATAAGAATGTCCCCCACCACAGCATATCTAATGCCAGTTATTAAGTGATTGATTTGTATAGAAGTGGTCGAGTGCTTTGCTGCACATGTGGTTCAGGCTGGTGCAGCGCTGCCCCATTTTTGTACATCTGGCGACCGGAGCCAGCAACAATTTCATATATTTCTATATTTTTCAGAAACTTAATCTACGGCATTAAAATTGAAAGCCTATAGAAAACAGTCATTCAGATTGGCAATGAGGCCAACTGCCGGAACACCGGTGGTTGGCCTTTTTGTTTTTGCACGCTCTACCCACAAAGAGGTAATGAAACTGCCCAGAGAAGGCAATAACGACCGGAGCACCGGACTTTTACAATACCAACAACGCCGAGCCCTACTGCGCTAACTCAGGGATACCTGACATGCCAGAGCGGCCGTGGCAATCATGCCACCGGGCCTGACTGGAAACGGTCTGACCTCCCCAATTGGAAAGGTGTCGATTTATGCTGCAAGACTCATTCGAACGCCGGTTCAGCTATTTACGTTTATCGCTGACCGAAAGCTGCAATTTCCGTTGCAACTATTGCCTGCCTGATGGCAGCAGTTGTGACAATAAAGCGGCAGAACTGACGCTGGCTGAAATTAAGCAATTGGTCGAAGGCTTTGCCCATGCCGGCACCACAAAAGTCCGGCTGACGGGCGGTGAGCCAACCTTACGCCGCGATTTATGCAGCATTATTGAAGCGGTACGGGCCACCGACGGCATCACTCAGGTGGCACTGACCACCAATGGCTATCGTTTGAATAAGGACATCCATCAGTGGCTGGACGCGGGCCTCACTGCGCTGAATGTCAGTGTCGACAGCCTGGATGCAGACACTTTTCATCTGGTTACAGGTCAGGACCGGCTACCGGATATCCTGGCCGGCATTGACCGCGCCCTCGCACTGGGTTTGCAAAAGGTCAAAATCAATACCGTATTATTGCGCCAGTACAATGGCCGTTCGTTAAACAGCTTTCTTGAATTTGTCCGCGATAAACCGATCAGCTTGCGTTTTATTGAACTGATGCAAACGGGCGATAACGGTGCATTTTTTAAAACGCAGCATGTCAGTGGCCAAAGTATTATCAGTCAGCTCAATGCCGCCGGCTGGCAACTTATTCCAAGGTTGGCCAACGCAGGCCCAGCGCTGGAATATGCCCATCCCGACTATCTGGGCACTATTGGCCTGATCATGCCTTACAGCGATCACTTTTGCGATGACTGCAATCGACTCCGAGTCTCAAGCACAGGCCAGTTGTTTTTATGTTTATTCGCCGAACAACATCAGAATTTACGCCATTTGCTGAACCAGGATAACCCGGCCGCTATTGTCAAATTCCTGCAGGCACAACTGCAATTCAAGCCGTTTAGTCATCAACTGGCGAAAGCGCAGACCGGTCAGACCCGCCAACTCGCCATGATCGGAGGTTGAGGATGCCGGATGTTGCTAATGCAGATAGGCCAGCCTTTTCAGTTCTGGTGCTCTGTGGCGGGAAGTCGAGCCGGATGGGACGAGACAAAGCTTTGCTGCAACTGGAAGGTGAAACTTTGCTAGCGCGCAGCAATAGACTGGGCGTGGCGCTTGGTGCACAACAAGTGCTGGTCAGCCGGAATGAACCCGGATTTATTCAGGACCTGGTCCACGACGCCGGTCCGATGGCAGGCATTGCTGCGGCACTGCCTCATTGCCTTACAAACTGGTTATTGGTATTGCCGGTTGATATGCCACTGCTGACGCCTGCAGCGCTGGAACCTTTGTTTTTAAGTTCATGCCCAGCAGGCAGCTTTATTGAAGGCTTTCCATTACCGGTATTACTCAGAAAAACGGACGAATTACAACAAACTCTGGCTACTACGCTGTCAGATCCAACGGCAAAACGCTCTTTACATCAGGCATGGACAAAGCTGGGGCTAAGACCACTCCCCCTGCTCGCGCCTTTTGCATTTCAAAACTGCAATGACCCGACAAGCTTTGCCAGTATTCAGGCACTTCTGTTGCCAGATGATGCCCATCAACAAAGAGCTGCACCAATATGCAGTTAATTATCAGGAGCTTTATATGACTTCGTTTCCGGGCGAATCGCCTTTGCAAATAGCGCTTCTGTCCATATCCAACCGGCACAGCCTCGAAACGGACGATACCGGTTCCTGGCTTAGCAATGCGTTACAGCAACAAGGTCATCAGCTTTATCAGCGCGGTATAGTGAAAGAAGACCTGTACCAAATCCGCGCGGCTGTCAGTGTATTAATTGCTGATGCAGTAGCCCAAGTCATTTTATTGACTGGTGGCACTGGCTTTCATGCAAAAAATTGTACGGTCGAAGCTGTCACGCCATTATTTGACCGCGAGATCCCTGGATTTGGCGAGTTGTTCCGGACCCTTTCCTATCAAAAAATTGGCAGTGCCGCCCTGCAATCCGGCGCTATCGCAGGGATTGCCAACCAAAAGCTGATTTTTGCCATGCCCGGCAGTGTCGATGCCGCCCAACTGGCGACAGAACAGATTATCTGGCCTCAGCTGATTGCGCATACCAAACCCTGTAATTTTACCAGTTTGCTACGCCGTGGCAGCCCTTGTGATGCTACAGCGGTAAAAGGAACTAAAGATGACTGATTTGACCCACCTGAATGCACAAGGTGAAGCACAAATGGTTGATATTGCGGGAAAAGCTGCTACACACCGCACCGCCATCGCCCAGGCAGAAGTCAGTATGCTCCCCGCTATCGTTGCGACCCTAAGCCAATTACCTAAAGGTGACGCACTGGCCTGTGCCCGGATCGCAGGCATCATGGCCGCGAAAAAAACTGCAGAATTAATTCCGCTGTGTCATCCATTATTGCTCAGCAAAATCGACATTCAATTTGAATTGGACGCTACGATTGGCAAAGTATTGATCCGCGCTTTATGTAAAGTTGAAGGCAGTACCGGTGTAGAAATGGAAGCTTTAACTGCGGTGAGCGTCGCAGCCCTGACATTACACGACATGGCCAAAGCCGCAGATCCAGCCATTGAAATCAACAAAATCCATCTTATCGAGAAACTTGGCGGCAAATCAGGCCACTGGATAAGATCTGAATCAAGCGGAAAATGACAACATGAATCAAGCGCCTGTCACAGAAGTGTTATTTTTTGCATCTTTGCGTGAAGCCATGCAGATCGGCAATCTGAAACTGACACTCACTAAACCTGTAGAGGTCAAAGATTTGCTCCTGATGATTGCCGGACAATCGTCTCTTTTCGCCGCAGCTCTGATGGAGCGGGAGCTGTTAGTTGCCATCAATGAGCAACTCGCGGGTCAGCAAAGTA
>CBINNO010000325.1:0-3862 GCA_966252055.1 uncultured Rheinheimera sp. | reverse complement strand
TGCACCGACGCCGGCGCAAAGTACCGTCAAACTGGCTGGCAGTCAGCAACATTTTTCCACCCTTGCCAGTATTTTGCAGCATGCCGGTTATCAGACGCAGTTTATCTATGGCGGCGAAGCGCATTTTGACAATATGCGCAGCTTTTTTACCGGTAATGGCATCACACAGGTGGTTGATTTTAAACAGATTGCTAAACCTGCATTTGTCGGCAGCTGGGGCGCCAGTGACGAAGATCTGTTTCGTCAGGCTGATCAGGAGATCAGCCGGCTTCATCAAAGCGGGCAGCCGTTTTTCAGCCTGATTTTTACCTCCAGTAACCACGAACCGTTCGAATTTCCGGACGACCGGATCCAGTTACATGAAACGCCGAAAAACACGGTCAATAACGCGGTAAAGTACGCTGACTGGGCAATGGGCCAGTTTTTTGCCAAAGCCAGGCAAAGCGCTTACTGGCAGGATACGCTGTTTCTGGTGGTGGCCGACCACGATAACCGGGTCTACGGCAGCAACTTAGTCCCGGTGGAGAAGTTTCATATTCCGGGTTTGATCCTGGGCGCTGATGTGAAGCCGCGTCAGTGGGACACGCTGGCCAGCCAGATCGACCTCGCACCGACCTTGTTGTCGCTGATGGGGGTCAGCAGCTGTCATCCGATGACCGGGCGTGATATCACGCAAGACCCGCAAGCGGCAGGGCGGGCGTTGCTGCAGTTTGACAACTATTTTGCGCTCAAAGAGCCGGACGGCATCACTATCCTCAAACCCGACGGCAGTGTGCAGCGGGCCGGTTACGACGAATCCGCCAAAGAGTTGGTGTTGTCGCCATTGCCGGCAAGTACCGCCCAATATGAGCGCGCCCTGGCCGAAGTGCAGTTGCCGGCTTATCTGTATCGTGAGCACAAATACCAAAGTGCGCACGATTGCGGACAAGCGGTGGTGCAAAACAGTCAGCCGGCGCCGGAGCGCCAGCAAACGCTGCGTCAGCAAAGGTTGCATCAGCAGCCGGCTCAACAGCAGCCAATTCAACAGCAGCCGATTCAACAGCAGCCGATTCAACAGCAGCCGATTCAACAGCAACCAGTGCGCCGGACCGCGACGATAAGCGCCAGCACTTAGTCGCAAGCGCGGCAGCACTGATCAGAGTGCGGTTGGCGGACGTAACAAAATCGCTTAGTTTAAGCAGGACCGTCCAACACCGACACATAAGGAGAATCATTGATGTTGAAGACTATCAGCACCGGCGAGCGCGCTGGTTTTTTTGCGACGTTGATCTGCAGCGCCGTGCTCAGCAGCGCTGCTGTTGCCAATACGCAGCAATTACCGCCGGTCAGCAGCCAGCAACTGGCGCCGGGTCTTTATCTGCTCAAAGGTGCGGGCGGCAATATTGCCGCGCAGCTTGGCAGTGATGGCGCTGTGGTCATCGACGCACAGTTTGACTATATGGCGCCCGCCATCAAAGCAGAACTGCAAAAACTGCAGCCCGGTGTAGAGGTAGAGACGCTCATCAACACGCATTTTCATAAAGATCACACCAACGGCAATGCAGCGCTTGCTGGTGGTAAAACCATCATTGCCCACAGTGCCGTGCTGACCCGCCTCAAAGCAGACGACAAATTTGATGGCAAAGGTTTGCCCAATCAAACGTTTACCGGCGAAAAAACGCTCAGCAGTAATGGCCAGCAGCTGCTGCTTCGCACTATGCCGGTCAGCCACACGGACGGCGACCTGATTGTCTGGTTCAAAGCGCAAAACGTGTTGCATATGGGGGATCTGTTTTTCGCCGACCGTTTTCCTTTTATTGATTTAAACAGCGGCGGCTCCGTCGCCGGTTATCTGGCCAACGTGCGGCAATTGCTGGCGGAAGTAGATGCGCAGACCAAAATTATCCCAGGCCATGGCGAGCTGATGGACAAAGCCGCTCTGGCGCGGTTTTTACAAATGATGGAGCAGACGCAGGCTGAGGTGAAAGCCATGCAACAACAAGGGCTTAGTGTTGACCAGGCGGTGGCGAAAGGTTTGTCAGCGCGCTGGAAAAGCTGGAGCTGGAACTTTATCACCGAAGAGAAATGGATCCGTACTTTGTACAGTCAGTGATGGTGGCCTTCAGGGGGCGGCCCTGACTCTGGCTGTTGCCAAAGCAGGCGGATAACAGCCGACAGCATGGAAACTGTCGGCTTTTTTCGTCTTATTTCAGCAGCAGGCTGAGGCTCTCTTCGCGATAGTTCAGCAAGCGAGGGTCATTGGGCAGTAATTTTCCGCGCGACAAATCGACCAGCTCACTGCGTAATTGCGCCAGACTCCAGCCATTGGCATAACCTTGCAGGGTCACGCTATAGCTGTGCGCCGACTGTTCCAAAGTGCCGGCATATCCGGCTGGTAACCGTAGCCATGGCAAGTCGCCGGCCAGTGGCCCCTGAATTTGCCAGGACAAACTGCGACCGTTGGTGCCGCGGGCCTGATATGTAAACTGCAACTGACTGTAGCCGCTGTTGGCGCTGAAATCGTAGCGTCCTGCGCTGCCTTTTTGCCACTGTTCAATCAGCGCCGGCGCGCTGTCGGCCAGCTTTTGCTGGCTGTCCGCCAGGGTCACAGACAGGTTGCCGCTGGTTGCACTGAACTGCGTATCATGACGCTGCTGGTAGCGGACCTGTTGTTTATCATTGCTGCTGATGATTTTCTGATTGCGCAGACTCAGCATCTGCAGAGCGCCGGGGACGCTATTGACCCATTGCGGCAGCTGCCCTTTGCTGATGTCGGCCAGCATCACAAAATGGCGATTGCCTTGTGCATCGATGCTGTAGCTTTGTACCTGCTGGACGGGCAGATTGCTCTGTAACGTCACGGCATTGGTCCGGCTGCTGAAATCCGCCATGCTCAGGCGCAGGCTGGTGGATGACTGGCTGATATCCCGGCTGGTGGCATAACCCTGGCCGGCGCCGGGCGGAACCAGCATCAGCTCAAGCGGGCGGTAACTTTCCTGGCTGGTTTTACAGACTTCGACACTGGCCAATGGCTGCGTCAGCACACGTTGTGATTGCAGCTGATATTCCGGCATGGTCAGCAACAAATCATCGCTTTGCAGTTGCAGCGTTTTGCAGTTGCACAGCTGATTTTGCGCCTGGCTGCTGAAGCTGAATACGCCTGCATCGCCACCGTTAAAATTGAGCAGGCTATATATCTGACTGTGTTGCCCCTGCCAGGCCACCGTCAGGTGGGTGGCGCCATCTGGCCATTCAATATCCAGTTTGCCGCTCTCGTCGGTCCGGTGTTGGCTCAGCACGGAACCGTCGGCATTGTGCAGCACGACGTCGACTTGCGCCAATGGTTGTTGTTGTGCACACAAAGTGGCAATTTGGCGCGTTTCTAACTGCAAATGGTCGTTGTCACAGCCGCTTAACAACATCAGACTCACCCCGAATGGTGCTAAAAAGGCATTCTTCATTTTTGCATCCTTGGCAATAAAAAAGGGCCATATTGTAGGTGTTTAGCGGTAAAAAAGGAAAATTTAAGTCAATGAAAAGTGTTTTTGGTGTGAGTTTTTTGCGTACGCGTGATGTAGTCGGCTGAATTACATCAGCCGGGGTGGCGTTTTAAAGCCTTTCTGATTGCGTTTACCGGCGATCTCCAGTTCTGCCAGATGAAACAGATTGGTCAGCGCTATGGGCGCCGGCGGTTCACCAAATTGCTCGATATAAGCGATACGTGCCTGCTCCATCAGCTGGCTGGCCAGTTGGTCGTAGGCGGAGTGGCCGTCATAACTCAAAGGTTCGTCGAGGCTGGCAAGATTGTGTTGGCGTTGAGCCCGGATAAACCAGTTCAGCAGAAACTCGTACTGCTTCACATCCAGATATTGCCGGCAATCTA
>CBINNO010000324.1:0-3877 GCA_966252055.1 uncultured Rheinheimera sp. | reverse complement strand
AAACCGGCGTCAACAGGCAAGGCCGCGCTGCCGGTATTGGATTTAAACCGGGCTCAGCAGTAAACCCTGAACGCCATTGCGGTTATCCGGACTTTTCCAGCTGCCGCGCCAGGTCCGGTTTTCATCTGCAGCAAAGCTCGTTATGCTCAGGCAGCGCTGCTGGTTGTTCAGCGACGCGGACCTCCAGATTTTTACCAACCATACAATGCAAAAAGCGATGGGATCATCAAGTTGAAAAACGCTGTGCGGCAATGGGAACTGCTTGATTTAATTGTCGAACCGGACGAGTTCAAAGTGTATCGCATCGTCGGTTCGACCAGGCAGCCGCTGGAATTGCCCAAGCTGTCGTTCGAACTGCTGCTGTATTTGATGGCGCATGCGGAAAAAATTTGTAGCCTGGAACAAATCTCGGCGGCAGTCTGGAAAAATACCGTGGTCACCGACGACACCATCACCCAGCGCATTACGCTGCTGCGCAAAGCGCTGGACGACGACCCGAAGCAGCCCAAGTATATTGAGTCGGTGCGCGGGCGCGGTTACCGCTTGCTGGCAAGTCCGGTTGCATGCGCGCCAGCGCCATCTGTTACTGCCGCCACTTTAGCGCCCCCACCAGCAGCTGAGCCCGCATTGGCTTCAGCAACAGCAGCACCTCAAACAACCGCAAAACGCTTGCCGGGGCCAGCAATAGTGCTGCTGCTGTTAAGCCTGCTGCCGTTGGCCTATTTCGTTGTGCAACAACCGGCCGGCCAGTCAACCCGCGCTGCGGCGCCGCACTCAGGCAATTCCGTCCCGACCCTGCTGGAGCGCGCCAATTTTTACGCCAACACCGGGCAACTCGAAAGCACTCAGAATGCCATTGCCCTCTATCGCGAAGTGCTGCAGCTGGACGCTGGCAATACCACGGCTTTGCTTGGCCTCAGTCTGGCGCTGAGTAAATCGGTCTGTCGGTACAGTCAGCCCAGCGCGCGTGCGATTGAAGCCAGACAACTGGCATTACAAGCCTTGGCGGATGATGAAAAGCGTGGCCAGCAACACAAGCCAGCCGCCAGCGCCGCTCAGGCGGCTGTGGCTTATGCCTGGGATTGTCTGGGCCAGCTTGAGCAGGCCTTGACGCACTATATGCTGGCAGCTCAGCTTGACCCGGCTAATTACGCCAGTCTGGGCTCAGCAGCCCATCTGCTGGAAACCAAAGGTCAGTTGGTGCAGGCGTATGCATTAACGCAGCAGGCAAAACAGCTGCAGCCGGACAATCATATGGCCGATTTGCAAATCAGCCGGATTTTTGAGCTGCTGAAATTTACCGCCAGCGCCGGACGCAGCTATCAACAGCTGTTTTTGCTCTATCCCGACAATGTGTTTATCAACGAAGCTTATCCCAGGTTTTTGTATACGCAGGGCCGTTTCAGCGAGGCAAAAACCGAACTTGAAAAGGTGCTGACCCGCGATGTGAAGCGCTACGAAGCTTACGTCACTTATGCCGAACTGGTGTGGCTGTTGTCAGGCAAAGCGCAGGCGTTGCCCTGGTTTAAAACGGCCGCAGCAGTCAGCGCCGGGCCATCCTATCCCACCACGTTATGGCAGCTGTTAAACCAGCAACTGCCCGCAGACGAAGCACGGCAACGGCTTGATGCCATTGATGCGCTGGTCAGCGGCGGCGACCGCTGGCCAGTCAATTATATTGAGGCCTCGTTGATTGCCTTGTGGGCGCTGCAAGATCAGGTGTTGGCAGTCGAATATCTGCAAAAAGCGGTGGAGCTGGGCTACCGCAGCAGTGAATATTTAACGCTGTCGCCGTTGTTTGCGCCGTTAAAGCAACAACCGGCATTTTATCAGTTGCTGGACCGCATCAACCAAAACCGCGAACAGCAACGACAACAGTTTCTGGCCTTGTATCCGGCGCCGGATCTGTGATCCAGCGCCGGCTGAACAGCCGATATTGCCGGGGATGTCAGGGGTTCAGCAGCGCAGGAAGCAGATATTCGCTGACCATCTGCTGCACCTGTGGATGGGCATAAACTCTGTTGTATGCCTTGGCGGTAACGACGATCACAACAGGGATGTCTTTAAAAATAAAGATCTTATTGCCGCCATTGCCGCTGGCATAAGCCACTTCAAACTGCTGTTGGCCGACCTGCAGCTGATCATTCCAGAATAAATATCCATAATGACCCCCGTCTTTCTGCCCGGTCCGCGCCACTTGTTTGGCTAAACTGGCCTTCACCCAGGCCGCTGGCAAAATTTGCTGCTGGCCCCAGCGCCCGCCATTTTTGTAAAGCTGGCCATATTTGGCAAAATCCAGCGCAGTTAACTGCAAGCCTCCGGCAGTATTGGCGACTTGCTGCGGCGTGTATTGCCATTGATATTTTTTGATGCCTAAAGGCGCAAACAGCTTTTTATCTGCATAACTTTCCAGCCCGCCCGGCACAGTTTTTTGCAAAATATCCCCCAACACCACCACACCTGCCGTGAAGTATTGCCAGGGGTTGGCAGCAGCCTGTGCCGCGCTGTTTTGCATCGGTAAATCCAGCGTGAACCGCACCCAATCTGCGGTCGGATACATGTTTTCTTCATTGCCGGCAGAAGCGGAGTCGGCGTCATCGCCGGTAAAACCAGACGTCATGGTCAGCAGCTGCCGGAGTGTGACTTTGGCTTTGGCTGGCGTGTAATGCTGGTAGTTTTGCAGCGGGTAAAACGCACTGAGCTGTTGCTGCTCGTTTTGAATAAAACCCTCCGCAATGGCGATGCCCAGCATGGTCGATGCAAAACTTTTACCGACCGAGCGCGGGTCGTGCAAAGTGCTGCGGTCACTGCCGTTAAAGTATTGTTCCAGCAACAATTCGCCGTTTTTAATCACCACTACACTGCTGATGTCTTTAAAGTCGCGCTGCGCAATTTTTTTGTTCATCGCCCGGATCAGATTCTGGTTGTAGCTGTCTTTTGACAGCACCCAGTCGGTGGTCGGCTGAATAGGCTGAATCGCCATTTGTTGTGCAGTGACGTGCGGTTTTACCACGGTCACGCCGATTTGACCTTCGGCTAGCAAGTCGCCAACTTTCAGTGCCGGCGTGTTCAGATAAGGCCTGATTTGAATTTTCAGCTGGTGCGCGCCTTCGGTCAGCGCTTTATCACCGGCATAATGCATAAACCGCATCCACAAAAAACGGCCCCAGGAATCCGGGTTCGTGGCACTCAGCAAAGGTTTGCTCAGCACTGTGCTGCTGGTTTTTTCGCTGTCCAGGCCAGCGCCAGGGTTGAGGTTTTCGGTATACACCACAGCGCCGTCCACCAGGAAAGTAAATTGGTAGTTTCCTTGCTGATTCAATGTTGTAGCTGACCATTGCGGTGCTAACTGCTGCAAATGAGCCGTCAGCGGTTTATCGAATACCGCAGTGAAGTACAAATTTGGGGTCGTATACAGGTCAAAAGTCTGCAGTATTTGCTCAGGCGGGTCAGCCGCCTTTGGGTTTGCCGTCGCGGAAAACACGATGCGACTGGCCTGGCTTGGTTTGACGGCGGTGCTGATTGATTGTCCGGCTGTGGTATCAGCTTGAAGCGCATGCGGAACAACCAGCAACAGGCAGCAGGACAGCAGCATTTTTGCTGCAACATCACGGTTCGATTTCATTGTTAAGCTCCAGGGGAATGATGGCCAACACCATAACGACCCGCGGTGATTACTGCGCAAAAGAACCGCTGAAGTTTTACTGAAGATTTGCTGAAGGCTCACATTATTCATATGAATCAAATGGTTATCTATTGTCGCCAATATCACTGCGCGGGGGCGCCTGGCGTTTTTATCCGCGCAGCGTTGCAAAAATTTCGCCGCAAATTTCTCAAAGCGGCAGCGGCGATGGCGCTGGGAAAGTAGCGGGATAGT
>CBINNO010000323.1:0-3878 GCA_966252055.1 uncultured Rheinheimera sp. | reverse complement strand
TATTACCGGCGGCATCTCGTTGGAAGTGGATAGAATTTCCATACCAATAATGAATACGTTCTACTTGATTTTCATAATTTGACGCAAAGTAAAATGTTGCTCCCTGTTCGTTATCTGAAATATCCTTGATGTTTGATAACAACGTATTCATTGTCACTGTGAGGCGTTGTTCTAATGGTCCTTTTGAAGTAATCGCTGTTGGAATATATTTGTCTGCAGGTGGTGGCGAATAAGTATACGACCAAACTGAATTGCCTTTAGTGACTTTTGTAATAAGACCTGTTTTAAGTGTTGAACAATCAAAACTGGAGCAGGCCCATTGATTGCCTCTTGAATAAGACTCGGTACTGGTGCCTGAACTGGTCGCACTGACCACATCTGAGATTTTAATATCGTTGTTCATCGTTGCACCATTGTTGCAATCACTCACCCCAGGGCCTGAGTTACAATACATCTTATGTTTATAGATGACCCTGCTTTGGTCAGGTAACTGCACAGTCAAATCTCCGGCACCAAAAGCTAATAAATGTCCAGGCCAGTTAAAAGAAACTGTTGGCCAGCTACTCGTGGTAGTACAAGCATCCGACATCGGGTTGCAGTAATCGACGCTGTTATTAATCGTTTTAATTTCTTTTACCAGAAACCAGTTCCAATTATCTTTCACCGCACTATCGCTTTTGTAAGTATATTTGAGCATTAACCCGGTGTTTGTAGTCACTGCCTGGATTCTGCTGGATGACACTGAACTGAGTGGAAAGAAGACCTTGGATGTTTTGTAATGAATGTTGACCTGAAAACCATTCGGGTAAGTCACTTTGGTAAGAGTTGCAATAAAGTGATGTCCATCAGCAAGAGTATGAAACGGTGCTGCCGGAGCCATTACAGTTGAATACTCATAGACAGTGCCTGCACTGGTGGTAAATTCATAAGTTGTAGCATTGAGCTTTTTCAACTTCCGCTTGGGCGCTGACGATGAATGCTCAACGAAATCCGGCGACAAGAAATTTGCTGGGTAAGAAATTGTTTCTACCTGATTACCAAAATTGAATTCCAGCTTACTGCCTACAGAGCTGCTTTCAGTTCTATACATATACCCCCAGAAATTATCAAATGCGACATAAAAATTATCGTTATTCGACATCATTTTATGCTGCAAAGATAAATCACCGGCACCAATAGATATTGTATCCAGAGAGAACGAACTGCGACCTGATGCTACATTAACACCCGCTTTGTCGCTGGTTTTATGCCGCGTAGGCGGTTCTATCGAAGGGTTTGATAACAAACCACAGCTATAGAACAATAAAGCCGCAACTACAAAAATACTTTCCATTTTCATCTTCAAGAAACCTTTCGATATCATACTTAATTATTACCGACGCTGACGTTGGTTCTGTTCCCTGCCGCATCATACTGGTAATTCCGGTTGCCATTGACTGTATCTTCGGTCGTTATCAATCGGCCCAAATCATCGTACCGGTACACTGTCACTTTCGGTTTGCTGATGACAAAATTCTGTGTTACCTGCGAACTGCTCTGCATACCTGTTTTAAAGCCTCTGGCTTTGACTGTTGCAGACACGACCAGTCGGAAAGGCCCCGTATACAATGGCGAGCTCACTGTCACGTCGCTACCGTTTGTCGTGTAACGCAATTCAGCGCCAGCCGTCGCTGTCGTCAGACTCACCGTCACGTCATTCACATGCGAGCCACCGTTTGGACTTATTACAGGTGCAGCCACCGTTGGTATCGCGTTAAAAGTGGCAGAGACACTGCAAGATGCACTGATGGCCGCTGTCGTAAACGGGCTGCTGGTGCCGGTTTTACCGCAACCACTGATTTGATTGATCTGGTAACCCGCTGCCGGCGTGACAGTGAATGTTGCCGTAGAGCCTGCATTGACATTGACTGATGCCGGGCTGATGCTGCCGCCGGTGCCTGCTGTGGCACTGACCGTATAAACGGTGTTGTTGATGACGTAAGTACCGCTGGACTGTACACCGTCTGTGCTGCCTAAAAAGGCTTTCGCTTTAATCGTGACACTGTTATTTATCGTGATGGGACCGGTATATAGTGTCGAGCTTGTCGTGACATTGCTGCCATCCATGCTGTAACGAATGGTGGCTCCCGCAGTGCCAGTACTTAACGTTGTTGTCTGAGGGCCGTTATAAGTGCCGCTGATCAGACTAAACACTGCGGCTTGTGGCCTGATGGTGTAGGTGCCACTTGATTGCACACTACTGCTGCTTCCCAGAAAAGCTTTCGCTTTGATGACCATGCTGCCTGAGATCGTCAACTGACCACTGTACAGTGTCGAGCTTGCTGTGACATCAGCCCCATTGGTGGTGTAGCGGATTTGTGCATTTGCCGTCCCCGAACTCAGGCTGACAACTTGTGGGTCTGTATAGGTTCCGCTTATCAGACTGAAAATGGCAGGCTGGACAGGCTCGATGGTATAAGTCCCGCTGGATTGCACGCCTCCTGTAGAGCCTAAAAATGCGCGGGCTTTTATTGTGACGCTGCTGGCGATTGTGATGGGTCCGGTGTACAGCGTAGAGCTGGTCGTAATATCGCTGCCATCCATACTGTAACGAATGACGGCTCCCGGAGTACCGCTGCTTAATGTTGTGGTCTTGCTACCGGTATAAGTGCCGCTGATCAGGCTAAATACGGCCGCTTGCGGCATGATAGTGTAGGTGCCACTTGACTGGACACTACTGCTGCTTCCTAAAAAAGCTTTCGCTTTGATGACCATACTGCCTGAGATCGTCAACGGACCGCTGTAAAGTGTCGAACTTGCAGTGACATCAGCCCCATTGGTGGTATAGCGGATTTGTGCATTTGTCGTCCCTGAGTTGAGACTGACAACTTGTGGGTCTGTATAGGTTCCACTGATCAGGCTAAAAATGGCAGGCTGGACAGGCTCAATGGTATAAGTTCCGCTCGATTGTACGCCTCCTGTCGTGCCTAAAAAGGCTCGGGCTTTTATTGTGACACTGCTGGCAATTGTGATAGGTCCGGTGTACAGCGTCGAGCTTGTCGTGATATCGCTGCCATCCATACTGTAACGAATGACGGCTCCGGGAGTACCACAGTCCAACGTTGTCGTCTGAGAAGTAGTGTAAGAACCGCTAATCAGGCTGAAAATTGCAGGCCCTGGGGCTGCGGTCTGCGCTGACGCGATTGCAGATAGTAACAATATAAAAAAGCATGAGCATAAACGAACCACACCATACATAAAATCGACCCTAATATGTTATTTTCTTAAAAATCAAAGAGCGCAACCAATAAAAATCACGCATGAACAATTAGAATAAAATATTTTACCACTGCAAAGTAAAACCCCTACCAAACAATTCTGGCAAAGAGAAGATACAAACAAGCAGAATAACGCGCATTTAAAATTATTAGTAATGGAGTATTAAACAGAAGATATTCGAATGAAGTAGCACCAGCGAGACTCGCGGGACGTATCTACACACGCACACTAAAATTAACACAAAGCGCAAATTTTAAACTTAAAGAAAACAAAAAACAAATTATTTTACCCTTTAGAGGAATTTTCTTTTCATATCAGAAACATAGCAACCAGCAAGAAGGACTTAATACACAGAAACTTGTTGCCAGCCTGAATAAACAGGATGGCTGTTCACCCTGTATAACAAAAAGAATGGTCGGCAGATATGGCTTTGGTTACCAGGCGGGCATCGGTATAAAATGAATGGTTTAACCTATATTCAGAGAAAATCATCGAATGATTTTCTGACGTGCGGGAGTCACAAGCAGTTTTTGTTCAGTTAGTCGACAGATAAGCCGTAGTTTCTCCGCTTGAAGAGTTCTCGCCCGGTAAGCCGCAGGCTAAGCCATCAAACCACCAGC
>CBINNO010000322.1:0-3878 GCA_966252055.1 uncultured Rheinheimera sp. | reverse complement strand
GTTTCAGCGGTCCTTGCCTGCTTGCGCTGGCAGAACCCGATCTGACCGCCGCCGAGTGCCGCCAGGCGCTTAGCCAAAAACCCTGGCGCGGCATTTTGCAGCGCGCTGAACTGCTGAACCTGCCAGAGGCCAATCACACTTTAAGCCGGCGCGCCGACTTACAGACCTTCAGTGCTGCCAGCCAACGTTTTTTGCAGCAACTGAACCAAGGCTAAGCCCGGCAAATGGCGCGAGCGCCTCAGCAGCTCTAGCGTCTGGCGGCGCTGGGCTCTTTGACCCGACAAAATTCTTCACCGGCAAAGGCGCCCAAATAAGGTTGCTGTACCAGCTGACCACAGAAATCTGTCATTTGCCCGTCGGCATTCGGCTGCGGTCCAGGTTCGGCCGGATAAGGACCCTGCCAGCTGAAATCAGCCACATCTGGCGCGCGGAACTCATCTTTAAGTTGGTCCCGCCCGGTGAAAAAGCTGCGGGCTGTCACATAGTTATGTTCGGCCTGATGCTGACCCCCTTCGCGGTTATTGATGCGGCCACTGATCACGTTGTTGCGAAAAGTCGCTGAACTCGCACTGTAACGGACATCGACGCCGACCGTGTTATACACAATATTGTTTTCCAGCAAAGTGTCGGCGGCTTTATTCAGATAAATCCCGACATCATTGGGGCAATGCATAATGATGTTGTTGCGCATCACGCCACCACGGCTTTCGACGTCGGTTTGCTCGTCGCGGCTGTAGGGTTTGCCGGTCCCGCCGCCGCCAAACGACAGGCCCAAAGCGGTGTAACGGCCGCCTTTTAAGTTGGCTTCACACATCACCAGATTGCGCTCAAACACGCCGCCACTGGCATTGCCCTTGATAAAACCGGCATAGCTGACTTCGTCACCGGCCATTTTCTGGATATCAAAAATAAAATTGCCGGCGACCCGCCAGTCGTTGGCTGCCACAATGTCGACCGGTGTGGCCGGCCCTTTGGTTTTACGCGGGCTGGTGTTGTAAATCGTGTTGTTTTCCAGCAGGCCGCGGTCCGGGTACTGGCCTTTGAGGCCGTTGACCTTCAGCGCCGAATTAAAATCGCGAAAACTGTTGTTGCGAATGAGCACGTCGCTGGCCTGACCAACCACGTGTAAAGCATGCTGACAGTTGTCATGAATATCGCAACCGCCAATAAAACTGAGGTTTTCAAACTGCCAGTGCGGCGCCATCAGTAAAAAGCCTTCGCCGCGCAGCACCAGCTCGACCTGATGCATAGCGCGACCAGTCAAGCGAATGGGCGCGTCCGGCCGGCCGGCACTGCGCAGCTCCACAGTGCGGCTGAATTCATAGCGGCCCGGTTCCAGTACAATTTGCTGACCGGCCTGCGCTTGTCTGAGCGCCTCACGCAAACTGGCACTGTCGCGGACCACCACGGCGTCCGCCTGCCACTTCGGCTGATAGTCAGGTCTGGCGCCGGCACCGTGCCATTGGGTCGGCTCCAGCGGGCGAAAATAGTAGTTTTTGTGCTCAAACCCGGCCAGATAATCAAACACCGGCGCGACAAAAGCGACACTCGGATAATTGACCCGCAAATCGTTCGCCACTTTCTGGCTGTACAAAGGCAGCGGCAGCCCCAGCCAGTAAATGCTGCGGGCCCACAGCAGCAAAGCAAATAAAAACAGAATGTTAGCAACAATACCACTGCTGTAAAAATAGCGACGCATCCACATAACACACTCCCTTTCGCGTTACAGCAAAATTTCGGCGACCTGACCATGGCTCAAAAAATTCTGCGGGCTGGCTGTCGGTCCATAAGCGCCGGATTGCAGCACCATAAACCAGTCGCCCGGGCTCGCCTGTGGCAACAATACTTTGTCGGCCAGCACATCCAGCGGCGTACACAAAGGCCCGGCGACCTGCTGCAACTGCTGCGGCGCTTCAGCCAGCCGCTCAGCTAACAGCACCGGATAATTACGCCGCACCACCTGACCGAAGTTGCCGGAGTTGGCCAAATGATGGTGCAGCCCGCCGTTGGTCAGCACAAAGCGCTGGCCATGAGAGTCTTTGCAATCAATCACCTGGCAGCAATAGACGCCGGCATGCGCCACCAGATAACGCCCCAGCTCCAGGATCACTTCAAGCCCCTGCAGGCAATCGGCAAATTCGGTCAGTAAGTCAGCCATCCCGGCGCCGACAGCCGCCAGATCCAACGCCTTGTCCTGTGGAAAATAAGGCACCCCAAAACCACCACCCAGATTGATAAACTCAAGGGCCGGGCATTGGCTGCGCAGGCTTTGCAGCAGCTGCAGACTTTGCCGCTGCGCCGCCAGAATAGCGCCCGCCTGCAGGTTCTGTGAGCCGCAGTACAGATGAAACCCCACCAGCTGCAGCGGGCCTGCGGCCAGCTCCGTCAGCAGCGCCGGGATCTGCTGCTGATCGATGCCAAAAGCCTTAGCACCGCCGGCCATTTTCATGCCGGAGGCTTTCAGTTCAAAGTCAGGGTTAATCCGAAGCGCCACCCGGGCTGTTTTACCGGCCACAGTCGCCAGCCGGCGCAGCCGTTGCAGCTCGCCGGCGGATTCCAGATGCACTACACAACCGGCCTCCAGCGCGGCGGTCAGTTCGGTGTCAGTTTTCGCCGGGCCGGCAAAACTGATGTTCGCCACTGCGGCGCCACTTTGCAGTGCCAGCAACAGTTCACGATGCGACGCCACATCCATACCGTCGGTCAGCGTTGCCAATAAATGCACCAGCGGCGGATAGGGATTGGCTTTTACCGCATAATGCAGCCGCACCCGCGCTGGCAGCACCGCGCGCAGCTGCGCCACTTTGCTGCGCACCGCAGCGCTGTCATAAGCATAAAACACCGAGCTGTTGAGTAAGCGGCTAATCTCAGTGGCGGTTTTACCGCCAATCAGCAAGTGACCTTGCTGCACAGCCAGATATTCAAGGGCAGCGGCCAGCTGCGGCTGGCTGCTCAGCCAGTCAGGATGCAGAGGAGTCGACACTGAAAAAGTCCTTATATTGCAAAGCCAGTTGTTTGCGATCCAGTTTGCCATTCGCGGTTTTAGGCAGCTGCGCCAGTTGCAGCAGCGCCTTGGGGCACAAGTAAGCCGGCAGTTGTTGTCTGAGCAGCCGCAGCAATGCAGCTGTATCCTGGCCATTGCTGGCACTGAATAGCAGCAGCACCGCCGTATCGGCCGGCGGTAACGGCACGCCAATCGCAGCAATATCGATCGCATCGGCGATCAGCGCATAACAAAGCTGCTCAATTTCGGTTGGGCTGATACGAAAGCCAGAGCATTTGAGCATGTCATCGAGCCGGCCCAGATAAAACAGATCGCCTTGCGCATCGCGCCGGACCAGGTCGCCCGACCAGACGGCCTTCGGCTTATCCGGCAGCTGCGCCGGCCACGACGGATCAGGCCGAAAGCGTTCTGCCGTCAGTTCGGCTTTATTCCAGTAGCCAAGACTGACCAGCGGGCCCCGATGCACCAGCTCGCCCGGCTCATCAACAGCGCACTCGCTGCCGTCCGGCCGCAGCACCAACACCTCAGCAAAAGGAATCGCCTGGCCCATCGAGCCCGGCTTGGCGGCGACTTTCGCCGGGTCCAGATAAGTCGAGCGAAAGGCCTCGGTCAGGCCATACATCAAATAAGGTGCGGCCTGCGGGAATAACTGCTGCAGCCTGAGCAGCAAAGGCTGCGGCATGGCGCCCCCCGAGTTAGTCCAAAGCCGCAAACTGTGTCGCGCGTCATCTGGCCAATTCGCTTCGGCCAGCGTCGCCCACAAAGGCGGCACAGCCGCCAGCACACTGATCTGATGCCGGCTGCACAGCCGCACCACATCTGCGGTCAGCAAAAAATCATGCAACACCACACAAGCCCCGACACTCAGCGCGCT
>CBINNO010000321.1:0-3900 GCA_966252055.1 uncultured Rheinheimera sp. | reverse complement strand
CCGCGCCACAGCGGGCCGACAGTCACTGAACTCAGAGGTGGTAAGCCGTCACCTTGATCTCGATTTTCCAGGCCGGATCAGCGAGGCGGGCCTCCACTGTGGCGCGGGCCGGCGCTTGTCCGGTGGCGACCCACTGGTCCCACACCTGATTCATGCCGGCGTAGTCCGCCATATCGGCCAGATAAATCACCGCATCGACGATATCGGCTTTGCCGGCGCCACATTCGGCCAGCAGCGCGTCAATTTGTGCCAGCACATCAGCTGTCTGGCCCTGAATATCCAGATTGGTGTCATTGGGCACCATGCCAGAGCAAAAAATAAAGCCGCCGGCCTGCACCGCTTCAGAATAACGGCCGCCCGGTAAAATACGTGTGATCATTGCAGTCTCCTGTTGCTGTGCGCCTTTGTACCAGCCCGCCGGCATCCAGACAAGACCGGCCAGTGCCGCCGTGCTCTGGCCGACAGATAAAAAAGCCCCACGATGACGTGGGGCAAGGGTGTTGAGCAAAGGGTTGCCCTGTGGAGATGAAGCTTGCTGTTTATCCGGCAGAAGTGGTGCTGGTGCTGTCTTCTTTTGGCTCTGCGCGGACCTCAATCAGGTCAAATTCGGCCATTTGTGGCACTTGTTGCTGAATACGTTGCTCCAGCTGGTCCAGCGTTTTCAGGTTGCTGCACAGGTGTTTGCCACGCGCTTCCAGCGCTTCGCCACGTGATTCCATCTGGCTTTCCAGCTGCTTGCCGAAAGTGTCCATCTTTTCGCCAAAGGCGTTCATTCGTTGTTCGAAATCACCGTCGCCGGACATCATGGCTTTGCCGACGGACATCATCACGGCGCCGGTCAGTTTTGCCACCGAGTTTTCGATCATCTTTTCAAATTCGCTGTCCAGCTGGCCATCCGGTTGATGGATTTTGCTGCCATTGATGCGGATTTCATTGCCATTGCTGATCACTAAGCCGTCGATATTGCTGCGCAGCGAAGCAATGGCATCGTCGACGCCGGGGCGCACTTCGCTGCTGTCGACTTCAAACTGCACCATCACCTGTTCGATGGCGTCAGCAGCCAGTGTCAGCGCGTCGGCGACTAACACCACGGTTTCCTGGGCTTGCGCATGTAAGCCTTGCTGATAGCTGCGCAGGTCGGCGGCGGTGGCGGCGTCGGTATCAATAGTGTTGCCGCGGACTTGCAGGCGGCCATTGGCGTCGATGTGCCATAAAGTCTGATCGGCCCGTTGCAGGCTGGCGCTCTGGCCGGACAGCACTAAGTCATCTTTGAACTGCAGACTGCATTGAGAATGGTCGTTGGCCATGGCCATTGAACTAAACAGGGTGGTTGCGATTAACAGTTTCATGGTGCTGATCCTCAGGCGTTTGGTGATTGTTGTCTTTATCAAAGGTTGTGCCATCTGGTAACTTTTTGAAATTAATGGTTATTTATTATTCCTGGAGATCTCGGTGGCAAATGAAATAGCCATTTACACTAATAAATGGTCAATTTCTTCTAGGCGAAATGCGCTGGCCTATATAACTGAAAGGCATATGTAGAGCAGATCAATTCTTTCTGATATATCCGTATAGACGGCTAAAATGCGGGCAGTTTTGACAGTACAGGTGTCGTTATGCCGTTTACTTCACTGACCGCACAAGCCAGTCCGCTGAGTGCGCAGCAAGTTCAGGATCTGCAAAAGCTGGTCGGCCAGCTCAATCCCATTCAGCAAGCCTGGGTCAGCGGCTATCTGGCCGCCAGTGCACAGTTTGCGGCCGGCGGCGCTGTGACGGCTGCCCCTGCTGCGGGCGAAGCGGCGACGCTGACGATTTTATATGCCTCGCAAACCGGCAATGCCAAAGGCGTCGCCAGTAAAATCAAAGCCGCCGCAGAAAGCCGTGGTCTGGCGGTGCAGCTGCAGGATATTGGCTCGTACAAAACCAACGCGCTGGCCAAAGAGAAGTTTCTGATCATTGTGACTTCCACTTATGGTGAAGGCGAGCCGCCGGAAAGTGCGGTCAGTTTCCATAAATTTCTGTTCGGTAAAAAAGCCCCCAAACTGCCGGAGCTGCAGTTTGCGGTGCTGGGCCTGGGTGACACCAGCTACGAATTTTTCTGTAAAACCGCCACCGATTTTGACACCCAACTGGCCGCTTTGGGCGCCAAACGGCTGTATGAACCAGCGCTGCTGGATGTCGATTACGCCGATGCCGCGAAAAACTGGCAGGACGGTGCGCTTGAGCTGTTCAGCCCGCTGTTAAAAGCGTCCGGTGCGCAAAGTGCCCAGGTGATTGCCTGGCCAGGTGCCACCGGCACGGCTGGCAGCCACAGCCAATACGACAAGCAGAATCCGGCCACCGCTGAGCTCAGCGTTAACCAGAAGATCACCGCGCGCAATTCGACCAAAGATGTGCGCCATATCGAAATTTCGCTCGCTGGCAGCGGCCTGACTTATCAGCCGGGCGATGCGCTGGGTGTGTATTTTCACAATGCGCCCGAGCTGGTGACTGCGGTGCTGGCGGCCACCGGTTTAACCGGTGATGAAGACATTCAACTGGCCGGTAAAAACCTGTCGTTACGCCAGGCGCTCAGCGAGGAGCTTGAGCTGACGCAGGCTTATCCGTCGCTGGTCAGTAAATATGCACAAGCGACCAACAATGAGGCGCTCACAGCTATTGCAGCGGACAAAGACGCTGTACGCGCTTATCTGGCCGACAAACAAAGCGCCGATGTGATTGTGCAAAACCCGGCGTCGCTGAGTGCGCAGCAGCTGGCCGACAGCCTGCGTAAAATCCAGCCGCGGTTATATTCCATCGCGTCCAGCCAGGCTGAAGTCGGTGAAGAAGTGCATTTAACTGTGGGTGTGGTGCGTTACGACGCTTTTGGCAGCACCCATTTAGGCGGCGCTTCCGGCTTTTTGGCCGAGCGGTTAGCAGAAGGCGAGCCGGTGAAAGTCTTTGTCGAGCACAATGACAATTTCCGGCTGCCGAACCACGACACGCCGGTCATTATGATTGGCCCTGGCACCGGCATCGCGCCGTTTCGCGCCTTTTTGCAGGAGCGCGACAATGCCGGCGCGACGGGCCAGAGCTGGCTGTTTTTTGGCAACCCGCATTTCACCCGCGATTTTTTGTATCAGGTCGAGCTGCAGGATTATTTAAAACGCGGCGTGCTGACGCATCTGGATGTGGCATTCAGCCGCGATCAGGCGCAGAAAATTTATGTGCAGGATAAACTGAAAGCCAAAGGGGCCGAAGTCTGGTCCTGGTTACAACAAGGTGCGCATCTGTATATTTGCGGCGACGGCAACCGGATGGCAAAAGATGTCCATCAGGCGCTGCTGGACATCGCCGGCGAACACGGCGGTTTGTCTGCCGAAGCTGCGGCGGATTATTTTGAAGAATTGCGTGGTGCCAAACGTTATCAGAAGGATGTTTATTAATGAGCCAGTATCCGATTAATCCTGATCTGCAGGTGCAGGGCGCGCTGTCTGATAACGAGCGGCTGAAGGCTGAAAGCCATCATTTGCGCGGCACTATCACCACCGACTTAAAAGACGAAATTACCGGCGGTTTTACCGGCGATAACTTCCTGTTGGTGCGTTTTCACGGCATGTACCAGCAAGATGACCGCGATTTGCGTGCTGAGCGTGCTGAACAAAAACTGGAACCTTTGCACAACGTGATGCTGCGGGCGCGCTTGCCGGGCGGCATCATCAAACCGGCGCAGTGGCTGGCGATTGACCAATTTGCCCGCGACCACACGCTGTATGGCTCGATCCGCCTGACCACCCGCCAGACGTTTCAGTTCCATGGCGTGTTTAAGCCGGATATCAAGCCGATGCATCAGCTGCTCAATAAAATCGGTATCGATTCGATTGCCACTGCTGGCGATGTCAACCGCAACGTGTTGTGTAC
>CBINNO010000320.1:0-3924 GCA_966252055.1 uncultured Rheinheimera sp. | reverse complement strand
GCCAGGGCCAGCTGCGCCTGCTGATGCAGTCGGTGCTGTTGTCGGTAGTGCTGGTGATCTGTGCTTTGTTCGGTTTGTTGCTGTTGTACGTGCTCAAATCTGCTTTGGGCATCGATTTTTTTGACGATTTTTCGCTGGGGATCTGGGACTGGTTTCGTCAGCTTTAAGTGGACTAAACTGCAAACCGGCCCGCTGATGGGCCTGTTTGCAGTGTTTGTCGGTAGTGTTTGTCTGTGCTGTCAGCGTTGGGCTTGGTTAGTTCGTCAGTTCCAGTGTCTGGATCATCACGCCTGAACTGGCTGGCGTTTGCTCAGCGTCATCGTCTGCCAGTAAACCAACCGGCGTCGCCGGTACCGCTTCTTTGTCAAAAGCTGTGTCGCGGGCAAACTCAGTCGCGTTCTCCTTGCTTACCGCTTTAAAATCAAATAATTGCTGATCGAGCATATGCGAAGGCACGATGTTTTGCATGGCCTGGAACATGGTTTCAATGCGACCTGGGAATTTTTTATCCCAGTCCTGCAGCATTTCTTTGACGACCTGACGCTGCAGACCATCCTGTGAGCCACACAGGTTGCATGGGATGATCGGAAACTGACGTGCGGTGGCGTATTTTTCGATGTCTTTTTCACGACAGTAAGCGAGCGGACGGATCACGATATGCTCGCCATTGTCGCTGATAAGCTTTGGCGGCATCGATTTCATTTTGCCGCCGTAAAACATGTTGAGAAACATGGTTTCAATCATGTCGTCACGATGATGACCCAGCGCGATTTTGGTGGCGCCGAGCTCTTTGGCGGTGCGGTATAAAATGCCGCGGCGCAGACGGCTGCACAAAGAGCAGGTGGTTTTGCCTTCCGGGATTTTTTCTTTGACGATGGAGTAGGTGTCTTCGGTGACGATCTGATAATCCACGCCGATGCTGTCCAGATAAGTGGGAAGCACGTCGGCCGGGAAGCCAGGTTGCTTCTGATCGAGATTGACCGCCACAATGCTGAAGCTGACCGGCGCGCTTTGTTGCAGGTTCAGCAGGATGTCGAGCAAAGTGTAGCTGTCTTTGCCACCCGACAAACAAACCATCACTTTGTCGCCTTCTTCAATCATGCCAAAGTCGGCAATGGCCTGACCTACACCGCGGCGCAGCCGCTTATGCAGTTTATTCAGATTGTATTGCGCTTTAGCGGCGGCGGCGTGTGAGGAAGCCGCCGGCGTATTGAGGGTGGCTTCAGCGGGTGATTGCGGGTGTGACATCATAGGATCCGTCAAATCAAAAAAATGGCGCACATTATAGCTCAAAGCCTGTGCTTGCCAATTCCCTTGTGCAAAGAGCACCACCCGCGGCCAGATTCAGGAGTCGATGCTGTCAGGCCCGGGTTTAAGCGCCAATACATCGCAGTCCAGCCGGTCAATCACATGCTCAGCGGTGTTACCGATGATGGCTGCTGACAAACCGGTACGGCCTATGGTGCCAATGATCACTATCTCGGCGTCGAGCTCACGGGCGATGCGGGGGATCACATCTTCCGGCATCCCTTCGCAGACATGCACAGCTTCAGCGGCCAGGTCGAACTGGCCTGCCAGTAACTGCGCGGCTTCCTGATGGTGATGACGCATGCTGTCGTTGTATTCGATCGGATTAAACTCCGGAATTTCAATGGCAACATGCACCGGAGTGCCTGGGTAAGCGTTGACCAGATGGACCTGACTGCCAAGCATATTACCCATGGCGATGGCCTGACGGACGATGCGCTGGTTTAGATCTTTGTGATGTGGTTTTTCGCTGCCGGCATTCACCGCTGCCAGGATATTGCCTTGTGCCGGCCAGTCGTGCTCTTTGACCAGCAGCACCGGGCATGGACATTTGCGCAGAATATGCCAGTCGGTCGGGGTGAAAATCATCGATTTGAGCACATCGTGGTCGTGGGTGCCTTTAATCACCAGATCATAACCTTGCTCGCTGACCGCCTGCACCACGGCTTCGAAAGGACGGTTGTGCCAGACCACTTTGGCGGTGCATTCGATATGACGCGCTCTTGCGGCCTGCAGCAGCTCCTGGATCCAGATCTCGCGGTCAGTGATCACTGCCTGGCGCATCGATTCACGCTCCTCACCGGACAGCATGGTGGTCATCTCGTAGGAAAAATCATAAATCGACAGGAAGGCGGTAATTCTGCAGGCGGTGTGCCCGGCGAGCTCAATTGCCCGGTCCAGTGCTTTTTGCTGTTCGGTGGTGGGGTCCAGCACCACCAGTACATCCTGAAATGTTGCCATCTTCTCGCTCCTTTGTCGCTTGAACCTGGATAACGGTTGTGTCAGTTGGGACAACAGCCGCCGTGCGATGTTCAGTGTTGTGCTCTTTAGTGTAGTCAAGTTAGCTTGCAAGCAAGTTGTTGTTGTTGCGACAGATCAAGTTCGGCGCACTTGTCTGCCAGCGACAAACGCAAAGATGAGGCAAGGCAAAATAAAAAAGGCTGCATCGTTGCAGCCTTGGGGAGACTCTGCGCTATTGCTAGCGGATCGGATGGCGAATGCCGGCGGTTTTACACAGCTCGTCAAAGTTCAGAATGCTAATGAACTTTCCGTCGACATGGATCAGTTCGTCTTTGTGAAAACGGCCCAGCAGCCGGCTGATGGTTTCGACTGTGAGCCCAAGGTAGTTACCAATTTCGCCGCGGGTCATGGTCAGGCGGAATTCGCGGCGGGACAAACCGCGGTTGCCGAAACGCTGCGCCAAATCGGACAAAAAGGCTGCCAGCTTTTCTTCGGCGGTTTTGCGATTGAGCAACAGCATCATCTGCTGATCGCCCTGAATATCCTGACTCATCAGCCGCATCAGTTGCTGACGCAGTTTGGGCACCTGATCAAGCAGATGATCGAGGTTACCGAACGGGATCTCACAGACCATGGCGGTTTCCAGCGCCTGCGCATAGCTTGGATGTTGCTGCTCGCCGATGGCATCAAAACCAATCACATCGCCAGGCAGATGAAAACCGGTGATCTGTTCTTCCCCTTGTTCTGTCAGGGTGTAAGTTTTGAACGAACCACTGCGTACCGCATACAGTGCATGCAGCGGTTTACCGGCTTCAAACAGGTGATCGCCTTTGTGAGACGGCTTTTTACGCTGGATTATGTCGTCGAGTTTATCCAGCTCCTGCTCGTTAAGCGTATAAGGTAAGCACAGCTGGCTAAAGCCACAGTGCTGGCAGTTAATGCCTGATGCTGCACTCATGGTGGTTTCCAAAGTTCATCCAAAGATGGCCCAGCTTAAAAAACTAAGCCGCGAATTGCAAGGAGCTATGCGGAGTCATCCGGCGTTCTTTGCCCTGAAACAGCGCAAGTGCGCCTCTATGCCCTGTCAGCTGAAGAGTTGGCCGAATGCCCGCCAGGCCGTCATCAGACCGTAGCCAGCCAATCCAGCCGCCAGCAGATAGCGCACGGCTGGCATTTGTTGATAGCGGCGCAAGACGCTGGCGGCCTGACCAGCCAGCAGCACCGCCGGCAAGGTGCCAAGGCCAAACGCGGCCATCCACAGCGCACCTGACAGCGCCGAGCCGCTGCCAAGACTCCAGCTGAGCGCTGAATAGACCAGACCACAGGGCAAGTAACCCCAGAGCAGGCCATAAGCAAAAGCTTTGTGGCTGCGATCCAATGGCTGCAAGCGCCGGGTCAGCGGTTGCAGCAATTGCCACAGCGGCTTACCGGCCCGTTCCAGCCATAACAATCCAAACCAGAGCCGGCTGATATACAGTGCCATCGCCAGCAGCATCAGGCCGGCCAACAGCTGCAAGAAGGCAGGCGTCAGCCCGCTGATGCCGATAAATCCGGCGCCAAGGCCGCCAAACAGGGCGCCAGTCAGCGCATAACTGCTGATACGGCCAAGCCCCAGCATCAGCTGCAGCCAGAATCTGTGTGCACGACCGGCGGGCA
>CBINNO010000319.1:0-3932 GCA_966252055.1 uncultured Rheinheimera sp. | reverse complement strand
TTGCCAAGCCTGCTTCAGCGTCCTTTTTGATAGGCACTGAGCATATCCCACATCGGGGTAAAGATACCCAGCGCCAACAGCAGCACCATCACGGCCACTACTGTGATCAGAATGGGCTCTATTTTTGCCGTCAGCGATTTTAAGTCAAAGGCCACTTCCCTTTCGTAAAACATTGCTACTTCCTGCAACATATCGTCCATTTGGCCGGTTTCTTCGCCAACGGCCAGCATTTGCATCACCAGCGGGGTAAAGAGGCCACTCTGGCCGGAAACACGCACCAGGCTCTCGCCGCGTTCAATGTTGCGCCGCATCTCGCGGATTTTTTCCGCCATATAATCGTTGTCGACCGCTTCAGCGACCAGGCTCAGTGCAGTGGTCAGCGGGATACCGGACCTCAGCATCAGCGAAAAGCTGCGGGCGTAACGGCCGAGCGTGGCCCGGTTAATCACGCTGCCCACCACCGGAAACCGCAACTTGTAGCGGCTCCACAGATAACGACCGCCCTCGGTTTGCAGGTAACGGTACAACGCCAACAGGGCTATCAGGCTGCCCAGCAGCAACACTGGCCAGTAATGCACAAAAAACTGCGAAGTGCTGATCAGCAGCTGCGTACTCCAGGGCAATTCAGCACCAAAGCGGGCAAACATATTGGCAAACTGCGGGATCACAAACAGGTTCAGGATCACCACGGCTGCAACCAGAAAAATCATCACAAAGGCCGGATAACGCGTGGCCTGTTTAATCTGGCGGCGCGTTTCCATT
This sequence comes from uncultured Rheinheimera sp., assembly GCA_966252055.1. GTDB lineage: Bacteria > Pseudomonadota > Gammaproteobacteria > Enterobacterales > Alteromonadaceae > Pararheinheimera. The sequence continues at coordinate 3,170 of CBINNO010000319.1, read as the reverse complement.
TCCTGCTCAAAATAATCCGACAGCTGGGCAAAAGCGTCATCCAGCCGGCCGGTGTTTTCACCGACATGCACAATGCTGACAATCAGCCGGTTAAACACTTTTGGATGACTGGCCATCGCCACCGACAAACCACGGCCTTTTTCCAGCTGGTCGGCCAAATCGAGCAGCACCAGATTCAGTGCTTTGGAGCTGGTGCTATCAGCCAGCCCCCGAATAGCGCGGATAATCGGAATGCCGGCGCGGCTTAACGCGTACATCTGGCGGGCAAACACGATCAGTTCCGGCAGCCGCACTTTCGGGCCGAACCAGCTGAAGCCAGCCGCACTCATACCCGTACCGCCTGCCACACTAGCACCCGCACTGGCGCTGACGCCTTTGCTGCCATCAGCCCGTTCGATGCTGATCGGGATCAGCTGGCGCCGGCTCAGCAAATCGGCGACTGCCAGTTCATTGCCGGCCTCCAGCTCGCCGCTGAGTAACTGGCCCTGGGCGTCACGGGCGCGGTAACGATAACTGGCCATCAGTCAGCCCCCGCACTGCCGGCGCCGAAATCACCGCCAGAGTAGCCGGCGGTCAGGCCGACACTGGCCGATGCGGCCACCGCCTGACTGCTGTCCAGTTCGACATACTCAGAGACGCGGATCACTTCGTCGAGGCTGGTCACGCCCTGGCGGGCATAATCCAGCGCCATCGAGCCTAAAGTGCGAAAATCCGCCTTGTTGTAAGCCAGCCGGGAGAATTCATCACTGTCGTCACGGCGCAGCGCATCCGCCAGTGGTTTGTCGATCACCAGCAGCTCAAAGACACCAACCCGGCCTTTGTAACCGCTGTAATGGCAGGACTGACAGCCTTTGCCACGCCAGAATGTCAGGCCATCCGGCGCACGGAAATGCCGCAGCCAGCTGTGTTCCAGTTCATCCGGCTGATAAGGCTCTTTACAATGCTGGCAGACCTTGCGCACCAGCCGCTGCGCCAGAATAGCCCGCAAGGCACTCGCCACCAGATAAGGCGCTGCGCCCATATCGATTAACCGCAGCGTACTGGTGACGGCGTCGTTGGTGTGCAGTGTGGACAACACCAGGTGGCCGGTCAGCGCGCCACGCAGGCCCATTTCCGCCGTTTCCTGGTCGCGCATCTCACCGACCATCAGAATATCCGGGTCCTGCCGCAGGCTGGTTCTGAGCACTCCGGCAAAATCGAGGCCGATTTTGTGGTTGATTTGCACCTGATTAATCCGCGGCAAACGGTATTCCACCGGATCTTCCACGGTGATAATTTTGACGCCAGGCTGATTGAGCTCTGACAGCAAGCCATACAAAGTGGTGGTTTTACCTGACCCCGTCGGCCCGGTCACCAGCACCATGCCATGCGGGCTCTGGATGATCCGCCGCAGCCGCTGCGCCACCGCAGGCGGCATGCCGGTTTCTTCCAGACTGAGCAGGCCAGCGCTTTGGTCGAGCAGACGCATGACCACAGATTCGCCATGCTGCACCGGCATGGTCGACATCCGCACGTCGATTGTGCGGCCTTTGACCCGGATCTGAAAACGGCCATCCTGCGGCAGCCGTTTCTCGGAAATATCCAGACTGGCCATCAGTTTGAGCCGCAGCACCATGGCCGGCGCGATACCGGTTTCCTGCAACACGCTTTCCTGCAATACGCCATCGACCCGCTGGCGGATGCGCAGTACTTTTTCATCCGGCTCAATATGAATGTCGGACGCCCGCACCTGTACCGCATCTTCAAACAACGACTGCAGCAGGCGGGCTATGGTGTTGTCCTGCTCACCGTCGCTGGACAACGCAGCAAAATCAATACTTTCCGTTTCTTCGTATTCTTCCTGCAACTGATGCGCAAAGGACTGAATTTCCTGGGTACGGCGATACAGGTTGTTAAAAGCTTCAATCAGCTGGCTTTCCCGCACCACCGCCAGCTCGATTTTTTTCGGCTCCAGCAGCGGCGCGATCTGGTCCAGACTGGCCAAATCGGCCGGATCGCTCATGCCCAACAGCACCGAGCTGCCATGATCTTCCAGCACTAAAGCCCTGAGCCTGCGCGCATGCACTTCCGGCAACAGCTGCGCCGCTTTGGGGTCGATGCGCCGCTGAGCGATATCGAGGAATTGCACATTCAGCTGCTGCGATAAAAACTGCAGCAGCTGGTCTTCGGTCAGATAATTCAGCTCAATCAGCGTGGCGCCGAGTTTACGGCCATTGCTTTGCTGGGCAGCCAATGCGCTGGCCAGCTGGCTTTCGCTGATAATGCCTTCGTGAACCAGCAGGTCACCAAGGCGCATTTTGAGACGAGGTCTTTGCATCAGGGGGTTCCGCTTAAAGCGTTAAGTCGTTGCATGATAAATTGCCGGCTGCTGTCACTGAGGCCTTGCCGCTGCAGCGCCTGCTGATAGGACTGCCGCGCCTGTGACCACTGGCTCAACTGTTCAAATGCCAGTGCCTGCGCCAGATAACTGCGGCTGTCGGCTGGCGCGACGGCGCTCCAGCGCTGACTGGCCGCCAGTGCGCGTTCGCTCTGACCCAGCTGACTGGCCGCATGGGCTTCCAGCGCAGCCGTTTGGGCCGGATACGCCTGCTGCAGTGCCGGTTCTGCTGCGTCCAGCAACGCCTGCCACTGGCCTTGCGCCGCCAGCGTCTGCAGATAAAGCCAGCCCAGTGCACTGCTGTCCAGACCATTGGCGCTCGCCTGCTGGCGCAGCGCGGCCAGCGCCGCCGGCAGCTGCTGTTGCTGATACAACTGACCGAGCGCCTGGTAAGCATCGGCTGCCTGCGGGTCCAGCTCAAGTAACTGCTGCCATGCCTGCTGCGCGCCGGGCCAGTTGCCTTGTTGCTGCGCCGTTTGCGCCTGCTGGCGTAAGCGGCTGCGCTGGCTGCGTTGCAGCTGTGCCGGGTTGGCCCGGCTGATCTGCAGCTGTGGCGTCACAGCAGGCGCCTTCGCAGGCGAACTGGATTCGGTGAAAGTGCCGGATTCGGTAAAAGTGCTGGATTCGGTAAAAGTGCTACGGTCGTGCAGAGGATAAGCGGCCGGTTCCTGCGCATTGGCAAACTCAGAGTCCAGCCCCTCGTCAGTTTCTGCGCCAGCTGCCGCGGCAACGGCTTCGGTTGGAAGTGTCCGGGCTCTGTGCTCCATCGCAGGGTGAGTTGTGGCTGATGGCT
>CBINNO010000318.1:0-3936 GCA_966252055.1 uncultured Rheinheimera sp. | reverse complement strand
CGCTGTGCCGCTAACTGCTGTGCAAAACCGCTGTCTGCCAGTTGTTGTTGCAACGGCGCGCAGGCAGAAAAACCCGGCATCTCAGCCACACTTAAATAAATGATATTGAGCCAGCGCCGGCTTGACGGGCTATAAGGGCTGGCAGATTCCGGCATTGCCGGGTACAGCGCATGAATAGGATTCAGACCGACAAAATCGGCGCCTTGGGCGGCCAGATAATCGACCAGCCGGCTTAAGTCGGCAAAATCACCAACGCCCCAATTAGTGTCCGATTTGACGCCATAGAGCTGGACCGATACGCCCCACTGTTTTTGCGTATTAAATTGAGTGGGCTGGAAACAACGCTCCGGCACCACGATAAAAGACTGACTGAAACTGTCTTCATCGCCTTCAATCTGCAGGCTGAGCTGGTGATAACCGAGCGGCAGCACCTTAGAAAAGGCAAAGCTGTATTGCTGATATTCGACCTGATCAAACACCGACACCTGAGTCAGTTCGCCATCTTCAACAGCCTGCCACTTAAAATGATGCTGCTTGCCGTGCTCTTCCGTCAGGGTCAGGGTCAGTGGCTGATGCACCAGGCTCAGTGGCAGGCGTAATTCAACGGTATAACTGTCGCCTTGGGTTTGCACCGACACCGGGTCCATGGGTTCTGCCCAGTGCAGCAACTGGCGGGTACGCAGCTCTGCGGCCGCTTTGGCTTCATCTTCTACAGAGAAACCCAGTGCGGCCAGGATCCTCAATTGATCTTGCTCAGCGACTTGCGCCGGATTGCCCCAGGCATCAGTAAATTGTGTCTCAATGCCGTTAAATCCAATCAATTCGGCAAGCAGTGTCTTATCCATACAGGCTCCAACTCGGTTTCGTCGCTATGTCGATGCCGGATTTTCACTGGGTTCTTGGGCCCGCTCCCGGCTGTGCAAAGCAGTATAAGACTTTAAAAATCAGCGTCGATGGCAAAATCGCAGATTATGTCATTAAATTACATAAATACGATTGCATAACAAATTTCCGCTTGAAAACGGCGCTAAAACATGTAATTTTACTACACAATTCGTCTGCATCAGGGGTGACATATGACAATTCGCGTCGCTATTAACGGTTTTGGCCGCATCGGCCGCAATGTTTTACGTGCTTTATATGAATCTAAGAAGTCATACGACATCAAAATCGTCGCTATCAACGATTTGGGCGACGCCGCTATCAATGCTCACCTTTTGAAGTACGACACGGCGCATGGCATCTTCGCCGCCAACGTTGAGCACTCAGACAAAGCGATTTATGTTAATCAGGACGAGATCCTGACCTTAAGCGAACGCAACCCGGCAAACCTGCCATGGGCAGACTTAAAAGTAGATGTGGTGCTGGAATGTACCGGCCTGTTTACCGACCGTACGACGGCGGGTGCACACCTGACTGCCGGCGCGAAGAAAGTCATCATCTCTGCACCAGCTAAAGATGTCGATGCCACTGTCGTTTATGGCGTGAACCATGACGTGATCACGTCAGAAATGACCATCATTTCCAACGCCAGCTGCACCACCAACTGTTTGTCGCCAATCGCCAAGCCACTGTACGACAAGCTCGGCATTGAATCAGGCCTGATGACAACTATTCACGCCTACACCAACGACCAGCGTCTTTCAGATGTGTATCACACAGACGTCCGTCGGGCCCGCGCTGCTGCGATGTCGATGATCCCGACTAAAACCGGCGCTGCTGCAGCCGTCGGTTTAGTGGTGCCGGCATTAAAAGGCAAGTTTGATGGTCTTGCTGTGCGCGTACCGACTATCAACGTGTCACTGGTTGACCTGACCTTTATCGCCGGCCGTGACACCACGGTTGAAGAAGTGAACCAAATCATCCGTGACGCCGCCGCCCAGACGCCGTTGTCTGAAGTGCTGGCGGTGAACGACCTGCCACTGGTGTCGGTTGATTTTAATCACAACCCGATGTCATCGATTTTTGATGCCACCGAAACCCGCGTCAATGGTCGCCTGGTCAAAGTCATGGCCTGGTATGACAACGAGTGGGGCTTCTCAAACCGCATGCTGGACAACACAGTACAACTGATGAAGGCCTGAGCCGACTTCAGTCTGCGCATTGACGCGGCCAGTTCAAGCAGCTGAATCAGATAAAGCATTAAGGCGACCCAGGTCGCCTTTGTTGTTTGATTCGTTGCCAACCCATAGCGGCACAGACTTGCGCAAACCACAGTTCCGTCACACAATCGACCCGTCGTTCCTTCACACAAGGATTGGTTATGGCCAATTTTGTCCACCTGGATGGCTTTGCCCATCTGAGCGCTTTACCTTGTATCCGTTTCCATTATCAACAATACACTGCTGTCGTTTCATTGTATGGCGGTCAGTTGCTGTCATTGACTGACCAGGGCCGTAAACTGTTGTGGTTATCGCCCACCAGCCAGTGGCAACAACAGCAACCGATCCGTGGCGGCGTGCCCATCTGTTGGCCCTGGTTTGGCCCGGTCAGCGCTGAATTTGGTCTCAATCAGGCCGCCAATCATGGCCTGGTCCGCAACAGAATGTGGCAGGCGGTGGCGGATGAGAGCTGTGCGGACCACAGCTTGTTGGTCCTGCAGGTGCGCCTGAAAGCTGCAGAGTTGCCATGGCATCCAGCGATTGATGATGTCGTGCTCGAATGCAGTTATCAGTTGGACGCCCATGGCCTGCAGCTTTATTTACACTGCGAAGAGCCGATGCTGCAACAGGCGGCATTACACACTTATTTTGCCTGCGACGACGTACGTCAGGTGCAGGTTTCGCCTTTGCCTGCCTTTTTTAATGACAAAGTGACGCAGGCACAAAACGATGCGCCGCTGCAGTTTGGTCTGGAGATGGATCGGATTTACCCTGGCGCCGCGCCTGTCATTGAAATCACGACGCCAGCCTTGCTGAAACTGCAGCAAAGTGGCCATGATGCCAGTATTGTGTGGAATCCGGGACAGCAGAAAGGTTCCGCGGCCGCTGAAATTGGCGCCGCGCAATGGCAGAAATTTGTCTGTGTGGAAACTGCCTGCTTACAGCTGACGACCCCCGCCGCGCTGAAGCTGGGCTTGCGGTTAGCGCAGGGATGAACCCGCGCTCACTAAATGGTGCTCGCTTCGGCGAGCTGAGCTAACTACATCTAACTACTCTAATTACTCTAACGACATCCAACGACATCCTACCCTGAAGCGTGCCCGCGTCTGCGGCCTGTCTGAGTTGTCAGCGCCGATAAACAACAAACTCGTCGGTCAGGCGCTGTTTTGCCCCTTTTTCGTCGCTGAAAATCAGTTCAAGCCGCCAGGTCATTTGTGGATCAGCGCAGGCGCCTAACAAGAACTGACTGTGCCAGCGGTCTCCTTCGCGGGTAAAAAACAGCGGGATAAACGACATCTCCATGCTGATGCCCGTCAGTTTGGCGCTTTGCAACTGCCAGCCAACCGGGGCATCCACCGTCAGTGCAAGGGGGGTTTCAGTCACCAGCCGCTCGGGCTGATAATGCAGTTGCAGCGGACCACTGACGACCGTTTTTTCCACACCAGCCGCCTGACTGACATCACCACAGGCCGCACAAGTTAACAGCACAAACAGTCCTACCACCAACAGTCGCATCTTCACCTGCCGAACCGGAAAAAGGAGGCTATTCTAGCCTGATTTGGCAACAGGCGAAATTGTTGCTTCAATTGAATATTTTCTGACCAGCGACTTTGTTCTAAATCATAAAACCGGCGTATCTGCCTATCTTTTTAGGGGTAAAGTCTTTATGATCGCCCGCAAAAGATAGGCTGTAAGCCTTGGTGGCCGGTTAAGCCATTGATGGTTAACAGAAAATCTACAATAAGAAAGGTGCACCTCGGGTGTTTATTGACTAACTAGCAAAAACTGCAGCGGAACTCAACATGAGCCATACACAATCGTTAAATGTTGACTA
>CBINNO010000317.1:0-3953 GCA_966252055.1 uncultured Rheinheimera sp. | reverse complement strand
CAAGCAGCACAGCATAATCAGCAGCAATGGGAGCACATTCATCAGCCGTATCCGTCAGTGATGATGTTTCCAGTTTAGCCACTTATTAGCCGGCCGCCATCCGTTTTTAACCGCAGATTCAGCCGCCGCTGGCCCTCGGTTTAAAATCCAGCACTGTGGCGTTGATGCAATAGCGCAGCTGGCCTTTGGGGCCGTCCGGGAACACATGTCCCAGATGGATACCGCTTTGGCGGGCGCGGATCTCAATACGCTGCATGCCGTAACTGTTGTCCGGTTTTTCCACCACGCTGCCAGCCACCGGTTTGGTGAAAGACAACCAGCCGCTGCCTGAGTCAAAACGGTCGCGGGTGTCAAACAATGGCGCGCCGCTCAGTTTGTCGATAAACACACCGTCTGGCGTGTTTTTAAAAATTTCATACTGTTTGCAAAAACGGCTGTCGGTGCCTTTGCCAAAGGCAACCTGGAAGGCTTCCGAATCACCCAGCTGAAAAGCGCCCAGTGCCTGATAAAACTCAGCCGGTTTCAGATAACCCTGATGGGCGAATTTTTCTTTGCCATCCTGCAGAAAATACAAAGTCGGCGTAGCGAAAGTGGCGGTTTTTAACTGCAGGCCGGTCAGCTCGGCCGCTTTGCGGTAATGCAGCGGAATACTGCCCTGGTAGTGGTCCAGCACGTCCCGGCGAAATTGCTCGCAATAAGGGCAATACCCCTCAGCTTCCAGCACCAGCAAATGCTGGCCTTTTTGCAGGGCGCTGTTGTCTGTCGGCGCGATGGCTGCGCTGCTGAACCGCACACCGGTGCTGTGGTCGGGGCAATAGCCGTCCGGATTTTTCACCAGATAATCCTGATGGTAACTTTCTGCCGGATAGAATTGCCGCAAGGCTTTGATTTGCGTCGTGATGGCGCCATAACCGGCCGCACTCAGTAACTGCTGATATTCGTTTTTGACCTGCTCGGCCAGCGCGCGCTGGCTGTCGTTTTGTACCAGAATCACCGAACGGTACTGGGTGCCGACATCGTTGCCCTGCCGGTTCAGTTGGGTCGGGTCGTGCTGTTCAAAATAACTTTGCAGGATTTGCCGCAGGCTGACTTTGGCCGGGTCAAAACTGACTTTGACCACTTCGGCATGATTGTCGGGGTCAAAACGGCGGGACGACGCGGTGATGGCCTGATAGGTCGGCTCAACACCGCGGCCATCGGCATAACCTGAAACGGCATCCAGCACGCCTGGAATGGCGGCGTAACGTTTTTCGGCGCCCCAGAAGCAACCGGCGCCGAGCACTATGCTGTCCGGCTGCAGGCTGGCGTCTTTGGGCGTTTCGGCCTGGCTGGCCGGCGCGCCGAACAGCAGCACACTCCCGCACAAAGCGCAGAGCAGGCTCAATAGCGGGGACGGCCGGCGGGCGGCACCGGCAGAGCGGCGCGCTGGTATTTCATCAGACAAAACAGCAAACAGGGGCATTTGGACCTCCGTGGAATATCGCTTGATGGGGTTTGCTTTATGGGCTTCTACGTATCGACCGGCCCAGCGGCTTTTTCTGTGCAGTTTTTTTGTGTCAGCATTTGCGGGGTTGCGCCAGACTGGCAATGGCCGGGTTCAGCCAGTATGATCGGTTTTTTGTTCAAAGAGCGGACCCGCGATTTTGGCCAGACTTTCCCTGCTGTTGTACACGGTGCTGATTTATCTGCTGCGCCCGCTGTTATTGTTGTTTTTTTTGCTGCGCAGCAAAGCCGACCGCGCTTATCGCCAGCGTTTTGCTGAACGTTTCTGCGCTCAGCAGGTGCCGGCCAGCGCGCGCGGTGGCATCTTGCTGCATGCGGTGTCGGTTGGCGAAGTGGTGGCTGCCACGCCTTTGATTGAAGCTTTGCTCAGGCGGTATCCGCAGCTGCCGCTGACGGTCACCTGTACCACGCCGACCGGCTCTGCGCGGATCCGCCAACGCTTTGGCGACCGGGTTTATCACTGTTATCTGCCATTTGACACACCGGGCGCCAATCGGCGGCTGTTTGGCAAACTGGCGCCACAGCTGCTGATTTTGCTGGAAACCGAGTTGTGGCCGCAGCTGCTGGCACAGGCAGAGCGCCAGCAGGTGCCGGTGCTGCTGGTCAATGCCCGGCTGTCGGCCCGTTCGGCGCGTGGTTACAGCCGGCTGGGCTGGCTGGTGAAACCTATGCTGGCGCGGCTGACGGCCGTGTTGGCGCAGGACAATGCCAGTGCGCGGCGGTTTAATCTGCTGGCGGGGCGCTCTTCGGTGAAACCGGTGATAGGCGCGCAGCAGCCACTGGCGACTGTGGCTGGTAACCTCAAATTTGAAATGGTGTTGCCGGCGGATTTAGCCACTCAGGCGGCGGCACTGCGTGCAGCCTGGCAGCAGCGGCCTGTGCTGGTGGCCGGCAGTACTCATGCCGGCGAAGACGAACAACTGCTGGCGGCCTTTGCACTGCTTCGGGCTCAGCTCCCTGACTTATTACTGATTTTAGTGCCGCGTCATCCGGACCGTTTTGACACAGTGGCGCGCTTGATCGACACCGCCGGCCTGCCGTTTGCCCGGCGCAGTCGCGGGGATGTGGTGTCGGCGCAAACCGCTGTGCTGCTCGGCGATACTATGGGCGAGCTGCTGCTTTGGTATCAAACGGCTGATCTGGTATTTATCGGCGGTTCGCTGATTGAGCGGGGCGGTCATAATCCGCTGGAAGCCATGTGTCTGGCTAAACCGGTGTTAAGCGGCCCGCACGTGTTTAATTTTGCCAAAGCCTTTGGCCAGCTGAAGGCGGCGCAGGCGGTGACTTTCGTTGACAATGCTCAGATGCTGGCTCAAGCGGTGCTGACGCTGTGGCAACAGCCAGGCCAGCGCGCCGCGATGGCAGAGCGGGGGCTGGCGCTTTATCAGCAGCAAAGTGGCGCCAGTCAGCATATTTTGCAAACTATTGAAGACTTGCCGCTGGCCGATGTTGTGCAAAGCAGTGCGGCGCAGACCGACTGGTTCAGCGGTGTTGTGCCGGCAGCGGTGCGGGCAGCGGATTGGGCTGCTCCGGCATACTGGCAGCAGCAACAAGCAGTGACGGGCCATTCGACAGGCCGCAACACTGTGTACTTTATCGAAGAGCCACAGACGCAGGCGCAGTGGGTGCTGCGTCACTATTATCGCGGCGGGCTGATTGGCAAACTGAACCGCGACTGGTTCTGGTCAGTGCCGCTGGCCGCCAGCCGCGCCATGGCGGAATTTCGTTTATTGCGCTGGATGCGCGCTCAGCAATTGCCGGTACCTGAACCTGTTGCTGCCCGTTGCCGTTGGCGTGGCTGGGGTTACAGCGCCGACATTCTGATTGGCCGCATCAGCGGCGCCGTGGATTTGTTTCACTATTTACAACAAAACCCGCTGAGCGGCGCACAATGGCAGCAACTCGGTGCTTTGGTCGCGCGTTTTCAACAGGCTGGTGTGTATCACTCCGACCTCAATTGCCACAACTTGCTGATCGATGGCGCCGGACAGTTCTGGCTGATTGATTTTGATAAATGTGCCCGTCGCGACGGGCAGCACTGGTGGCCAGAGCCGGTGGCCCGTTTGCAGCGCAGCCTGCAAAAAGAACAGGCGAAGTTGCAGGGTTTTCATTTCACGCAGGAAGACTGGCAACAGCTGCTGCAGGGGTATCAGGCGGCGATGGGACAGAGCCAGGTTGTTCAGAACTAAGCGATCCGGAACTATATTTTTACGGGCTGGATGCCAGCCATTGAGTTGAAAAATCAGCGTGCCCAAAAGAAAAACCGCAAAGCCGGCTGGCTTTGCGGTTTTTTTACAAGGAGAGCGTCTTACTGATGGCTGGTGGTCAGTGTCAGGCCCGTCACTGCGCTGTAACCGTACAGACCGATGTGGTAAGTACCAGCGGTCGGGTTGGTGAAGCTGCAGCTTTCGGTGTTGCCGGTTTTGTACGGCCGGCAGTTGTAGCTGCTC
>CBINNO010000316.1:0-3964 GCA_966252055.1 uncultured Rheinheimera sp. | reverse complement strand
TTCCTGATCGCGCAGTTCCTGATGCGCAATAAAGCCGCGCAAAGTGTGATCAATTATGTGCGGGAAGTTGAATTTGAAACCCTGTTATTTTTCTTAGGCGTGCTGTTGCTGGTTGGCGTATTAAAAGAAGTGAATTTCCTGCAGAACTTCACCGATTTGTATGCGATGTTGCCACCGCTGCAAGCGAATTATCTGATGGGGCTGTCCTCAGCCTTGATTGACAACGTACCGCTGACAGCTGCACTGCTCAAAGCAGACCTGGTGATGACGCCAGGAGAATGGTTACTGTTGACTTATGCGACTGGCGTTGGTGGCTCTTTACTGATTATTGGTTCAGCGGCAGGCATTATTGCCATGAGCAAATTAAAGGAACTGACCTTTGGTACTTATCTGAAAATGGGTGGTTACCTGTTGTTCTGTTACAGCTTAGGTTATGCCGGCGTGTATCTGTTTGGTCAGTTTGCCAGCTGACAAGTTCTTGTGGTGAAGGACGGCGCTGCGGCGCCGATTTTTTTGCCTGTCGGCGAAGATACCGCAAAGTCAGTTGCAATCTGTGAACTATCTCAGTTATACGCAGTGGAACTGAGCTTTTTCTGTAATTTCATTACAGACGTCTAAAAGGCTGTTGCCTTTTTACTACAAGAAAGGTAAGGTAGCGGTGTCAATCATTCTGATAGACCAGAAGAGGAGCGTTCACCAGGTAGTTCAGTTCAGGTGGCTATACACCGCAGACTGAAGGAGGGGGATGAACGCCGAGGAAAACCTGTCATAGCAGCAGGTTTTTCGGTTGTCAGGGCTGAATCCCTGCGACTGTCACCTGAAACTTCGGTGGAGAGCTTCTGGCCTTTGTGTGTCTGCAAGTAGACAGCAGTGCCGGTATCTCCGCGCCTGCTGTATCTGATTGTTGTGCTGCAAATGCCATGCTCTTCTTATTTCGTCCATAAGGAGAGACACCTTGTCTAATCAATTTATCGTCGCCAAATTTGGTGGTACCAGCGTTGCGGATTTTCCGGCGATGTCGCGTTGTGCTGATATTGTGCTGGCGGATCCTGCGATCCGGCTGGTGGTCGTCAGTGCCAGTTCCGGTGTAACCAATTTGCTGGTGGCGATGACCAAAGAAACAGCACCAGAGGCCCGTTTTGAGCATTATGCCGGTGTTGAACGTATTACCTACGCGGTGCTTGAAAAGCTGCAACAGCAGTCTGCAGTTGGCACTGTTATCGAACAGCTGCTGCTGGAGTTGAAAACCTTACTGAGCCGGCCGGCCGAATTTACCGATGCAGAAAAAGATTTAGTGCAGTCTTTTGGCGAGCGGTTAAGTTCAGTGCTGTTTGCGCAGGTGCTGGCCGAGCGCGGAGCGCCAGTCAGCAGTTTTGATGTGCGCCAGGTGATGCGCACCGATTCCCGTTTTGGTAAAGGCGAGCCGCAGGTTGAGCAAATCAGTGCGTTAACCAAGCAATATCTGACGCCGCTGCTGAGTTCACAAATCATTGTCACACAAGGTTTTATTGGTGCAGACCAGCTACAACAAACCACCACGCTGGGCCGTGGCGGTTCGGATTACAGTGCGGCTATTCTGGGCGAAGCCATCGGCGCCAAAGTGGTGCAGATTTGGACCGATGTGGTCGGCATTTTCACCACAGATCCGCGCCTGACAGCGGATGCCCGTTGTATCCCGGAGATAAGCTTTGACGAAGCCGCCGAAATGGCGACTTTCGGCGCCAAAGTACTTCACCCGGCGACGCTCATTCCGGCGATGCGGCAGAATATTCCGGTGTTTGTCGGCTCGAGCCGTGAACCTCAGGCCGGTGGCACCTGGATCTCCAAACAAGTCGATGCCAGACCTTCGTACCGGGCCATTGCCCTTCGCAAAAATCAGACGCTGATCACAGTGAAAAGCCCGGCCATGCTGCATGCTGCCGGCTTCCTGACCCGCGTATTTGCCATTCTCAGCGAGCATCAGATCTCGGTCGATTTGGTTACTACGTCAGAAATCAGCGTTGCGCTGACGTTGGATGACGCGCCGGGCAGCGCTTTTGGCACTGCGATTGAACCGGCTCTGGCAGCGCTGAAGGAGTTTTCAGAAGTCACGGTCGAGCAGGGCTTAAGCCTGGTGGCGGTGATCGGGAATCACCTGCACAGTACGCGGGGTATCACCGGCTCGTTATTTCAGGCGTTGGAGAAAATCAATATGCGGCTGATTTGTCATGGCGCCAGCCGGCATAACCTGTGTTTCCTGGTGCAGGACGGCGAAGCGGCCGGTGTGGTCAAAGAGCTGCATCAGGCGCTGTTCTGAGCCTGGATTGACCGATAAAAAAAGGAGCTGAATGCAGCTCCTTTTTCAATGGTGCCTGCTGTCAGGCAAACATTTGTTTAATTTCATTAAACAATGCACTGAACTCTGGCGAACGGTAGAAATCTGTCGATGGGATCAGGCCTAAATCCACGTATGGCTTAAGCAGGCTGGCCGTATCGCCGCTGGCGTGATAACGTCCCTGTTTGATCGCAGCGATGCGGATGAAATCAACATAAGACGGATGTTTCGGTTGATACTCCGCATGATCCCAGTGTTCGGCCACTTCAATCAGCTCATCCGGGAAGCCCCAGGAGCGCAGGATAGTCGAGCCAATCGGGCCTGAAATGTTGTCGATAGACTGACGGATAAAGTCTTCTTTGCCAAACACTTCCAGTTGTTTTTCTGCTTCGGTCAGCACTGGCAGCGCACCAATGTTGTGGACCAGACCGGCCAGCGTCATGGTGTCGAAATTGACTGTGGTGTATTTAAAGCTGGCATTGTATTGCTGCATCGCGGCGAGCGCAAAGGCGGTCAGTTCCAGTGTTTCAGCCCAGACTTTGTCCATCATCTGCTTAATCAGCGGGCTTTTGGAAACAAACAACTGCTCCATCGCCATCGCCGTCACCACGTTTTTGATATACCGCAGACCGATGCGGGTGGTTGCCTGTTGCAGCGTATTGACATGGACACCGCGGCCGACGAACGCACTGTTGGCCACTTTCATAATCCGGGCCGACAAGCCAGGGTCATGGGAAATCATCTCGGCCATTTTGGCCAGATTGACATTGGGGTCTTCTGCCAGCTTGCGAATTTTTAATGCAATCTCCGGCAGGCTGGGCAGCACCAGCGTATCGGTACGGACTTTCTCAATCAGAATGGTTAAGAGCGCATTTTGAACTGTCCTAAATAAACCTTGTAACGGCGAAGCGAATAGAAAGGTGAGGGTCAATATCAGATGATTATTGACCAACTGCGCGCCGTTTCACAGCAGGCTGGCGCAAAAAACGCAAAAATAATTGCGGGTGATCAATAAAAAATTAAAGGGAGATCATCTGGTTAGGCAGGGTTGCCTGATCAGGTCGTGAAACCGGCTAAAACTTGTCCAGCAACTGGCGCTGGTAATTCGCTGCATCGATTTTAAGGCCGAGCGCCCGAATTTTATCTTCGAGCTGGATGAGCTCCAGTTCCAGCTCCTGCAAATTGAGCAAATTGTCATCCAGCAGCCACAGCTGTCTGGAGCCACTGAAGCTGTATAGCAACACGGTCAGCGCATCCGGATCGCCGGCTTCTGCAGCTTTTTTCAGCATCAGCATTTTGCGGTTAATCAGATTCAGCTCGTGTTTCAGATCCCAGACATAAGCCACTTCGTAAAAATAACGGGTGTTTTTGAGCTGTCGTAAACACAAAGCAGCGATGATGCCGCCGGCACAAACGCCGGCCAGATTCAGGTAGAAGTTATCGCCGCCAGCCACGCCAAACCAATGGATCAGCAAGGTGGAGATACCAACACCTAAGCCGGAAAACACCGCGACTGCGCCGACGATCACCACGTTCAGGTGGCTGCGATATGTGTTTTTATCTATCTCTGTCAGCTGCATCACGCTTCCTTGTTCAGGCAAAACCAGCCCATTCGGTCAGGCCTTCGGTCTGATACATTGCGCGCCAGCT
>CBINNO010000315.1:0-4029 GCA_966252055.1 uncultured Rheinheimera sp. | reverse complement strand
AAAATTGCCGGCGTCAGCGCTGTGCTGTTGCCACCCCCTGTTGGCGATTGGGTGACACCGCTGTTCATGTCAGATTTCGATGGTCAGTAGCAGCTTATCAGGCCTTACGATGCCCAGCATGGTGACGCCCAGCGTGGTGACGCCCAGCGTGTGGCAGGCTGTTCAGGCGGTACAGACCAATCAGCGCGACCGCCACAGGGCCAGCGCAAGGCTGAACAAAGTCACGCCCAGCGCACAGCCTGCAAGCGTGAAGGTGCTGCCAAAAGCGGCGCTCAGAGCCTGCACACTGGCTTGTGCCACGTCTTGCTGCGGCAGCCTGGCGGCAAAAAAACCGGCAATTGCAGCCGCACCAGTCATCAGGCCTAAGTTTTTCGTCAGGTGCAGCAGGCCGGACGCCAGGCCTTTTTGCTGCGCGGCCGCACTTTGCAGCACAAAAGTGCTGTTTGCCGTCAGAAACAACTGACGCCCCGGCGTCATCAGCAACAAGGCGGCGACATAACCGCTGACGCCAAATTGCACTGGCAGCCAGCCAAAACACAACACGCCGGCGCTCATCAGCGTCAGACCAGTCAGCATGACTTTATTGACACCGAACCGATCGACCAGTTTGCCAGCCGGATAGCCGGCGCAAGCCGATGCCAGCGGACCAACCGCCAACAACAAGCCAACCGCCAGCGGCGAAAGCGCCAGCGCATAGCTCAGATAAAAAGGCCCAATCACCAGTGTGGACATCGCGACGGCATCCACCACAAAAGCCACGACCAGGCTCCAATTGCGCAGCTGATGGCGGAAAAACGCCAAATCAATCAGCGCAAACGCCCTGTTACGCTGACTTTGCAGAAACAACATCAACAGCATCAAAGCGGCAACCAGATAAAGCGGAGCAGGAACCAGATAAAGCGGAGCGGGAATGTTCAGCGGCAACTTCTGTTCGGTCATCGCCATGGCAGAACACAAGCAGCAGAGCGCCAGCAAAAGCGTGCCCAACAAATCGAAACGTTGCGCTGCAGGACGCGGCTCCACGACATCCATGGCGACACTTTTGCCACACCAGGCCAGGCTGATGCCGCCAAGCAGCGCCATCAGCCAAAACACCGCCTGCCAGCCCTGGCTGTCCAGTAAAACCCCGCCAGCTGCCGGCCCCAGTGCGGTGCCCATCGCCGTCGTGCTGCTGAGCAATCCCAATGCTTTACCGGTCCGCCCTGCTGGCAGTTGCACGCTGGCAAGTGCATAAGCCTGCGACAAAATAAAAGACGCCCCAACCCCCTGCAGCAGCCGGGCCAGCACCAACATCGTCACATTCACCGACAAGGCACCCAGCACAGCCGCACCGGTAAAAATACCAATCCCCAGCATTAACAAGCGCTTACGGCCGAAGCTGTCCCCCAGTACGCCAGCGCCCAGCACGAAAGTGGCCAGTGCGATGAGATAACTAATCACCACCCAGTTCACCGTCGTCAGCGCCGACATAAAATCGCTGGCCAGTGCCGGCAGCGCGACGTTGACAATACTGACACCAAGCGCCGGCAACAAAACCGCAAACGCCAGGCTGAATAAGCGGGCTTTTGATGGCGGCAACGGCGCTGCCTGCATGGTGATCCCGGCTCTGTGCTGCGCCGTCATTGATGACTCCCATTACGCTGGCAACCACTGATGCTGATTGCACAACTATCGCTGTTTTTGTACTGTACAGCTTCAAGTTCACTTGAAGTCAAGGCCGCTATCATGGGTTCGATCGATATCTCGCAATTGGTGAAAAAATCTGGCATTCCCGCCTCCGCAATTCGGTTTTATGAAGAAAAACAGCTGATTAAGTCGGTCGGCAGAATTGGCCTCAAACGGTTGTTCGACAGCCGGGTGCTGGACCAGCTTGAATTTATTGCGCTGGGACAACGGGCCGGCTTTACGCTGGAAGACATCCAGTCCATGCTGACGACGCATGGCCGCTTCGAAGTAAACCGACAGGTTTTGCTGGAAAAAGCAGAACAAATAGCCCAGCGGGTGAAACAGCTGACCGCCATCCAGCGCTGCCTGGAGCATGCCGCCCAATGCCCGGCGCCCAGCCACAGCGAATGCCCGAAGTTTCAGCAGTTATTGCGGCTGGCCGGTCAAGATCAGGCCCGAAAGCGCAAAACGGTTTCTAACAAAACCAGCACTGACAAATCGGGCAGCAAGGCTGTGGCAAAAGGCCCTGTGCAAGGCTCCTGAGTCAGTCTCCTCAGCACGGCCGGCAGCAGCCGGGTCAAGCCTGTCCGCTGCCAAACCTCACCATCCGGCCTTCCTGCAGTTCTTTTTTAAAATCGGTGCTGGTCAGCCGGTACTGCACAAAACCGTCCGACAAACAGCGGGTGTCGTGAATATCACCGGGCAAAAATACCCGGCACTGGCCGCTATGCAGTACATCTGTGCCACGCGACACCAGCTGAGTATCGCCGCGGCAGTCGGTGATCTGCGCAAAGGTTGTCATGGCCATCTCGCCGGACTGCACCGCATAAAACACCCAGCCCGCGCCATGATTGTGCGGTGGCCGGTACATGCCTTTTTGCTCGGTGTGCGCCAGCAACATAAAGCCGTGCCGGGCGTCGCGGTACAACTCTTTTGCTGCAGGCCGTTCCAGTAACAGTTCGGCCAGCCAGGGCTCATCCGCGCCGGACTGGGTCAGCTCCACCAACAATTGCCGCACCGACTCCGTGGTATGGCTATTCAGCCCGGTCCAGCACGCGCTGACGCTGGCAATAAAACGTTCAAGTCCACTATTTTGCATATCATCACCTCATTGATTTAACCTGCAGCGACAGCGTACAACTTTAAGTTCACTTGAAGTCAAGCCCGGTAAAAAAGTTAAGTCTGAATAGCTGAAACTTGATTTTTTTGATTAAAAACAACGGGTAATGAATGTAGGCCTGAAACCTGGCTGGCAATGACAGACGCAGAAATAAAAAAATTTAACATCAGCGCGGCCGGCTGCCCAAACACAAGAGCGCCTGCTGGCGTGCAGCCGCCATTTGCCGGCGTCACTATGTGAAATCACTATACAAAGTCACTATACAAAGTCACTGGGCGGCATCATCGCAGTGCTGTCGCCCTGTTGGCGACTGGGCGACACTGGTGTTAAGGTCAGCCACACAGATTGGCCAAATTGGCCGGCCGCTGCTGTCGCGAGTTCCAAAGCCGCGCGTTCCAAAGCCATCAACCATCCGTCCGGCGATACAAGGGATTCTGGCCGAACAAGATGGGCAATAGCCCCTGTGATGGAAGCATCAGGGGCGGAGTAGTAACAAAAGCCATTGCATGGATTTAAAACAGATTTAAAACTGATAAAACCAGAACCCAAGGAAGTTTTAACCATAGAAGGAGCGCACCGTGATCTACGCAATGCTGTTTTTATCATTTGTTTTTTCTGAATTCCCCACCCAAACCACTCCCATTCGTGGTTTACAATGTCCGGATTTAACGTACGAATCATTAGTGGGCAGCTGGTATGGCGATCATAAATTAGACAAAAACAGCTATCAGCGCTGGCTGATGAAACGCTTTGAAAATGGCGCCTATGAATTAACGATTGAATATACAGATCTGAACACCTCAGAAGTGGTTATCGAGAAACATCAAGGTTTGTGGTCTTACTCTAAGTGTTTGTATTCAACCCACTCACTGAAGATGAACGGCAAACCTGAAAGACATAGTACTATCTATATAGTTTCAGAACTGGATAAAAATACGTTCAAGTATCAAAGCACCGCCACTGACTTACAATATTCTGTAACAAAAGTGGATGATGATTTTGAACTCAATAGTTCGAATTAAAAAATAAACTGAGCACTGCACGGCCATAAAATCGAAATGCGTTGGGCTGCACAGACGCCAGTTGCTGTAAGCTGACATGTATCAGCAGTTACTTGGCGGTTCAATTGGACAGATGCTAAGTTCGGGTCAGGCAGCCATCCGATATTTTCACTTGCCAGTCAACTGAACAGTATATTCTAATAGAAAAACCGCCTTAAAAAACAATAGAATCAATACGTCGCA
>CBINNO010000314.1:0-4036 GCA_966252055.1 uncultured Rheinheimera sp. | reverse complement strand
GAACAGTGGCAGGCCGCCTGTCAGGTGGATTCGTTGATGGAGCTGCAGCCGAAACTGCTGGCGTAGTCATTGCTTTTTCGGTGGCTGCTGCGGCAGTTATTGTCTGGTTCCGGGCGGGCCACTCGTGTTGGCATGCCGTTTCAGTCACGCTTTGGCAACATCTGGCCAGCCTTTAACCAGCTGAGCGCTGTACAGTTTTTCATCGGCTTTCTGAATTTTTAACCGATCAAATTAATTTGCTTTTTTTAGCTCGGATCCCTTGCATCCTGTGATCTGTTTTTCAGCCAGCAGCTGAGAAGTTAGTGAATACTTACATAGTAGAATTGTGGTTTTTTTTCGCTCAGGTGCAGGGCTTGCATTCGAATTTGATCCACCTTATCTTGTGATTCGTTATCTTTTTTGCCCTATATCTAGTGCTTGCGGTTTTTTGCCACCTATTGGCCCGCGAAGCTGTACCAGAGCGGCAAGCAACCTGGCATCTGACCGGGTCAGCAGTTTAAAATTACAACCAAGACGGAACGTTTTCAGCATGAACCAACCATTACACGTAACCAAAAGAGACGGCCACCGCGAACCACTGGACCTCGATAAAATCCACCGTGTGCTTGACTGGGCGGCAGCCGGCCTGCAAAACGTGTCCGTGTCCCAGGTTGAACTGAGATCACACATCCAGTTCTACGATGGCATCAAAACTGAAGACATTCACGAAACAGTGATTAAAGCGGCCGCGGATTTAATCTCTAAAGAGACGCCGGATTACCAATATATGGCGGCCCGGCTGGCGGTGTTCCATCTGCGCAAAAAAGCCTATGGCCAGTTTGAACCACCACGGCTTTACGACCATGTCGTGCAGATGGTCGAGAACAAAAGATATGACCCGCATATCCTGGCCGACTACACAGAAGCTGAAATCAATCAGATAGACAGCTTTATTGTGCACAACCGCGATTTGGACTTCAGCTACGCCGCGGTCAAACAGCTCGAAGGCAAGTACCTGGTGCAGAACCGCGTCAGCGGTCAAATCTATGAAAGCGCTCAGTTCCTGTACATTCTGGTGGCAGCCTGCCTGTTTGCCAATTATCCCAAAGCAACCCGGCTTGATTACGTGCGTCGCTTCTACGATGCCGTCTCTACTTTCAAGATCTCGTTGCCAACCCCGATTATGTCCGGCGTGCGCACGCCGACCCGTCAGTTCAGCTCCTGTGTACTGATTGAATGTGGCGACAGTCTGGATTCGATCAATGCGACGTCCAGCGCTATTGTGAAGTATGTCAGTCAGCGCGCCGGCATCGGTATCAACGCCGGCCGGATCCGTGCGCTTGGCAGCCCTATTCGTAATGGTGAAGCCTTTCACACGGGTTGTATTCCATTCTACAAACACTTCCAGACCGCAGTAAAAAGCTGCTCGCAAGGTGGTGTGCGCGGCGGTGCAGCCACGCTGTTCTATCCGCTGTGGCATTTGGAAGTCGAAAGTTTGCTGGTGCTGAAAAACAACCGGGGTGTGGAAGAGAACCGCGTACGTCACCTCGACTACGGCGTGCAGTTTAACCGCCTGATGTATCAGCGCCTCATCAAAGATGAAATGATCACGCTGTTCAGTCCTTCCGACGTGCCAGGCCTGTACGATGCCTTCTTTGAAGATCAGGACCTGTTTGAGCAGCTGTATGTCAAGTATGAAAACGATGGCTCTATCCGCAAAAAGCGGATGAAAGCGCTGGAGCTGTTCACGTTATTTATGCAGGAGCGTGCCTCGACCGGCCGCATTTATCTGCAAAACGTTGACCATTGCAACACGCACAGCCCGTTTAATCCCAAACTCGCACCAGTGCGTCAAAGCAACCTGTGCCTGGAAATCGCGCTGCCGACCAAGCCATTGAATGATGTCAACGACCCGAACGGCGAAATTGCGCTGTGTACACTGTCCGCATTTAACCTGGGCGCTATTAACGATTTAAGCGAGCTTGAAGAGCTGGCCGAGCTGGCTGTCCGTGCGCTCGACAGTCTGCTGGATTATCAGGATTATCCAATCCCGGCCGCACATACTGCGTCGATGAACCGTCGTACGCTGGGTGTTGGCGTGATTAACTTCGCCTACTATCTGGCAAAAAATGGCGTGAAATACTCAGACGGCTCCGCCAATGGCCTGACGCACCGCACTTTTGAGGCGATTCAGTATTATCTGATGAAGGCGTCGAACAAGCTGGCGCGCGAATTTGGCGCCTGTCCGCTCTTTAACGAAACGACCTACAGCGAAGGTATCATGCCGATTGATACCTACAAAAAAGACCTCGACAAAGTCTGCAGCGAACCACTGCAACTGGATTGGGAACAGCTGCGTAAAGATGTAGTGCAATATGGCCTGCGTAACTCGACTTTGTCGGCGCTGATGCCATCAGAAACATCCTCTCAGATCAGCAATGCGACCAACGGCATTGAACCACCGCGCGGTCACATCAGTATTAAAGCCAGTAAAGACGGCATTCTGAAGCAGGTTGTGCCGGAGTATGAGCGTTTGAAACAGCAGTACGAACTGCTGTGGGATATGCCCAATAACGACGGTTACCTGAGCCTGGTCGCCATTATGCAGAAATTTGTCGACCAGACCATTTCTGCCAATACCAACTACGATCCGGCCAAGTTCGACGGTGGCAAAGTGCCGATGAAGGTGTTACTGAAAGACTTACTGACGGCCTACAAACTTGGCGTCAAAACCATGTATTACCACAATACACGGGATGGTGCGGCCGATATGCAGGAAGACATCAAACCTGCAGCAGCGGCCGAAGACGACGGTTGTGCCGGCGGCGCCTGTAAGATTTAACACGAGGATATGCGGGGCCTTATGCCCCGCTTTGTTGTTGCAGATCCATTCCACTGATAAAAATATTCTGAGATTCGACATGACTTACACCACTTTTAACCGAACCAATAATGATCAGCTGAAAGAGCCGATGTTCTTTGGCAACCCGGTAAACGTGTCACGGTACGACCAGCAAAAATACGGTATTTTCGAAAAACTGATCGAAAAACAGCTGAGTTTTTTCTGGCGGCCGGAAGAAGTGGATGTCAGTAAAGACCGCATCGACTATGCACAGTTGCCTGATCATGAAAAACACATTTTTATCAGCAACCTGAAGTACCAGACCTTACTGGATTCGGTACAGGGCCGCTCGCCAAACGTGGCGTTGCTGCCGATTGTATCGCTGCCGGAACTGGAAACCTGGATTGAAACCTGGGCATTCAGCGAAACCATCCACAGCCGCAGTTATACGCATATTGTCCGCAATATCACCACAGAACCGCACAAAGTGTTCGACGACATTCTGCTGAATGAAAAAATCATCGAGCGGGCTGATGAAGTGACCCGTTATTATGACGACCTGATTGAATCCATCAATCTGTACCATTTGTGTGGTGAAGGCCAGCATGCGGTGAATGGCAAAAGCTACAGCGTCAGTCTGCGTGAACTGAAGCGCAAACTGTACCTGTGCATCATGTCGGTTAACGTGCTGGAAGCTATTCGCTTTTATGTCAGTTTCGCCTGCAGTTTCGCTTTCGCCGAGCGCGAGTTGATGGAAGGCAACGCCAAAATTATCAAACTGATTGCCCGCGACGAAGCGCTGCACCTGACCGGTACTCAGCACATGCTGAACATTATGGCCGCCGGTGAGGACGACCCGGAAATGGGCGAAATTGCCAAAGAATGCGAAGAGCAGGCTTATGCCATTTTCCGTCGTGCCGCTGAGCAGGAAAAAGAGTGGGCAGAATTTTTGTTTAAAGACGGCTCGATGATTGGCCTGAATAAGGACATCCTGTGCCAGTATGTTGAGTACATCACCAATAACCGCATGACCGCCATTGGTATGAAACCCATTTTCAGCACCACTCAGAACCCTATTCCGTGGATCAATGCCTGGCTGGTTTCAGACAATGTGCAGGTTGCCCCGCAGGAATCTGAGATCAGCTCGTATCTGGTCGGACAAATCGACAATGAAGTTGATGGTGCCGATTTTGGCGACTTCGATCTCTGATGCAT
>CBINNO010000313.1:0-4041 GCA_966252055.1 uncultured Rheinheimera sp. | reverse complement strand
ACATCAGACTTTCCTCCGGTATCAACTCAGGGGCAACCCGCGCTTTGGCATCAGCGGCACTGGCGCGGCAACTAGCGCCGTCTTTATCCGGTCAAAGCTGCGGTCTTGCGCTGGCAAACTATGGCGTCAGCTCAATCAACAGCCTCAGATGACCTGGCAGACACCGCCAGATAGTTCACTGAACGAATCAATAAACATCGCCAGATGAATCAGCAAACGCTCAATAAATGCTCAATAAGCGCTCAATAGACATAGTGCAGCAGGCTGATCAGCCGAATTTGCAAACCCGCCAGCGTACCGCTCAGGCCTTCAGCGTCCGGCAGCAACTGGACTGTGGCGCGGGAGCCCACCACCAGTCGCGCCGGCGTCTGCTCATCCAGCGCCAGATTGACTTTCAGCCGCTGTGCATCGCGTACCCAACGGGTTGAACTTTCAACGCTGGCGAGCTGACCGTCCGGTTTGCCCTGGGCGCTGGCGACGCCGGCATCGATGTCACGCACGTGGGCGCTGAATACCTGGCCTGGCAGTGCATCAAAAGTCACCAGCGCATGTGTGCCTTGCGCGACATGCAGCAGGCTTTTTTCCCGAAATGCGGCGCTGATCCAGCTTTGCTGCGACGACACCAGCGCCAGCACTGGCTGCTGACTGGCGAGCAAAGTGCCGACTTCCAGCTGCAGGTCACTGACTACGCCATCGACCGATGCGTACACCTGCGTGCGTTTCAGGTCGAGCCTGGCCTGATCTACTGCGGTGCGCGCTTGCTGAATCGCCAGCAGCTCGGTGCCGGCTGCGCCCATTTCTGCGCTGGTCTCTGCCAGTGCAGCCTGCGCGGCGGCCAGCTCAGCTTCGGCTTGCTGACGTACACTTTGTTGCTGCTCCAGCTGCTGGGCAGAGATCAACTGCTGCGCGCGCAGCTGGCGGGCGCGTTGTTCTTCCTGGCTGGCCAGTTGCAGCTGCGCTTTGGCTTTAGCAATTTTGGCCTGATGACTGTCGATACTGGCCAGCAATTGCTGATTTTTTTGTTGCATCTGCGCCAATTGCAGTTCGGCCAGTTGCAGTTTCAACCGGTAGCTTTCGCCGTCGAGTTCAAACAGCAAGTCGCCGGCCTGTACCAACTGATTGCTGCGCACTGCGACATGGCTCACCCGGCCTGTCACTTCAGGCGCGACCTGTACCACGTATTTCTGCATCAGGCTGTCGGTGCTGAGTGGCATAAACAGGTCGGCCAGCAGGTAATAACCAAAGCAGCCGGCGAATGCCAGCAGGGTCCAGCGCACCCAGCGCTGAAACAGTTGTTCGGCACTCATCAGACGGACTCCTTTTGTTGTTGCAGCAGTTCACTGCTACGCGCCACCAGCATGTGCAGCAGCTGCGGAAATATGGCTTGCTGCTCGGCGCTCAGTCCGGTCAGCATCTGCTGTTGCAGCACCTGACGGCGATTGTTGATCTGTTCCACCAGCGCCAGCGCTTCAGGTTGCAGATACAGCATCTTTTGCCGGCGATCGGTTTCGCCCGGTTGACGGCGGATCAGCTGTTGTTTCTCAAGTTGGTCCAATACAGGCACCAATGACGGAGTTTCAATGCCGAGCAGACGCGCCAGTTCGGTCTGACTCAGGCCCTGATGCTGCGCAATACACACCAGCGCGACCCCGGAGCATTGGGTAAATCCGAGCGGGGCCAGGGTCTGGTCGAGCAGGCTGCGCCACTGGCGTGACAACAGGTGAATTTGCAGGCCAATACTTTCAAAACTCATAATGACACTCCTAATAATTAGGAAGCTAACTAAATTGCGGTGATTATAGTTAGGAGGCTAATTATTAGCAAGCAAATTTAAACTTGCACCGGTAAGCAGCAAAGGCGCGGAGCTGCCGGCGGGAGACCTACGCGTTCCAAACCCTGGACTCAACAGCGCAAGCTGCACCATCGCTCTGGTGGACCTTCGGATGCCGGCCACTGCCCGACGGGTTTCAAAGCCTTTTCGCCAGCCAGAGTGTCGTGCTTGCAGAGCCTGCAGCGGTGTGGGAAGCTGGCTCAAAGTGTCAGACAGGATATGTTTTCAGATGAACCCGGCTACTTCCCCCGGACCTTTGCCAGGCGCAGCCCCCGCGATGGCCAAAGCGGCCCGTGATGATCGCATAGATTTTTTGCGTTTTACCGGCCTGATGATGGTGATGCTGGCGCATGTTTATCCGCCGGCCTGGCTGGCGCAGCTGCGCAATTTTGACGTGCCTTTGATGGTGCTGGTGTCGGCGCTGAGTTTCAGCGCATCCTTTCGCAACGAATCTTATGGCCAGTATGTCTGGGCCCGCGTCAAACGGCTGGTATTTCCGGTCTGGTTGTTTTTGTCCTTGTTGTTTCTGCTGCAATGGGGCTGGCAAGTGCCCATTGATTTGCCGTCTGGTGAAAAAATAGTGCGCTCTTATTTGCTGCTTGATGGCATTGGCTATGTCTGGGTTATACGGGTGTTTTTGCTGGTCGCGCTGATCGCGCCGTT
Source organism: uncultured Rheinheimera sp. (assembly GCA_966252055.1). Taxonomy (GTDB): domain Bacteria; phylum Pseudomonadota; class Gammaproteobacteria; order Enterobacterales; family Alteromonadaceae; genus Pararheinheimera. The sequence goes on along the minus strand of CBINNO010000313.1, from coordinate 1,547 downwards.
TTTGTATCGCTATCATTTGCGCCAGCAGTCGGATGCGCTGTACTGGCGGGTGCTGGCACTGTGGTATCTGGCTTATGAAGCACTGATGGCTTTGCTGGTGCCGGCGCTCAGCGGCCCGCTGCGTGCACTGATGCTCAATACCGTCTTTTTCCTTTGGCCTTATGCGCTGGTGTTTGCGCTGGGGCTGCGCGTGCCTGCGCTGGCGCGCGGCTCTTTATGGCGGCTGTTTGCCTTGGCGGCGGCCGCGTTTTTGGCGATTGGCGGCTGGCTATATCTGCAGCAAGACGGTTTTGTCCGCACGCAGCTGTTTAAGTATCCGCCGCAGCATTATTACCTGGCCTATGCGTTGATGTGCGCAATGCTGCTGTGGTTGTTTGCAAGTCAGCTGCTGGCGCTTTTTGCCCGTTTGCATCTGCGCGCTTTGGTGTTGTTTGCCGGCAGCAACAGCATCTGGATTTATCTGTGGCACATTTTTTACGTCCAGCTGTGGCAGGCCCAGAGCTGGGGCACTGAGTACCTGCTGATTTGCAGTGCCGCGCTGCTGACCACCTGGTTGCAGGTCCGCGCCGTCAGTGCCTTGTTAACCCGCCTGCAAAGCGCGCCTTTGAAAAAAAATCTGCGCACCTTACTGACCGGTTAGTGCATCTTGTCAGCGGACGGCGCCACCTCTGTTGGTGCCAAATCCGCTGGTGCCATAGCAAATGTCACCACAGCAACTGGCGCCGCATCGTCCGGTGTTGCCGCGTGGCAAAATGACAAAGCCGCCTTTTCTTTTCAGTATCAGCTGCTAGTTTAAATCTTAGGGAAAAATCCATCGGTTGCCGCTGATGGATTTCTTTCTGGTTGCCTGGCTTGCCGGCCGGGCACCAACAGCCCGCCGTCAGGTTGCGGCAGGCAGTGCTCCTGAATGCGCACAAGGAGATGACATGGACACGCCGCAATCCCCCGCAGCTCAAGCCGTCATTCTGGTGGTCGACGACACGCCGGATAACCTGATGCTGATGGCCAGTCTGCTCAAACCGCTTTATCGGGTCAAAGTCGCCAATTGCGGCGAAAAAGCGCTGCAGATTTTGCAGCAGGGCCCACTGCCAGATCTGATCCTGCTCGATATCATGATGCCCGGCATGGACGGCTATCAGGTCTGCCAGCACATCAAAGCGGCACCTGCACTTTGCCACATCCCGGTGATTTTTCTGACCGCCATGGCCGGCAGCGACGACGAACAGCAAGGCTTTGCCTTGGGCGCTGTCGATTACATCACCAAACCAGTTAGTCCGCCGTTGTTGCTGGCGCGGGTCAAAACTCAGCTGGCGCTCAAAGCGGCTGCTGATTTTCTGCGCGACAAAAACGCTTATCTTGAACAGGAAGTGCAAAAGCGCATGCGTGAAGTGCTGGCGCTGCAGGATGTGACGATTCTGGCGATGGCGTCGCTGGCCGAAACCCGTGACAACGACACCGGCAATCACATTCGCCGAACCCAGCATTATGTTCGCCTGCTGGCGCTTGAACTCAAAGACCATCCGCGATTTGCCGCCTATCTGACCGAT
>CBINNO010000312.1:0-4047 GCA_966252055.1 uncultured Rheinheimera sp. | reverse complement strand
GGCTATCCATGCTTTATATCAGAAAAACTGCATAAACAGCTAAGGTTTGCCGGCCTCGGTTGCCGCCGGCAGCTGAAAGCGGGTGCCATAAGCCTGATTGTAAAGCGCCAGCACCGCCGGCTGCATGGCCGGTTCAAACCAGCGCAGGTGCGCCGCCAGATATTCGGGCCGGTGCGACATCACGCTGATGGTGTGGTCGAGCAGGCTCAGCAGCGCACGGCCCTGCGGCGTGTCCGCACAGATGATATGGCCTTTGAGCACGGCCGGCGATTCGTCGATAGCAAAACTTTGCAGCTGGGGCGGGTCCGGCAATTGTCGCCAGTAGTGACTGACTACGTTGGGGTATTCCAGCAAAAAATCGATGCGGCCCAGGCTTAACATCTGCAGCAAACCGCCGGCCTGGTCGGGGCCGGTTCTGGGCCATAAAAAACGCTGGCTGTCATTGGTGCCAAACAGCTTATCCAGCTGCTCGCCATAACTGCGCCCGGCGGCATAACCAAGCCGGAAGCGCTGCGTGCCGGCCAGCAGCAGCCGCACGCTGAGGCTGCCGTCTTTGCTGCGTTGCTGCAGCACCGATAACAAACCGGAATCTTCGCGGACAAACAAGCGCAGGCCCGGAAACACCACCTGCGGCTGATGACTGATCAGGCCCCACTGCCGGCGCTCGGCGGTGACCAGTTTGTTACCGACGCAGGCGTCCGGCCGCGCCTGCAACAATTCCTGCACCTGACGGATACTGGCCTGCTGCTGACGCACAGGGATAGCCGGCAATTGGCTGGCCAGCACCTCAAAAGTGCTGTCGTTGATATCCAACACCTGCAGTTTGGGGCCAGGCGCATGCTCGGTCAGCCACAGCAGGCTCTGGGGCGCCGGCGTCTGGTCCTGCGCCGCCGTGCTGGTTGCTGCCGCGTTGGATGCCGCCGCATCGGATGCCGCCGCATTGGGTGCCACCGCGCTGGCCAGCAGGGCGCTGAGGCTCGCCAGCAGCACGCGGCAGCGAGGGGCGGAAACAGAAACAAAGTGGCTGAATGACAAGAGGTTTTTCTCCAAAAGCCGGCGGCAATTGACTATAGCCAGAAATCCGCCAGAAATCCGCCAGAAATCCGCCAGAAATCCAGCACAAATCTCCTGTACAAAGCTGCAGCAGCAATCTGCAGCATCAGTCTGCAGCGCCATCAGAAGTTTTCAGCACCAGCCAGCTGACGCTGCCGCCGGTTTTAACCAACAACTGACAGTAGCTGCAGCCTGCAGGCAACCAGACCGCGCCGATAGCACCGGCTGGTCAAAAAATAGCTAATCAATTGATAAAGAGCACAAAGCCCGCCCTTTGCGGCTGGACAAGCGCCAACAGGCACAATACAATGGCCGCCGTCGCGCACCCGTAGCTCAGCTGGATAGAGCGCTGCCCTCCGGAGGCAGAGGTCTCAGGTTCGAATCCTGACGGGTGCGCCATATAAATCAACCACTTAGAGGCAACTCAAGTGGTTTTTTTATTTATTGTGCCTTCATTGTGACGTGATTGTGCCAAGTCTGAACCTCGCATCGCTGCAACTACCCAATAATTTGACCTTTGCCCCAATCTGCTAGCCGACCTGGTGCGGGCAGCATCTGTATTGCCAAACCCTTCACAATTACAAGAATGCAATCATGCTATCTCGTAGCAGAGTTCTGTGTCGAACGCGTGAAAAGTTCCTATTTATCTGTTTGCAGCAATAGACAAAAATTGCGTAAACAGGTACAAAATGCAAAAAGGAGTTTGCAATGGAAAATGCGCAGTACAGCGTTCTTATCATCATCGGTCTTTGTATCAGTTTCGTTTTGATCCTTCGGGCCATGTTCAAATGGAATTCGAAGCTCACTAAACAAGTTGCGGCACTGACTGCAGAACGCAATGAGCTGCAGCAAGTTATCCAGGAACAAGTAGCCAGCGCTAACCAAGCCCGCCAAATAATCAGTGAACTCGAAACCAGAAACGAACAGCTCGCTGCTGAGATCCAATCGCTAAGTCGTTTCAGCAATATCCGCGACGTAGCCTTGGAACTTGAACGTCTGAATGCGACCATCGCCTACAACGACGAGGAAGCGAAAAACCGGGTCCGTAAGCTGATAGCAGACGCCAATCATGAGGCTGGGCTCATCACCGAAAAAGCCAATATCTACACCGAAACTCTTAAGCGCGAAGCCAACGCAGATGCCAAAGCAAAGCGTGAGAAATTACAGGCTGCCATTGATGAAGCCAACACTCAGGCTGCAGCCATAATCAGCAAAGCGCAGCAAAATGCCGAAGATATTGCTGGTGATGCGTATCGTGCACTGAAAGAGGCTGATCGGTTAGAAGCGGTAATAGAAGCGCTGAAGAATACTGTGAAAGGTTATGGTGACGCCCATCTCAAACCAACTTATGGTTTGTTAGATGAACTAGCAGAGATGTATGCCTTTAAAGATGCGGGGCAGGAACTTAAACGCGCTTGCGAACGCACCAAACTGATGGTCACCTCAGAGCGTGCAGCTGCTTGTGACTACGTCGAAAAACATCGTGCTGAAACTGCCATACACTTTGTAACCGATGCATTTAACGGCAAAGTTGATTCCATTTTATCCCGCTCCAAAACCGACAATTTTGGAAAACTTGAAGCGGAGATCCGGGATGCGTTTGCTCTGGTTAATCACAATGGCAAAGCCTTCCGCAACGCCCGTATCACCGAGGAATATCTGCAATCTCGCATTGATGAACTGCATTGGCTGACCGCTGTAAACCTTATCCGCGAACAGGAAAAAGAAGAACAGCGGCGCATTCGTGAACAAATCCGTGAAGAAGAAAAAGCCCGGCGTGAATACGAACGAGCCATCAAAGATGCTGCAAAAGAAGAAGCGGCTATCCAAAAAGCGCTAGAAAAAATGCAGGCGCAACTGGAGAAAGCCAGTGAAGATCAACGCGCTGAATTTGAAGCGAAGCTGGCTGAATTGCAGCAAAAACTGGTTGATGCTGAAACGAAAAATCAGCGCGCACTGTCGATGGCTCAGCAAACCAAAACTGGTCATGTGTACATTATTTCGAATCTGGGCTCCTTCGGCGAAAACGTCTATAAGGTTGGCATGACTCGCCGCCTTGAACCATTAGATCGGGTTAAAGAACTGGGTGATGCCAGTGTGCCATTCCCGTTTGATGTGCACGCGATGATATGGAGCGAAGATGCACCGGCACTGGAACGCGACTTGCACCGTTATTTCCTGCGCGCCCAGCTCAACAAAGTAAATCCACGCAAAGAATTCTTCCGCCTGAGTATCAGTGATATCAAATCTCATATCGAAGAACGAGGCCACGAAGCCGCCTGGACTTTACAGGCCGAAGCAGCCGAATACCGTGAAACACTGGAAATTGAAAAACGGATAGCTGCCGATCCAGCTGTTGCTGCTGAGTGGACCCGGCACCAGATTGAAATGGAAGCCGAGCAAGTTACTGGTACTGTCGATGATGAGGACATTGAGTGATATTGGGAGTAGGGTTTGTGCCATTTTTGCTGACGAGTGTAATGATCATGGCCGAATCGCTGCTTTACACTGAAAGCGGATTTTTCGGTGACCGCAGCTGAAACAGCTCTCTAAATTTTAGAGATGTTCTCGCATTGCCAATTGGTTAAAAATACGAGAGTTACCCGCTAACGCGTTTTTGTCGCCCGTGCGCGCGGCGTTAACCGTAAATCGGTTTTAAAGTTTTCGGCAGGTTTCGCAACCAACACTAGGGAGGTGGCTTTGTTCGGGCATTTCGTTGTTCGGGTAAAGTGCAAACGGAAATTGCGTTCTCCGTTTCCCTTCTGGTAGTTTGGTGTTCACGAATTGCTTACAGGTTCCGCTCAGCGCTTTATGGCAGCAAGCTGCAAAAGTCAGATGTTTGCGGGGCAAGTTTTAAATTTGCGCGTGCGGCGTTGTTGGTGTTTTCGCGTTGCCCTTATCCGGGCTCTCGGCTAACTAGTCGTGGCACTTGCGGCCTGCGGCCGCAGCGACGTCAACTGCGATGCAGTTGCCGCGCGTGCGCTCAGCGTTAAG
>CBINNO010000311.1:0-4049 GCA_966252055.1 uncultured Rheinheimera sp. | reverse complement strand
CAGTACTGCTCGGCGGCCAGTTTCAGCTGGCGAAAATCACCATCCTGCAGGCCATTGAGATAATCCAGGTTGCCGCTCAGCAGCCACAAATGATGCGCATCGCCAAAACCTTTGCTGCCGCTGGCCTGCAGCCGGTAACCCAGACTGGCATCATCGGCCAGCCGGCTGCTTTGTACGCCGAGCCGCACGTTGTACTGGGCACCAAAATTGACATCCTCGGCTTTGTCGATAAACAGGATGTCGCTCAGCACCTGATAAGCATGTTCTTTATATTCAAAGCCGACAAAGGGATAACGCCAGCTGCGGTCCAGCGGCAGCGCGGCGGTAAAACCACTGCTGAACAGCCCTTCCTGCCAGAGCGCCTGTAATGCCGGGTCTGGTGGCGCAAACAGCCAGTCTTCGGCCAAAATGCCGCCGATCAGCCGCCAGGAGGTCTGATCGGCAAAGCTCAGCAGCCGGCCAACCTGTAACTCCAGTTTGCGATGATCAGTGCTAAAGGTATTTTCCAGTGCGCCGTTGTGCCGTACCTGCGTCTGCTGCACATCGGTCAGCCATTCAAAGCGGTACATCCAGGGCGTGTCGTCCTGATAAAAAGGTTTATCCAGCACCAGCTGGCCCAGATGGCCGTCATCATTGTTGGTCCACTCTGCACTCAGATAACTGTGGTCAAACCACGCCGGTTGCCAGTCGGCCAGACCGGTCAGCGCCAGCGGCAACATGGTTTTGATTTCGTAGCCACTGCGGTCGGCATCACTCTGATAACGCAGCGAGGTGCGCACCCCCAGTCCGAGAAAATTGTCCTCTTTAAAGCCGAGCGTGCTTTTGTTTTGCCCGCCACTGCGGCCAAAACCAAAAGTCGGCAGTAAACTCCAGTTGTCCCAGCTGGTGACAATGACATCCTGGCTCTGATCGGCATTGCAGGTCGGGCTGAACCGCACCCGCGCATCACGCAGATAAGATTTGTCCCTGAGCAGCCGCTCCGCTTCAGCCAGATCGGCGGCGTCCGCCAGCTCGCCGCTTTTGAGCGTCAATTCACGTTCAATGGTGCCAGGTTGCGTGGTCACGTGCGCCCAGTTGGCCAGGTCGTGCAGCCAGATGTTGTCATCAGCCGGCGGGAAAATCGGCTGCGGATCGATCAGGATGCGGCCAATTTTGACCTTAGGCCCGCTTGCCGGCTGGGGTTCAGCGGCTTGCGCCGTCGCCTTTTTCTGCTGGCGCGACCACTGGCAAAACAGCTCGGAGCTGACTGGTTCAACCTGCTGCGGGCTGTCGCCGGCCTGCGCCTGCAGGCTGTACCAGCCACACAGCGGCAAGCTGCAGTACAGGGAGCGGCGCACGAAAACACTGAGTAACGACCGGCGGTTGCACATCATGACCTCCGCGCACCCTGACAAGGCGCGAATAAATTCATTGCAGGATCAAACACTTTGCTCTGACGGTCGAACAGCGCCGGCAGGCTGTGGAACAAATGGTCGTGACTGATGGGCGCGGCGGCCTGACGGGCCAGACATTCGGCGGACAACCGCTGCTGCTCGGCAAAATTGCCGTTCATCCACCAAATCAACGGCACCTGGGTCTGGGCTTTAGGCGCCATCCAGTACGGCAGACCATGCAGATACACGCCGTTTTCGCCCAGCGATTCGCCGTGATCTGAGACATACAACATGGCGGCTTGTGGCACCGCCTGCAGGCTGTGGATCACGCCTGCCAGCAGCGCGTCGGTCGCCAGCAGACTGTTGTCGTAGGCATTGACCACTTCAGCCGCGCTGCACTGATTGAGTTCTTTGTTGCGACACTCAGGGCCAAACACTTTGGCGGTTTCGCTGCTGCGTTTGTAATACTCAGGCCCGTGGCTGCCCAGTTGGTGCAGCACAATGATGCGGTCCTGGGTTTGCGGGCGGGCCAGTTCCTGCTGCAGCGCCGTTAACAACACGCTGTCGGCACAGTGGCCCTGCTCGCGACACGCCACTTCGTCATACAACATCTTCGCCGGCAGCCGGTCGCACACGCCTTTGCAGCCAGAATTGTTGTCCAGCCACAAAACGTCTACACCGCTGCTGTGCAGAATATCCAGCACGTTGCTGCTGTTTTTCGCCACGTCTTCGTCGTATTGCAGCCGGCCCAGTGCTGAAAACATACAAGGCACTGAGTGCGCGGTCGCGGTACCGCACGAACTGACGGCGCTGAAACTGACCACCGGCAGCTGGCTCAGCTGCGGATTGGTGGGCCTGGCATAACCGTTCAGCTGGAAATGGTCCGCGCGGGCGGTTTCACCAAGCACCAGCACCAGAGTGCGGGCCGGCGCGGCCGGTCTGGTGTTTTGCACGTCAGTGCCGAGCAGCTGAAACTGTTGCGGGAAATAACTTTGCAGCTGATGTTTGCTCAGCGACACCGCCGACACCACCGGGCTTAACGGCAGCGCGAAAAACTTCACATCCCGGTAGTTGCGGAAAAACGGCGCCAGCGTACTGAACTGTGTCGCGGCCAGCGCGCCGAGCAATGTCAGCACCGCCAGCACGGCAGCCAGCCACTGCACGGCGTACCGCCGCCAGGGCCGGTAAGACAGCCGTACCCGCAGCTGCAACCACAGCAGCAGCCCAAACCAGGCTGCCAGGGTCAGCACTAAATCGGCATTCAGTAATCCGGCCGCTTCCGCTGCGTCGGTTTCCAGCACATTCTGCAGCATGGCTTTGTCAATCACAGTGCCAAAGTGGCTGATAAAGTAGTGGCTGAGCACGGCACTCAGTACCAGCACCATCAGCAGCGGTTTTTGTAGCCGTGGCAGGCTGCACAGCACAAACAGCAGACTGTTGAGCAGCAGCACCAGCAGCCACAGCGTAAGCTGTAACGTCCACTGGCCCGGCACCCGGCTGGCCACCTGCGCCAGTAAAGGGCCGTGAAAAGCGGCAGTTGTCACCAGTGCCAGCAGCAAGGCATACCAAAGCGGATGCAGGGCAAAACTGGCCGATTGACGACGGAACAACAGCGCTGGCATGCGAAGCATTAGGGCCGGCATGCGAAGCATTAAGACAGGTAAACGCAGCACCAGCGCCGGTAATCTTTGTAACAGCTGATTCATTCACAGGATCCTTCTGTGGCGGCGACAGCAGGCATTTTGTCCTGTGCGCCCAGAGATGCCCGCCGGGGGGTAACAACAGGCCGGGCAATGCCAAAACGAAACAAGGTCCAGCTGACGGTCCAGCACAAGGCGGCCGTGACGATGTCATGCGACAAAAAATGCGCACCGCGCAGTTGTTGGGTGAGTCCGAGCACCACACCGGCAGCAAGGGCTGCCAGCAGCCAGCGGCGGGCATGGCGGCTTTGTTGCTGTCTGGCATAAAAATACAGCGCCAGCCAGGCATAACCGATGCTGGCGTGTCCGGCCGGAAAACAGGCAATGGGGGCCTGGCCGGCCGGCCAGGCCTGCCACAGACCGGTAAAAGCCAGCGTGCCGCCAAAAGCCTGCAAGTCCCAAGGGCATGCCATCGGAATACTGTGTTTGAGCAGACCAACCAGCGCCAGACTGAGCGCCACTGCGCTGGTTAACAGCCAAAGCGGCCGCTGTGACTCGCGCCGCGCGGGCTCAAACCGGCTCCGCCAGCTCTGCCACACGCTGAAACCAAGCAATGCCGCAACCGCCAGCTGATTGACACTGCGCACACCGCGGTGCAGCACGTCTTCGGTCAGCCAGTGTTGCTGCAGCGCCCAGCGGCCGCCTTCGAGCTGATACCAGACGCCGGCCAGCCAGTGGTCCAGATCCAGCCCATAACTCAGATAAAACAGCAGCGCCGCCACTGACAGTGGTTGCCACAACAAGGCAAAAGCCGGCTGATGCGCGGCGACGGGAAGGGACTCGACCGCGTACAACGGCGGTGCAACAACAGAAACAGACATAGACAGACAGATCCACGCGGAACTTCACAGATCTTCAGCCTAAACAGCCAGTCTTAAAGCAGTCTTAAATACGCCACGTCATTTTGCAGCCAGCCGAATGCGTTGCCAGCCGGGCAGATGTGATGGCAGTCAACCAGCAGGAGGATATCGACAGA
>CBINNO010000310.1:0-4075 GCA_966252055.1 uncultured Rheinheimera sp. | reverse complement strand
CTGGCTGGGTATAAACGTGGCACTCTGACGCCAACCGGCGGGCGGTGCTGTCAGCAGAGAGACAAAAAAGCGAAGGATTTCCTTCGCTTTTTTTATCGGTTCACCAGCCAGGCCACACTTATTGCATCGGGCTTAACAATTGTGGTTTACCAAACTGTTTTAACTGGCCGTTGTGCTGGCTAATCAGCGCACGCCAGAAACTTTCCAGGCTGCCGAGCGCCTGCTGTGACGAATAGGCCATGCCTTTGCCGACAAAACCGGCACCAATCACATACACATCGGCAGTGGCAAAATCACCGCTGAGGCCAGCTTTACTGACTTTCGCCAGCTCGGCAGCACTGTCAATCTGGCGCACGGCGTTTTTCGCGTAGAAGCTGGTAATGCTGCTGTTTTCCAGCATGTCGCTGACAATCAGCACCACTTTACGGCCCTCACCTGTGCTGCCCAGCACTTCAGTGCTGACCTGCAACAGGCTGCCAATCAGTTCGGTTTTCGGGAAGTCGGTAGCGCCATCGCCAAAAGCTTCACGCAGCTTCTGATGCAGTTTGCCTTTGGCTTTGGGCTGCGCTTTCATGCAGGCGTCAAACTTGTTCAGCGTCATTTTGCCAATGCTGTTGCGCACCGCAGCCGGCAGCGGGCTGTCGAACCAGCCTTTGTAGACCAGGTCGGTATATTTGCCCTGAGCATTGGCGCTAAACGCCACCAGCTGCACCTGATCGCCTGCTGCGACAAACTGGTCGACCTGCTGATGCACTGATTTTTTCAGCGCATCATCAAGCCGGGCGGTCTGGTCGACGATCACTACCAGATGGCGGCTGGCCGCCGCCGGTTTGTGTTCGGTCAGTTGCAGCGCGTCATAGCAGCTGGGGACATCGCCCGGCTGCGCGGCACTGGCCTTTGCAGTCGCCAGGCCAGCCAGAGCGCAACTGGCCAGCAAGATACTGAGTTTGGCAATTCTCATGAGGACAGTTTTCCTTCTGCAATCAGTTTTTGCCGGATCCGCTCGCGCCGTTGCTCTGGTGTTTCGGCTGCACGCGCCTCGGCCAGCAGTTCGGCCTCCAGTTCGGCATCTGACTTGGCCTGCTCGGCTTCCGCTAACAGCTGCGCTTCGATGGCGGCATCCTCGTCCGGGACTGTCGGTTGAGCCACACTTGGTTGGACCACATTTGGCTGCGGCGCACTGGCAGCAGGCGCGGCGGCAACAGGCGCGGCAGCCGGCGCGGCGGCGAGTGGCTCAGCCGCAGGCCGGCGCGTTGCTTTGATCTCTTCATTGCGCTGGCTGCGCAGAACCTTGGTCTGTTCGTGCTCATTTTCGCGCTGCGATTCTTCCCGGCCTTTTTGCAGAATATAAGCGCGGAAGGTGCGGTCTTTGGCACTTCGCATCAATTGCTGCGTGTCATTACGCGTGGTGGTCTGCGCCAGTGATTTGCTCATCTTGGCCGCCAGCGTTGCCAGCGTGCGGTCAGCCAGCCGGGCAATCACATCCTGCTGCTGACGGACAAAATTTTCATACTGCCGGCGGGTGCTGTGGCGACGCACAGAAGCCCAGGCATGCGAAGATTCTTTGCCGGCAAACCCGGTGGCATAAGCAACCCAGGTGGCGAAGGCCTGCAATACCAAAAACAACATCGCCAGCATGCCGAAGGTAAACCAGCTGCCCATCTTTGTTGCCTGACAGACTTCATTTTCGCCTTCATCGACGGCCTCGCGCGCCTGCTCGACCACGCCGGTTGGCGGCGCCGAAGCGGCGTCACTGTACATGGCGTCAAACGACTGGCCGGCCACAGCGGTCTGACCGCTCAGACACATGGCATCCTGCGCCTGCACTTGTTTCAGTACCATCACCCGCACGCCGGTGATGATCAAAGCAATCACCAGAATAAAAGCGATGGTCGCTTTGATAAAACCATAAGATTCACGGCCTTTGTTAATCTTCATCCGCGCCAGCCGGCGCATGTAGGCCGGTTGTTGCTCGTCATTGGATTTTTCAATGGTCTGGTCACTCAGCACCACATCCAGATTGTCCGGTTTGTCCGGATTGCGGTCGCTGTTGTAAGAGTTGCGGATTTGGCGGATCAGACTGTTTTCATACATCTGATGTCCCATCCGGTGCGTCATAAAGGCCAGCACCACCGCAAACGCAATCGCCAGAATTGTGGCGATAATTTGCGCCGTGTTTTCACTGGCGTTCAGGTTGACGAAGCCGGCCATTGAATAGCTAAAACCCCAGGCTTCCAACACCAACACCACAAAAAGACCGACATAGTGGTACCAGGACAAAGCGCTGCGGCCCGATTCACCCATGATGGCCAGATATTCTTTGCAGCGGTCGTAATAATCGCCGTCGGCTTCGTAGCGTTCAAAATGGACGGCGTAATCTTCGCACACCACTGTTTCTGAACTGAACCAGCGGCCGTCATTCGATTCGTCTTTGGCCAGGCTGTTCAGCTTACCAAACAGCGGCATGCGGTATTTCAGATTGGTAAACCACAGCGACACCGCATCCCACTTCATCCACGCCAGATAACTCAGCACCAGCGCAGTGGCCAGGATCAGGCTCAGCACTTGCCAGTAAGCGGCAAAAAATGATTGCAATTCCATTGATATTCCTTGTTATTTTTCTGTGTTAAATCTTCACCAGCGACAACTCGACCTCACGGCCAAACAACTGACCATTGTCGGCATAAATCACGCCGGTGGTTTTGGTGCGGGCTTCGCCTTTGGTGGAAAACACCACGTCCGAGCAGCGGAACGGCGTATCTTCCTGCTTCGCGTACATCCGCACTAACACGGCATCCTGACCGCGATAGGTTTCGACGCTGACCGGCACCGAAATATCCGGTTTGACGTTGCCACCTTTGTAGTTGGTGTAAAACTCAAACTTCGGCTGCCGGGTCGGTTGCAGATTGTCCTTGTCGATACCGACAGGGCCCAGCGCCACACCGGTGGTATTGACCTTAGCCCACCACATAGTGCCGTACAAATTCGGTAACGAATCGCTGGTATTGGCGGCAACTATGTCCTGCCCCGTGTAAGCGCGTAACTTTGATTGCACCACAGGCTCGGCATAAGCACAGGATTGGATAGGCAACTCACTGGCGTAGGCCTTTGAAAACAAGCCCCTTTGTTGCTCGGCAAAACCCAGTTTGGCAATCACGTCCAGATTAAAACTGGACAATGGCACACCACCGAGCCCCAGTGGGTCCTGCCTGCTGGTGGCAACCTCGGCCGGTTTGGCCGGTTTAGTGGTTTTTTTACTTTTGGCAACCGGCGGTTGCGGTGCTTTGGCGGTGCTGGCCGACACTTTGGGTTTGGCATCGCGACTGACCGCATTGACCACATTGTCCAGCCGCTGTTTTTTCGCTGCCGAAATAGTCGCCACCTGACTGGCGGTCACAGGTTTGGCTTTGTCAGTGGTCAGGACGTCGTGCAGTTCAAAACGCCGGTTGCTGGCGCGGCCTGCTTCGCTGTCGTTGCTGGCGACCGGCTGATTCTCACCAACCCCTTCGTAAAACAGCTGCTCTGGTTTGGCCCCAAGCGCCACCAACTGGTCGGCAATAAAGCGGGCCCGCGCTTCTGACAATTGCTGGTTGTGGCCGGCACTGCCCGTCGCGTCGGTATGACCAACAATATAAATCTTCGACTGGCTGTCGAGGCTGGCCAGATAACCTTTGAGGAAAGTGCGTAACCGCTCCAGCTGCGCCGGATCGGAAATGCTCGCTTTATCGGTATCAAACAACGGCTTTTCAGTGCTGACGGCAACAGCCGAAGCGACCACGTTTTCAGTGGCGTTGCGGTTAAACTCAGCACCTTTTTCAGCATCCATGCTGACGCGCTCAAAACTGGTGTTCAGCTGATTTTGTTTGGCCAGCTCCGCCAGCTTCTTTTCCCGCTCATCGAGATAATGGCCAATGCCACAACCGACCATTGTCCCAAGGACCCCGCCGACCACAGCACCGGCTTTTTTATCCAGTTTATGGCCAATTACAGCCCCGATGACAGCGCCGGCGGTACAGCCTATCTGCGTATTCGATGCCGTCGAGGCACACCCCGCCAATGACAATGAGACCGCACT
>CBINNO010000309.1:0-4120 GCA_966252055.1 uncultured Rheinheimera sp. | reverse complement strand
TGTCGCCCGGCCTGTTCTGGCTGGCCAGTGGCTTGCTGTGGCTGGTCGCTTTTGCTCTGTTTTGCCAGCGTTACTGGCCGGTGCTGTGCCGCGCCAGGCTGGACGGCCGGCCGGGCTGAGCACGTCAAGCAAGCGTTCGCAGAAGACTTTTGCTTTCACCACCATTTAGGTTTCACAAACAACGTCGACCCAGTTTTTTAACCCAACCCCCTGATGCAACTTTACGAGGTTTTTATGTCTGCCATTACACTCACCCCCACCCAAATCGCGCTGGTCAAAAGCACGGTGCCGCTGCTGTCATCCGCCGGCGTGGCGGTCACTGAGTATTTTTATAACCGGATGTTCAGCCACAATCCGGAGCTCAAAGACATTTTTAACATGAGCAATCAGCTCAACGGCCGCCAGCAGTTTGCGCTTTTTAGCGCAGTGGCCTCTTATGCCCAACATATCGACAACCAGGGCGCGTTGACCGAAGTGGTCGAGCGCGTCGCCAACAAACACACCAGCTTTTTTATCCAGCCCGAACACTACGACATCGTCGGCCATCATCTGATTTGCACGCTCAAAGAGCTGGCGCCCGACGCCTTCACCGCGGAAGTGGCCGAAGCCTGGACCGCCGCTTACGCGCTGCTGGCCGGTATTCTGATTGGCCGCGAGCGCGACCTTTACCAGGACAAACAACAAGGTGCCGGCGGCTGGTACGGCCCGCGGCCCTTTCGGGTGGCGGCTAAAACGCTGGAGTCTGAACTGGTCTGCAGCTTCGAACTGGTCCCACTCGACGGCGGCCCGGTGCTGGCTTACCTGCCTGGCCAGTATCTCGGCGTCAAAGTAAAACCGGCGCATGCCGATTATGTCGAAATTCGCCAGTATTCGCTGTCGGATAAAGCCAATGGTCAGTCGTACCGCATCAGCGTCAAACGCGAACTGGCGCCGCAGCCGGGCCTCGTGTCCAACTATCTGCATGACGAAGTGCAAGTGGGCGACGTGGTGGAACTGCTGCCACCGGCTGGTGATTTTTTCCTGAAAAATCAGCAAGATCCTACAGTGTTAATCTCCGCAGGCGTCGGTTTGACGCCAATGATGTCAATGCTGGAAACCATCAGCGCCGCCGGCCGCAACCTGCCACTGTGGTTCCTGCACGCCTGCGAAAATCAGGCGCAGCACTCTTTTGCAAAGCGGGTCAACGAACTGGCCCGCACGCAAGACAACCTGCAGCCGTACAGCTGGTATCAGCAGGCCAGCAGCGAAGATTTACAAAACCCGCGCATCTTCAGCGGCCTGATGGACCTGAGCCTGCTCAAAGACCAGCTGCCGCTGGCGCAAGGCCAGTTTTATTTATGCGGCCCAACCGGCTTTATGAAGTTTGCCAAAGACCAGTTGCTGGCGCTTGGTGTGGCGGCTGACCGCGTTCACTACGAAGTGTTTGGCCCACACAGCGATTTGTAACAGGCAGGACCCGGCCTGACGCACCGATTAGGCCGGGTCTGCTTTTTGGAGGTTTTTATGGGTGTTTTGATCCGATACTGGCGCCGCTTATTTGGTACATCACAGCAAGCGCTGCACCTGCAACAGCTGCAGCAACAACTGGCCGCCGCCACTGCCGAGCGGACACACATGCAACAGCAGGCACAGCAACAAATCAGCCAGTTGCAACAGCAACTGGCACAGCGTCAGCAGCTGCTGTCTTTTCACAGCAGCGCAGCCGGCAGTTTCAGCCGTTTTTCCGCCAGTGTGAACCAGCTGGACCAAGCGATGCTGCTGCTCGCGGCCGACTTACAACAGCAACAGCAGCAAGCCGCCGGGCTGTGCACGCTCGGCCGTCAGCACCGTCAGCAGCTGGAACACAGCGCCGCCCTGCTCGCCACCCAGCAGCAGTTGCAACAGGAAACCGCTGACTCGCTGCACCGGCTCAGTCAGCAGGCCAGTGCGGTCGGCGATGTGGTGCAGAGGATCCGCACCATCGCCGGCCAGACCACTCTGCTGGCGCTCAATGCGGCCATCGAGGCGGCACGCGCCGGCAACGACGGCCGCGGTTTTGCGGTGGTCGCCAAAGAGATCCGCCAGCTGGCCGCCGACACCAGCACCGCCACCGAACGCACTGCGGATGCACTGAATGACATTCGCGAGCAAATCGACCACACCGCCGCGCGTATGCAGCTGTTGTCGGCGCAAAACCAGCAACTGGGTCAAAGCTTCTGGCAAAGCCGCCAGCATGTGGTCGATTTGGGCCATCATATCGAACAGTCAGCCGCGCAAAGCGCCAAAGCCAGCCTGGTGTTTGACGTCGAACTGGCCAATCTGCAGGAACTGGCGCTCAAACTACAGGTGTATCAGCAATTGTTTGGCGAGCCGCTGGCGCCGCAGTCTGCGGTCCGTGCCAGCGCTGGCTCTGGCAGCCCAGGCTTTGCCTCTGATGTTGCCAGCGTGCCGGCTTTGTCAGCAGCAGGTCGCAGGGAATCATCGCTGGCAGCGATGCCGGCCTTGCCAGACGAAAATCAATGCCGGCTCGGCCAATGGTTCAGCCGCCATCAGCTGGCGAGCCAACCCCAAACCGCCGCGATTTACCGCCAAATCGAAGCGCCTCACGAAGCCGTCCACCAGGAGGCCAAAAACGCCCTGCGCTGGTACAGCAGCGGCAACTATCCGAAGGCCGCCGCCAGCCTGCAGCAAATGGAACAAGCCAATCAACAGGTGACCGCACTGCTGCAGCAACTGCTGACGGCTTTGCTGAAAGCGTCGGTGGATCACGCGGCGCTCCCGGCTGCTGCCCCGGCTCCAGCGGTTTTGACAAATGCAGCGGCTGTTGTGGAACCGGCGCATACCGACGCGGCCGCACTGGAGCCAGAGCCAATTCGCGCCTGGCCAATTCCGGCCTGAGCCTGCCACTGAATTGGCTACACTGCAAACCGGGCTTGACATTGCCACTAGTGTCAGGCCGTTACCATGGCTATCGGGAGGCGTGATGCGGATAGGTGAACTTGCCGGTAAAACCGGCGTCAGCGAAAGGTCCATTCGTCATTATGACGCGGCCGGCTTATTGCCAAGCCAGCGCGGCGACAATGGTTATCGTCAGTTTGACAGCGCCGCTGTGGCACAGGTGGCCTGGATCAATCAGCTGACGACGGAAGGCTTTAGCATCAAACAAATTGCCAGGCTGTGGCAGATGCGCCAGCAACTGGCGACAGATGCCAGCCAGATGGCGCTTTGTCTGACGTTGCACCGCCAAAAATTGCAGGCGGTTGAACAGCAAATCGCCGCGTTGCAGCAAAAACGGCAACGGTTGCTCAGCAAAATCCAGCGCTTCGATCCCAGTTTTGATTCAGCCAATTTGGAGCAACAACAAGATGAACACAACACCCCACTCACAGCCGCTGCACCAGCCGCAGTCAGTACCGCTTGACGGTAAAACCGCACTGGTGACCGGTGGCAGCAGCGGGATCGGGCTGGCCACAGCCCAGCGTCTGACTGCGCAAGGCGCCCGGGTTTTGATCACCGGCCGCAATGAGCGCACGCTGCAACAAGCGCAGCGGCAATTGGGGCCGCTGGCCAGTTATCTGGTGGCCGACATGACCAAAACCAGCGATCTGTGCACGCTCAGCCAGCGTGTTGCCACCGGGTTTGGTCAGCTGGATATGCTGATCGCCAACGCCGGCACTATCGCGCTTAATCCGGTGCATGCCGTCAGCAGCGCCGAGTATGACGAACTGTTTGCCACTAATGTCAAAGGCGTCTTTTTGCTGCTGCAACAATGCCTGCCGCTTTTGGCCGATGGGGCCGGTGTGGTGCTGATTTCTTCGATTGCGCATTTTAAAGTGCTGCCGGGGCATACGGTTTATGCCGCGACAAAAGCGGCTTTACGGTCGCTGGCCCGTGGCTTTGCCGCTGAACTGGCGCCGCGGCAGATCCGCGTGAATTGCCTGAGCCCAGGCCCGGTGCGCACCCCCATCCTGCACAAACTCGGCGTCGATGCCAGTGCGCTGGACCAGCTGGAACAACAGATCGCCGGCCAGATCCCACTGCGCCGCTTGGGCGAACCGGCAGAAATTGCCCGCGCCGCGGTGTTTCTGGCCGGGCCAGATGCCAGCTTTATCAATGGTGTCGACCTTTGTGTCGACGGCGG
>CBINNO010000308.1:0-4186 GCA_966252055.1 uncultured Rheinheimera sp. | reverse complement strand
TTTGTGTTGTTGCTGCCAGCCAGTCAGGGCTGGGAGAGCATCAGCGCTTTTGTGTTTATCGGTGGGTTTTCGGCGGCGACCTCGATGATCATCATTGCCACGCTGGCGCTCAGTACCATGATCAGTAACGACGTGGTGATGCCGGCGGTGTTGCGCCATCGGGAAATTCACCGGCAGACCGCCGATTACAGCCGGCTCATTTTACGGGTTCGCCGGCTGATGATCGTGTTAGTCATGACGCTGTCCTGGGCCTATTACCGCTGGTTTGCGCAGAACTACGAGCTGGCGGAAACCGGGCTGCTGGCCTTTGCGCTGATTATTCAGCTGGCGCCAGCTGTGCTCGGCGGGCTCTATTGGAAGCGTGGCCATGCGTATGGCGTTTATGCCGGGGTCGGTGTTGGGTTTATCAGCTGGTTCTTTTGTCTGATGTTGCCGCAACTGGTCAGTGTCGGTCTGGTGAGTCCGGGGATCTTGAGCCATGGCCTGTTTGGCTGGCACTGGCTGCGACCAACGGCGCTGCTTGGCGTGGAGCTGGACCCGCTGACGCATGGCGTGTTCTGGTCGTTGGGCCTGAACATACTGGCCTATATGGGCGGCTCTTTGCTGCATAAGGCCGATCTGAACGACCGCTTGCAGGCGGTGGCTTTTGTCAAACCGAATTTGCCACTGCCGGACGACCACAAAATGTTCAGAAAGTCGACCGCCAGTTGCGCTGATGTGCTGACGCTGATGGAACGTTTTGTCGGTGCCAGCCGGGTGCGTGAATCGCTTGATGAGTTTGAACAGCGCAATGGTTTTCGCCCGGTGGCGGATGACGTGCCGCATCCGACATTGCTGCGTCACATCGAGCGTGAACTGGCCGGCGTAATAGGGTCTTCCAGCGCCGCAGCCATGGTCAACGCTGTATTGCAAGGTCGCTCTTTTGCCTTTGAAGACGTGGTCACCTTGTTTGACGACACCCGGGAGGCGATTCAGTTTTCCCGCAAAATTCTGTTCTCGACGCTGGAAAACTTAAGCCAGGGTGTCAGCGTGGTCGACCGCGATTTGCAGCTGGTCGCCTGGAATAAAAAATATCTGGAGATGTTTGATTATCCGCCAGGCATGATCAGGGTCGGGCGCGCCATCGCCGACATAGTTCGGTTTAATGCCGAGCGTGGTTTATGCGGCAGCGGCAGCGCCGATGAACATGTCGCCAAACGTATTTTGCACCTGCAAAACGGCACTGCGCATGTGTTTCAGCGGGTCAGGCCCGATGGCTCTGTCATTGAAATTCGCGGTAATCCGATCCCAGGCGGCGGTTTTGTCACCAGTTTTACCGACATTACAGAGCACGTGACCGCGGTGCAGGCGCTGGCTGGCGCCAAACAGCATCTGGAGCAAAGGGTCAGCGACAGAACCGCGCAAATCAGCCAGATCAACACCGAGCTGCTGGCCGAAATCGAACTGCGCCGGACCACCGAACAACAGTTGCTGCAGGCCAAGGCAGAAGCTGAAGCGGCCAATGCCTCCAAAACCCGTTTTCTGGCGCTGGCCAGTCATGACATTTTGCAGCCGCTCAATGCGGCGAGACTGTTCGCTGCGGCCTTGCAAGGGCAACAGAAGTCAGATAAAGGCGAGCAGTTGCTCGGGCAGCTGGATAACAGTTTAAAAGCGACCGAAGAGCTGATGGCGACTTTGCTGGATATCGCCAGGCTCGATGAAGGCAAACTGGATTTTCCGATAAGCCCGGTGGATGTGTCGGCACTGCTTGCACAGTTAACGGACGAGATGCAGTTACTGGCGGCGCAAAAGCAGTTAACACTGAGGTTGCGCGCCGGCCATTATCAGGTGATGAGTCATCCGACTTATCTGCGCCGTATCGTGCAGAACATCCTCAGTAACGCGATTAAATACACGCAAAGTGGCAAAGTGCTGCTGGGCTGTCGCCGGCGTGGCGACTTATTGTGGATTGAAGTCTGGGACACCGGCCCTGGCCTTTATGAGCAGGACCTGGCCCATATCTTCGATGATTTTTTCCGGGTCCAGGCGACCGCGCGTGGGCAGCAGGGCGTCGGACTGGGCCTTGGCGTTGTGCAGCGAATGGCACGAAGTCTTGGTCATTTGCTGCAGGTGCGCTCGACGCCCGGCAAAGGCAGCTGTTTCAGTCTGGCAGTGCCGCTGGATAAAACCGGGTCGGTCAGCGCTGAGTCTGTCGCCACTGCGACAGCACCGGCGACGCCCGTGCCGGCCAGCGCCGGCTGGCAAATTCTTTGTGTCGATGACGATGAAACCAATCTGGATGCGCTCAGTACTTTGCTGCAGCAGTGGCAACTGGGCGATGTCCGCTGCGAGTCGGATATTGAACAGGTGCTGGCTGCAGCGTGCCCGACTGATATCCTGATTGTCGATTATCAGCTGGGTCAGCGGCTCAATGGGCTTGAGTTATACCAGCAACTGAAAAAACAGGCGCCGGCGCTGCAGGCAGTGCTGGTCTCAGCCGCGCCTGAACCGGATCTGGCATCCCGTGCCAAAGCGGCGGGTATGCTTTATCTGGCAAAACCAATTAAAGCCGGCGCCTTGCGCGCCGCGCTGAATTATCTGAAACTGCAGCAAAGCTCGCAACGGGCGGAATAAGGAGTTGTAACATGCGGGCAGAACTGGAAAAACGATTTTTTCTGCTGATGCTGATTGTGGTCAGTCTGGCGTTTGGCTGGGTGCTGGAACCGCTGTGGGGCGCCATTTTCTGGGCCTGTACACTGAGCGTGATTTTTTATCCTTTGCAGCAATGGCTGCTGACCCGCGTTTCGCCCAAGCGAGGCCGGATGGCCCTCCTGACCTTGTTGTGTTCCGTGTTGGTCGTGGTGCTGCCGCTGTTGGCGATTGGCGCTTCTTTTGTGCAGGAAGGCATTAGTTTTTATGGCCGGCTGCAAAGTGGCGAAGTCGATCCGGCCAAAATGATTGATGCAGTCAAATCTGCCTTTCCGGCGCAGGTTGCCTTGTTGCAGGACTTTGGCATCAATACCGACACTTTGCGCCAGAAACTCAGCGAGTTTGCCATGGCGGCCAGCAAGCTGCTGGCTGGTGAGATGCTGGTGATCGGTCAGAACGCGGCCGGCTTGTTTCTTAATATCGCGCTGATGTGGTATCTGGCGTTCTTTTTGTTGCGTGACGGCCCAAAGCTGCTGCATCTGCTGGTGGAGGCTTTGCCGCTCGGTGACGAGCGCGAGCATCTGTTGCTGGCTAAGTTTGCCGAAGTGACCCGCGCGACAGTCAAAGGCAATCTGGTGGTCGCAGTGGTGCAGGGCACGCTGGGTGGCTTTATTTTCTATCTGCTGGATATTCCGGCGCCGGTGCTGTGGGGTGTGGTGATGACGTTTTTAAGTCTGTTGCCGGCCATTGGTGCTGCGCTGGTCTGGTTTCCGGTCGCGCTGTATTTATATGCGACAGGTCAGTGGTGGCCGGCCACTATTCTGATTGCTTACGGTGCTTTGGTGATTGGACTGGCGGACAATATTCTGCGGCCTTTGCTGGTTGGCCGGGATACCAAGTTACCGGACTATGTGGTGCTGTTTTCCACCATCGGTGGCATCAGCCTGTTTGGCATCAACGGCTTTGTGCTCGGGCCTTTGGTCGCTGCGCTTTTTATGGTGTTCTGGCAGATATTCATGGCGGAGTTTGGCCATCAGCAGGTCTGATGGCCGAAGTTAGTCAGTCAGCGCTGTCGTGATTTAGCGTGTCAGTGCCTGCCGGTAACGTGCCGTCAGCGTTTGCCCGCCGCTGTTGGCCAGGGCTTCGAGCCTTGGCTCCAATTGACTGAGCCGGTCGGCAGGCGCCGGGTGGGTTGCCAGCAACAGGCTCATGGCATTGCTTTGCGCATTGACGCTGTCAAGCTGTTGCAAGACCGCTGCGAAGGCAAAAGGGTCATAACCGGCGCGGGCACAGAGTTGCAGCGCCGCCGCGTCGGCTTGCAGTTCATCATCCCGGCTCAGGCCCTGGGTATAGAGCTGATGACCAGCCTGCAGCACGGACTGTGCGATCTGGCGATTCTGGTACGCCTGGGCGCTGGGTCTGCTGCCCGATTTCGCCTGATAGTCCGCCGCGACAACGGCTACACTCTGCAGCAGGTCGATGGAATGATTGCGTTCGATCGCCGTCAGGTGATGTCTTTGGGTGATATGGCTGATTTCGTGGGCGAGCACGGCGGCCA
>CBINNO010000307.1:0-4210 GCA_966252055.1 uncultured Rheinheimera sp. | reverse complement strand
CAAAGCCTCGACACGCTGATCCCCATCCGTAATGAGCGGATGCTGGAACATCTGTTCAAAGCCAAGGATTTTCCGCTGATCACCGCCAAAGGTAAAATTGCCCCGACTGTGGTTAAAAGCCTGAAAAGCGGCGCTGTCAGTCAGCAGCAGGTCGCGCTCAGCCTGACCATCGCCGGCCAGACCCAAAACGTCAACGCCGCTATTGAACTGGTCAAACTGGCCGACCAGCAAGTGCTGGCCTACACCAAAGCGCCTTTGCTCATCAAAGCGGCTGATTTTAAACTGGATAGCGGTGTGAAACAGCTGCAGGACATCGCCAAACTGAACCGGATTGAACTGGTGGTGCCGGTGACCTTCAGCGTGCAGTTTCGCAAGTAATCAGCGATAAACCGACAAAAAACGGGCATCACGCCCGTTTTTTTATATCTGAAAGGCCGTCAGAACAGCCAATGTGCCATCAGCGCAATCACCGGCAAGGTGATGATGGTGCGAAGTAAAAACAGCACAAACAAATCCAGTAAAGTCACCGGAATTTTGCTGCCAAGCAGCAAAGCACCGACTTCCGACATATAAATCAGCTGCGTCACTGACAACGCCGCAATCACAAAACGAGTCAGTTCGCTTGGGATCTCCGTCACCAGAATTGACGGCACAAACATATCGGCAAAACCGACCAGAATCGCTTTGGAGGCTTGCTCGGCATACGGAATTTGCAGCAGTTCCAGCACAGGGACAAAAGGCGCACCCAAAATGGAAAATACCGGCGTGTACTCGGCAACAATCAAGGCGACAGTGCCGACGGCCATAATGACCGGCAGCACGCCAATCACCATATCGACGACCGCGTGGACCCCTTCTTTCAGCGTTGCTTGAACGCCCTGGGCCTGACTGGCGCGGTGTAAGCCATGTGCTAAAGCGCGGCCAAACACCGACTTTTGGTTAAACTGCCCGCCCTCAGCCCGCATATGATCATACCCATCGATGTAGGTATCAGGCTTGTTGCGAAGCGGCGGCAAAAACGGCAATACGATGGCGGCGACCAGGCCGGCGGTACAAATAGTGGCATAAAAGGGTAAGAACATATGCTCCAGCCCGACCTGCCCCAACACCACCAGGCAAAAGGTGATAGAAACCGCAGAAAATGTGGTGCCAATGACGGCGGCTTCTCTGGCAGTATAAAAACCTGTCTCGTACTGTTTGCTGGTCAGCAGAATGCCCACACTGCCATCACCAATCCAGGAGGCGATACAGTCGACCGCCGAGCGCCCGGGCAAACGAAAGACCGGCCGCATGATTTTGGTCATCAAAGTGCCAATAAACTCCAAAAGGCCGAAATTAAGCAGCAACGGCAACAATAAGCCGGCGAAGATAAACACGCACAGTAAAACCGGCAGCAAATCATAAAAAACCAGCGCCCCGGTCGACTTGCTGTTGACCATCTGTGGCCCAACGCCCGTGATCACCATCAGCGCAGCAACAGCGCCAAGCAGTCGGACCAGTACCCAACCCCAGCCCGGTGCCAGCAATTTGTGCAGGAAAGACCCGACTGGCAGTGCTACCGGCTGCCACAACTTGACGATGAGCGTTGCCAGCGCCGACAAACTGACGATGCTGGCGAGCACCAGCGGCATCCAGTCACCAAGCGCGGCTTTAAGCTGGTTGGCCATCAAAGCAACCGGGATCGTCAGGCCTTTTTCAGCAGGCACCGGCGTCATAAACAAAAAGACACCAAGCAAAGACGGCAGCAGCAGGATTAACCAGTTGCGTAAAGTGGAATAATTCTGAGGTGAGGACATGAGGGCTGAATTCGGCGGTTCTTGATTTGATGCACAGCCTAATGAAAAGCGGCTGCGCTGTCACGGTTTCTGACAGCCAGCCGGCTAAAAAACGGCCATATCAGATGAAATAATGCCGGCCAGGCAACGAACCATTGCTCTTGCCAATTAATTCAGTTCAATGAAAGTGAGCCCGAGCTGATACAAATCATCGCCTTCCTGACTGCAGCGCACCACTTTGGCGTGAGCATCCAGTGGCGCCACAGAGCTGTTAATCGATTCCAGCCGTAAGTGCAGCAAAGTGCCCATTTCAAGCGGTTCGTCCACTTCAACCGCCATGCCTGTTGCACTTAAATCACGACAAATACCGGTCAGGGTTCTGCCACATTCCGGATCGTTGATCATCATTTGCAGTTCCGTGTTGACCATCATACGGAAGTAATTACGTTTGTCGTTTCGGTTCAGCATCAACAACCCCAGCTCAGGCAAAACCCTGTTGTTATAAATCTTTCTGGCCAGCCTGTAAAGCCAATGTCTCAGACAGTGTGAGCAGGTCTTCTATCTGACTGCGGATCTGACGGGCAGAAAAAGGCTTCCCGATAAAACCAAGCGCACCCGCATCCAACGCGGCCCGGACTTCACCCGGAGAATCCAGTCCTGACAAGATAATCACCGGGATGCCGGCGGTCAGCGGGTTGTGCTTGAGCAGTAAGCACAAGTCCAACCCGGTAATGCCGGGCATCATGATATCGAGCAAAATCAGGTCCGGTGCTTCGTCATGGATCAGGCTCAAAGCAGCTTGTGCGTGCGGTGCATAACGAAGGGTAAAACACGGCTCAGGTAAGGCCAACAACAGCAATTCCAGATTGAATGCTTCGTCGTCAACCAGTAACACCTTAAGTGGTGCGGACTTTTGCCAGACTTCAGCCATGATGCATTCCTGTTGCTGTCCCTGAATTTATGTAGCTGATAAAGCTGCCAAGCACAAGCGAGCTGCAGTCGTCACTTTAGTTCCTGCACGGCCAGCAGCACCCGTTTTGCTGACACCGGGTAAGGTGTCCCCAATTGCTGTGCATACAACGACACTTTGAGTTCCTCCAACATCCAGCGAATAGCCGTCACAGCTTCAGGCAAGGTTTTGCCGGCAAATTTCCCCAGCAGCTGCTGATAAGCATCCGCTGCTTTTTGATACTCGTGCATCATTAAGCGATCACGCTGCGGGTCGACCGGTAATTTCTCCAGCCGCTTCTGTAACGCCTGCAGATAGCGGCGAATGTCATCAAGCCGTGCCGCGCCATGTGCGCTGACAAACCCTTTAAACAGCAGGCTGTCGAGTTGCTGCTTGATATCGGCGTTGGCATACGCGAGCGCCAAATCGAGCCGGCCGCGCAGTTTTTTACTGATATCGTGACCGATACTGAGAATTTGCTCTGTTTTCAGCGCTATTTGCAGCACAGTATCGCCAAGCTCAGCACGGACCTGGTCCCGCAGCGCCGTAAAAGCGTCGCTGTTCTGTGGCCATTCTGCTTCGGCGACTAACTGATCTATACCGGCAGCGATGCAGTCATCAATCAGCTCCAGCACTTTGCCAAAGGGGTTGAAGTACAAACCCAGCTTGGCTTTGTTGGGCAGATTGTCCTGCAGATATTTCACGGGTGACGGTAAATTCAGCAACAACAAGCGGCGCAGGCCCAATCTGGAAGCAGCCGATGCCTGCTCAGGACTGTCGAGCAGCACGATGTCCACGCTGTCTTTTTTATCGACAATCGCCGGGAAGGCTTTGATTTCATAACCAGCCTGCAGCTTGACGTACTCTTTGGGCAGCTCGCCAAAACTCCATTCCGTCAGCCGCTGCTGTTCGATGCCCTGCTCCGCCACCTGACTGAGCCGTTGTTGCACCTGCCCTTGCAACTGCTGTTTTAACAGTGCCAGCGACCGGTGCTGCGCGATCAGCTCGCCCTGTTCACCCACCACTTTAAAATTCATCTTCAGATGCAGCGGCAGTTCGGTCAGCTCCCAGGCATCTTCCGGAATGGTCAGGCCACTCATGCGTTTAAGCCGCTGTGTCACCGTCGCCAGCAAAGGGCCATCGGCCGGCTGAATGCTTTGCAGCAGCGCGTCGGCATAGTTAGGCGCTGGCACAAAATTGCGCCGGTATTGCTTGGGCAGGCATTTGATTAAGGCCACCAGCAATTCATGCCGAAGGCCTGGGATCAACCAGTCAAAGCCTTGTTCTTCAACCTGATTAAGCAGCGCCAGCGGAATGCACAGACTGACGCCGTCGTCAGGCGCGCCCGGCATAAAATGATACTCCAGCGGCAGCGTCAGATTGCCCTGGCGCCAGAACTCCGGATAACTGTCGTCGGTAATATGGCCGGCATCACGACGTCGCAGCATTTCCGGGTCGAAGTTGAGATAAGCGGCATCGCGCTGTT
>CBINNO010000306.1:0-4244 GCA_966252055.1 uncultured Rheinheimera sp. | reverse complement strand
GGGGGTCTTGCTGGGGTAAACATCCGCATTATACAAAGCCGAAGACGGCCTGCAAGCAAAATATCAATCCTGACAATCAATTGCGCAATTTTGCAGCAAAGCCGACGTTTGGCGGGGCTGTTGTTCCTTGTTGCCTGACAAATGCAAACAAGGTTAATCGCTGCAAGATTAGAAGTTAACTAATCTGATGTTTTTCATGTATTTAGCGGCTGGTGACTGTCCTTTGTGGCGCCTGCTCTGTTGGTGCTTGCGGTGGCTGGGCCGACTGTGTACATTTTTTTTAAGTTGTCGCCACCCTCTTTGACTGTAACGAACACCATGACTGCCCTCACCCAGATATTTTACCCGCGCACAGCGCTTCGCAGCTGGCCAGTACTGCGTAGCTGGTGCGTGCGCCAGCCAGCGCTACGCCGCCGGTTCGCGCGGCAAAGCCTATCCCTGCTGCGCCGGGTTGGCCTGCTGGCGCTGCTGTGCCTGCTCAGTAACGTCGCGGCTGCTGCTGAGCTGCAAACGCAGCTGCGGTTGGGGCTGGGTTATGGCGAATACAGCAGCGTGTTGCATCAGGGCGATGACCGGCGTTTTCATCTGTTGCCACGCTGGCAGCTGTATTACGACCGCTTTTATCTGGAAAACCTCGATGTCGGCTTTAATCTGCTGGAGCAGCCGGCCTGGTCGCTGGATCTCAGCGGTAAGCAGAGTTTTGATGCCTTGCTGACCCGTGGCAGCGGGCTGAAAAACTCCGTGCTGGCGGGCCTGGTCAGCACCGACTTACCCATTCCGATCCCAGTCGGCCACAGCGATTCCGTTGCCGACCTGATTGAGCCGGCCCGGCGCCATTTCAGTTATCTGGCCGGCGCCACTGTCTATTACCGCCACGACAACTGGCAATTCAGCAGCGCTTTTTCGCAGGATGTCAGCCAGGTGCATCATGGCAATGAATGGCAAAGCAGCCTGAGCTGGCGCTGGCAACGCGCGGCCGCCGGCGTTGAACTGACCGGCAGTGTGCGCCGGCTCGACAGCAAGTACAGCAATTATTATTTCGGCCTGTGGCGCGGCGAATTTCGCAACGAAGCCTATCAGTATGCGCCCGGCAGCCAATGGCTGCCGTCGGTCAAAATTGCCGTGCGGCTGCGCCTGACTGACCAGCTGGATTTTGTCGCCAACTGGCGGCGCGAATTTTTACCCAGCGCCAACCGCAACAGCCTGTATATCGCCGATTTGCAGCAAGACCTCTGGTTTAGCGGAGTCACGCTGCAATGGTAAGCCGGCGCCTCCCCTGTCATCCTCAACCGTCGCTTGCGGGGCTCGCCAGCCGCCGCGGGCTGCTCGCCTGTTGGATGCGGTACGCCTGTCGAAAGCTGTTTGCCTGTTGGATACGGTTTGCCTGCCGGATGCAGCACGCCGGCCTGCTGCTGGCAGCATTCTGCTGGCTGGTATTGCCAGGCAAAGTACTGGCGGACAGCGCCCCGCCGCCAACGCTGTTTTTTCAGGTGGCGCCCGGCATTTGTGTGGTGCACGACGACAGCCCTTGTCAGGTGCAGCTCAGTGTCCGCTGGCAGCAGGCACAAGAGGCTTGCCTGTACCGTCTCGATACCGGCGCCGAACTGGGTTGTGGCCGGCAACAGCAGTTACAACTGGCACTGACGCTGAGCGCCAATCTGGTGCTGGAACTGCGTGCGCGCAGCAGCGGCAAAGTGCTGCAACACAAAGTGATCCGCCGCATGCAGCAACTGGAAGACGCCGACACCATCAAGCCACGGCGGCTAAGCTGGAGCCTGTTCTGATGAAACCTCACCTTTTATTGTTGGAAGACGACGCGGCGCTGGCGCGGCTGACCTGCCAGTTGCTGCAACAGGAAGGCTACAGCGTGACCTGGTGCAGCAATGCCGAACGGGCGCGGGCGCAGCTTTGCAGCCAGCATTTTGACCTGCTGCTGTGTGACGTACTGTTGCCCGGCAGCAGCGGCTTTGACTTTGTCCGCGACATTCGCGCCAGTTTTACCGGCCCGGTGCTGTTTATGACCGCGCAGACCCAGCTGAAGCATCAGCTGCAGGGCTTTGCGCTGGGCGCGCAGGATTATTTGCTCAAACCGCTCGACCCCCGGTTGCTGCTGGCCAAATTGCAGGTGTTTCTCGGCCCGCTGCAAACAAGCAGCGCAGCGCCGGAACAATTGCGCTGGCACAATCTGCAGCTGGATTTGCAGCACCGCACAGTGCGGCTCAATGACCAGCCGCTGGATTTATCCGGCGCCGAGTTTAAATTGCTGGCCGCGCTTGCCGCCCATCCGGGCAAAGTGGTCAGCCGCGACTGGCTGTTTCAGCAGCACCTGGGCCGGACTTATGACGGCATCGACCGCACCATGGACGGCCGCGCCTCGCGGTTAAGACGCAAACTGCAGGCCGCCGATCCGGCCTGGAATGTCGTGACCGCCTGGGGCGAAGGCTATTATCTGTCGTACCAGCAATCTGGTGCCGCATGAGCCGCCGGCTGCTGCGGCTGCAAAGCCCGCTGTGGCGTTTTTATCTGCTGCTGGCCGCCACTGTGCTGGTGCTGGCGCTGAGCCTCAATCAGCTGTACCTGCTGCTGAGCCGCCATGAGCAACCGTCGGTCGATGCGCGGCTGGTGCTCGACGCGGTGCAGCAACTGCGTCAGCACAACAAAGCACTCAGTTGCCACGCCGACGGGCCGGAAGATTGCAGTGAAGCGCTGTTTATCATCTACCCGGCCGGTTTCTGGCAAGGCCATCAGAGCGGCCAGACGCTGGCGCAACAACCGCAGGTGATCCCGCTGGCCGACAGCGAAGGCCAAATCCAGCTGTGCAGCGTGGAAGCCTCGCAGGAACTGCTGTGCCTCAATCAGCTGAACTGGCCGCGTCAGCAGGGGCTGCGCCTCGAACTGGCGTATTTGTTTTACCTGCTGTTGTTGCTCAGCCTGTTTTTTATCAGCCGGCATTTGTTTCGCGACATGGAGATCCTGCGCCAGAGCGCGCTCAGCGAGATCCGCCACGGCCGCCTGCCCGCCTTTGAGTTAAGCCGCCGCTCTTATCTGGCGCCGCTGGCGCAGTCGCTGAAAAACATGACGGCACGGATTGAGGAACTCGGCAGCTTTCAGGCAGAAATGGCCGAAACTGTCTGCCATGACATCAAAACGCCGCTGGCGCGCCTCAAGCTGCTCAGCCACTTGCTAAACCCGGCGCAGCTGGAACAAAGCCGGCAGGACATCAACAGCAACTTGCAGGAAATCGAAGCCAACGTGTACGACTATCTGCGGCTGGCGCAGAACGATTATTTACAGCAGGAACCTTGCCGCGAGGCCATTTGCCCGCTGACCTTGTGTCGTGAGCAAATCGCCCGTTTCAGCCAGTTCAGCACTGTTCCGATCACACTCGATGTGCAGGGCGAGCTACCGGCCTGCTGTATGGCCGACAAACTGTTGTTGCAGCGGGCGCTGAATAATCTGCTCAGTAACGCGCTGCGGTTTGCCAAAAGCCAGGTGCTGCTCAGTCTCAGTGCCGACGCCAACTGGCTGTGTTTTTGTATCAGCGACGATGGCCCCGGCTGGTCAGCGCCGGAAGCGGCCAAGACACAGGCCAGCGGGCCTGAACTGGCACACCATGGCCTCGGGTTGTCGATAGTGCGCCGGGTTGCCAGTCAGCACGGCGGCCGGCTGCAGCTGACACAAAATGCCGGCGGCGGCGCCTGCTGCCTGCTGCAGATCCCACGTTAAGCGCAAAAAAAACCGCCCAAACGGGCGGTGAAAGGAAGGAAACACGGAGGGCATTGCAGCCCACCTCCTTGTGTGCGCTGCGCTGGCCTTTCCTGTCAGCACTGCGTGCTGGTCATTTCGTTGGTGTGTCAGCATTTCTGCAACGCTGACGCCCCGGTTATAACAGCTTTGTGCCCGTCAGATTGTCGCAAAATGTATCATCGGGCCGGGGCGGCATTGGTACAGTTTTGTACATTCGCCGCCCGGGCGCTTCCTTATCATGCAAAGGTCTGTCAGATGTCGGAGCCCTTTGCGATGAATGATGTCCGCCTGGGTGTTATGGACCAGTTGCCGCACTTGCTGCAGCAGCGCTTTGGCGTGGATTTGGCTGAACTGAGCCGGTGCAGCGGTTTTGATGTCAGCCAGTTTAGCCGGCCACAGCAGCGCTGCCCGCTGCCAGAAGTGCTGGGTTTACTGGAACACTGCGCAAAGCTTTGCGCGCAGGACCATTTTGGCGCCTTGCTGGCACGGGCGCAGCA
>CBINNO010000305.1:0-4248 GCA_966252055.1 uncultured Rheinheimera sp. | reverse complement strand
CACCGCTGATTTGGCTGATTGGCGGCTCGGATTGCAGTGCCGGCGCCGGCATTCAGGCCGACCTCGCGACCGCGCAGGATTTAGGCGTTGTGGGCGCCACAGTGCTGAGCGCGGTGACCGCTCAGCATGACAGCGCGGTGCTGGCGGTCAATCCGCTCAGCCCACCAGTGTTGTTGTCGCAGCTCGATGCATTACTTCAGGGCGCCTTATCTGCCGTCGCACCGCATGAGCTGGCAGAAAAAGAACTGATAGAAAATCAGCCGGTACAGAACGAGCTGGCGCAACCCGCCGCACAGCGGCTGCCGGCGGTGATTAAAGTCGGTCTGCTGCCCGACGGTCAGACGCTGCGGGCGCTGACGGGCTGGCTGCAAACCTTTCGCCGCCGTTTCCCGGCTGTCTGGCTGGTGGTTGACCCGGTGCTTAAGGCTTCTGCCGGCCCGTCATTGTCGACGGCCACCGGTGAGGACTGGCAAGCGCTGCTGGCCATCACCGACCTGCTGACGCCCAATCTGCCCGAGCTGTGGCAACTGGCAGCGTTGCTCGCCCCTACGCAGGCATTGGCGCCAGCTTCAGACGATGCCTGCGCAGCGGCCAACCAGAACAACGCAGCGGCGGACATCGATAGCGCAGTCGCAAGCCAAATCAGCGCCGCGGCCAATGACAGCGCAGCGGTTAATAACAACGCTGCGGCGCAGCAACAGACTTCACAGCCGTTGCAGCAGCTGTTTGCCACCGGCGTCAAAGCCATCTGGCTCAAAGACGGCCATGGCCAGGGCGACCAACTGACCGACCAGTTGTTTTTGCAGCCGGCGCTGCCTGCCGGGCTCTGGCGCGACTGGCCGGCGCAGCCCAACCGCGCCGATTTGCCGCCAGCGCAGGGTCTGACAGCCGCGCTGAGCCTTTGCTCGCCACGGCTGAAGTTCGCTTGGTGCGCTTTGAAACGTCAGGACGCTGCGGTACCAAACGACAGTCATCGCGACAGTCATAGCGACAGCCATAACGACAGCGCTCAGCGCTTCGCTGGCAATGTGCGCGGCACTGGCTGCTCACTGGCCACCGCCATCAGCTGCGCGCTGGCGCATGGCATGTTACTGCCGGATGCGTTGTTGCTCGCCAGCCTGTATTTGCAGCAGGCGCTGCGACAAACGCAAAGCACTCGTGCGGATCGGCTGGCACGGCCCGGCTGGCCAGTGTCGCCTTGCTGGCCCGCTACGCAGGCACCTGATTTACTGCAAATCAGCGGCTTACAGGCCCTGCACTCAGAACCGCCTGTCATGCCGGCCGGATCTGCGCAAGGTCACAAGCCCCGGCTTCAAAGCGACAGGCCGGTCTTTTTACCGCTGGGTCAGCCACCGGCGATTTACCCGGTGCTGAGCAGTCTGATGGAGCTCAAAGCCGCTGCGGCTGCCGGCATTCACACGCTGCAGCTGCGGCTCAAGGACGTCAGCGACCCGACGCTTGCCGACACCTTAGCGCAGGCCATTGCTTTTGGCCGCCAGCATCAGCTGCAACTTTTTATCAATGACCACTGGCAGCTGGCGCTGCAGCTGGGCGCTTATGGCGTGCATCTGGGGCAGGAAGATTTAGCCGGCGCCGATCTGCAGGCTTTGGCGCACGCCGGCATCCGGCTCGGCGTATCGACCCACGGTTATCTGGAATTCTGGCAGGCGCTGACCTTGCGCCCTTCTTATATCGCGCTCGGTCATCTGTTTGCCACGCCGACCAAAGTTATGCCGTCAGTTCCACAAGGGCTGTGGCTGGTCGGCCGCCAGGCGGCGCTTTGCCGCGCTGTCGGTCTTTGCAGTGTCGCCATCGGCGGCGTCACAGCCGCGCATCTGCCGGCCCTTCGAGCCCTTGGGCTTGATGGTGTCGCCATGGTGCGGGCTGTCACCGCCTCGGCTGACATCCAGCGCGCCTGCACCGGGCTGCGTCAACAATGGGAGGCTGTCGCGCATGCTCAGTGATCACGAATTTATCCGCTACAGCCGCAGCCTGATGCTGGGCGAAGACGGCGAGCAGCGCCAGCTGGCGCTCAGACAAAGCCGCGTGCTGGTGATTGGCCTGGGCGGCCTCGGTGCACAGCTCACCACCAGTCTGGTCGCCAGCGGTGTCGGCCAGCTATGGCTGTTTGACCCGGACCGGGTGGAGCTGTCTAACCTGCCCCGTCAGCCGCTCTACCAAAGCGCCGATATCGGCCGCTACAAAACCGATGTCGCGCTTAAGCGGCTGGCGGCGATGAATCCGGCGCCGCTGCTGCATGGGTTCAGGCAGGCGCCAACCGACACGCAGTTGCTGGAGTTGCTGCCAACACTTGATCTGGTGCTCGACTGCAGCGACAACACGACAACCCGGCTGCAGCTCAACCGGTTGTGCCGGCAACAACACAAACCGCTGATGAGTGCTGCCGTGAGTGGCCAGCAGGCGCAGCTGTATCTGGTGTCGCAGCAAGGCCCTTGTTATCAGTGCCTGTTTGGCGGGCCGCTTACAGCAGAAGCCAGCGGCAACGAAGCCGGCACCAATACCGGCGCAAACACCGGCAACGCTGCCAGCCGCAAAGGCTCTCAGCATGACCATCCCCGCAGTAGCGGCGCTTTGCCGAATAGCGCTCCCGCTTTGCAAAACTGCCGCACGCTGGGGGTCGACCCGGCTTTGGTGCTGCTGGCCGCGCAGCAGCTGGCCTGGCTGGCGCTGCAATATCTGCAAGGGCAGCAGGTTCCATGGGATCACTATGGTTTTTATCGCCACGACGCCAGCCTGCTCGGTTTTCGCCTCTATCCGCTTGCTGCCGAGCCGGCCTGTGCCTGCTGCGCCGCATCTTCTGCAACTTCACCACCGGCGGCGCTGGCCGACCTTTTCACGGGGACCTGATCTGATGCTGATGTTAAACCAACAACCTTATGTCAGCGCCGCCGGCGATCTGGCGACGTTAATCGATGAACTGCAGCTGCCCACACGGGGCCTCGCCATTGTGCTGAACCAACGCATCGTGCCACAGAGCCAGTGGGCCAGTACCCGCCTGCAACAAGACCCGTTGCTGCCGGATCAGGTCGAAATCTTTCAGTTAGTGGCCGGAGGTTGATATGTTGCAGATAGCCGATCGGCAGTTTCACTCCCATTTGCTGCTGGGCAGCGGCAAATTTGCCAGCCCAAATCAGCTGCAGCAGGCCGTACAGGCGTCCGGCACTGAGCTGGTGACGCTGGCGCTGAAACGGCTGCATCCCAGTGCGCTGGCGCAGCGCTTGCCCGACGATTTGCTCACACCGCTGCAGGCGCTTGGCGTGCAGCTGCTGCCCAATACGTCCGGCGCCCGCACCGCCAGCGAAGCCGTCAATGCTGCGCTGCTCGCGCGCGAGATGCTCGGCACCCGCTGGCTAAAACTGGAAATTCATCCGGAGCCTAAATATCTGCTGCCAGATCCGCGCGAAACCCTGCTGGCCGCTGAGCAACTGGTCCGGCTGGGTTTTGTCGTGTTGCCTTATTGCAGCGCCGATCCGCTGCATTGCCGGCAGCTGGCCGATGTTGGCTGCGCCGCGGTGATGCCGCTTGGTGCGCCGATCGGCTCCAGTCAGGGCCTGCAAAACCGCGCCATGCTGGAAATTATTATCGAGCAGGCGCAGGTGCCGGTGATCGTCGATGCCGGCATCGGCCGCCCGTCAGATGCAACGTTGGCGCTGGAGCTGGGCGCCAGCGCCGTGCTGGTCAACACCGCCATTGCCGCCAGCGCCCAGCCGGTGCTGATGGCAGAGGCCTTTAAAGCAGCGGTGGCCGCCGGTGTGCTGGCGCAAAAAGCTGGCTTGGCACAACCAAGTGGCAATGCGGTGGCGACCAGCCCGCTTGGCGCCGATTTTGCTACTTTACTGGAGCAGCTGTGATGTCTGAATTTGCCTTGTCACCGCCCGCCAGTCAGCCTTTTGTCGTCAGCGCAGCCGGTTTTGCCAGACTGAGCGCCCAGAGCCTGCAATATACCGACGCGCAGGCCAGACAGGCACTTGATGCCGATAAACCCGATTTGGCGGCGCTGTTAAGCCCGGCCGCCGAACCTTTGCTGGCTGATATGCTGGCCCGCGCCAGCAGCCTGAAGCGGCAACGTTTTGGCGCCACCGTCGAATTGTTCGCGCCTTTGTACCTGTCCAATCTGTGCAGCAACGAATGCAGTTATTGCGGCTTTTCCCGCAGTGTCGCCATCAAAAGAACCATCCTCAGCCCAGACGACATCGCCACAGAAGCCGATGCCGTCGCCGCGCTTGG
>CBINNO010000304.1:0-4258 GCA_966252055.1 uncultured Rheinheimera sp. | reverse complement strand
CAGGGCGGTCAGCGGCCACTGGGCAAACGCCAGTTCATGGCCGGTGGGCAGCAGCGGTTCCGGCTGATTGACCAGCGCACTGACGGTCAGCCAGTACTCGCCGTCTGCTGTCAGTTCGGGCAGCGGCAAAGGGACAGACCGCTGCTGGCGTGGTGGCACTGGCGGCATTGTCAGCTGGCCGCTGGCCACAGTGACGCCGTCTTTTTGCAGTGTCCAGCGCAGTTGCTGGTTGCCAAGCGGCTGAAAAAACCATTTGTTGAAGATTTGCAGCGGCCCGCCGGCTTGCCAGTCAAAGCGGATCGGCTGATAGACTTTCTTCACTTCAAACAAGTGCGGATGCGGCTGGCGGTCGGCGGCGACCAGACCATTGTTCATAAAGTTGCCGTCAGTTGGCAGTGTCGGGTGGAAGTCGCGGCCATAAGCCCAGAATGGCTGGCCTTTGTCGTTGACGAACTGCTGCGCCTGGTCGACCCAGTCCCAGATAAAACCGCCTTGCAGTTGAGGGTACTTTTCAATGGCATCCCAGTAATCCTGCAGATTGCCGACCGAATTGCCCATCGCATGAGCGTACTCAATCATGATGGCCGGCCGGTCCGGTTTGCCTTCGGCGTAGCGGGTCAGCTTTTCAATACTGGGGTACATTGGGGCAAAAATGTCGGTGTAGTCGGCCAGTTCGGCCGGTTCATATTGCACAGGCCGGCTCGGGTCCCGTTGTTTGATCCACTGATACAGCTGGCGGAACACGCTGCCGTGACCGGCTTCGTTGCCCAGCGACCAGATGATGATCGACGGGTGGTTTTTGTCGCGCTCGACCATATTTTTCACCCGCGCCAGATGGGCCGGCAGCCAGCTTTCGGTGTTGCCGAGCTGGGTTTTTTCGTCGATGGCCAGCGGGTGCGACTCAATATTGGCCTCGTCGATGACATACAGACCATAACGGTCGGTCAGCTGATACCAATAAGGATCGTTCGGGAAATGGCTGGAGCGTACCGCATTGATATTGTGCTGCTTCATCAGCCGGATGTCCTGCTCCATCAGTTCACGCGACACCACTTTGCCATGCTGTGGCGAGGTTTCGTGGCGGTTGACGCCGCGGATCTCAATGGGCTGACCATTGACCAGCAACTGTTGGTTGCGGATCTCGACCTGACGGAAACCCACACGGAACTGCTGCACTTCAATCACTTGCTGCTGGGCATCCAGCAGTTGCACCAGCAGCGGATAGAGGGTCGGGGTTTCGGCACTCCAGCGGGCGACGCCAGCCAGCTCCAGCGCAAACGACAGCGTAGTCTCGCCTTTGGCGGCGTTCAGTAACACGGGCTTAGTGCCTGCTGCGCCGCTGTGCTCAGCGCCGGCGGCTTTGGCAAAACCTTCGCGCAGTACGCTGCCGTCCTGCGGGCTTAACAACTGATAACGGACCGCCACGGTTTGTGGCTGGCCGCTTTGGTTGTCGAGGCGGATCTCCGCCTGCAGCCGGCCATCCTGGTACTGATTCTGCAAACTGGCGTGGATGAAGGTGTCCTGCAGCCGCACCGTCGCGGTGCTGTAGAGCAGCACGTCGCGGTTGATGCCACTCAGGCGCAGCATGTCCTGGCTTTCCAGATAACTGGCGTCGGTCCAGCGCCGCACCTGCAGTGCCAGCAGGTTGTCGCCGTCTTTCAGATAAGGGGTCAGCTCAAATTCGGCCGGTGTTTTTGAATCTTCGCTGTAACCGACATGCTGACCATTGAGCCAGACTTCCAGCGAGGCGCTGACTGAACCCACCTGCAAAAACACCCGCCGCTGCTGCCAGTCGGCAGGCAGCCGGAAGGTTTTGCGATAGCTGCCGACCGGGTTGTCTTTGATTGGCACCTCAGGCCAGCTGGCATGAAAAGGGAAGCGCTCATCAAGGTAAATCCCATGGCCAAAACCATGCAGCTCCCAGTTGCCGGGTACTGACAGCTGGGACCAGTGGCGGTCGTCAAAGCCGGGGCGGAAAAACTCAGCCGGTGCCTGGTCAGCGTCCGCTTGCCAGTCGAACTGCCAGTAACCGTTCAGCGACAGGTAAAAGCGGCTTTGCCGTTCGTCTTGGGCCAGGGCTTCGCTGACGCTGGCAAATGGAAAGGCGGTGGCTCTTGGCGGTGCTTTATTAATGGCAAACACCTGATGATCACGCCAGGGTTCGCGCGCGGTACTTGCGTGTGTTGCGGTATTTGCGTGTGTTGCTGTCGGCGTTGTCGATGCTGCGTTTGCTGGCACGGACATCACGGCCAACGGACACAACCACAAAGCGCCTGTCAGCGCAGATTGCAACAGCGCCACCCCGGACAGGGCGGCCAGACCAGACCATTTTTTCATGTTGAGTTCCTCCTGCGCTATTTATATTACTAATAATACAAATAGCGCAAGCGGATTTTCGTCAGCAGCAGCTGCAGGGATGGGTCATCAGAAGGGAGCGGGTGTCGAAACGGGCTTGCAACTTTTTTCGGGGTTTGCTAATTATATTATAAATAATATTTTATACAATATAACTACAACTGAGGATAGCGGATGTCAACGTTAACTGCAGCAGATTTCAGCGTGGTGGGAATGTATCTCGTCGTCTTGCTGGCGCTGGCCGGCTGGATCTCCCGCCGGGGTGCCCGCACCACCGATGATTATTTTCTCGCTGGCAAACACTTGCCCTGGTGGGCGGTCGGGGCTTCGCTGATCGCCGCCAATATTTCGGCCGAGCAGATCATCGGCATGTCCGGCTCTGGCTATGCGATTGGGCTTGCGATTGCTTCTTATGAGTGGATGGCGGCACTGACGTTGCTGATTGTCGGCAAATATCTGCTGCCGGTGTTGCTGCGTGCCAATATCAGCACCATGCCGCAGTATCTGCAACAGCGTTTTGACGGCCGGGTTCGGGTGTTGCTGGCGGTGTTCTGGCTCGGTGTTTATGTGCTGGTGAATCTGACGTCGGTGTTATGGCTGGGGGCTTTGGCCTTGTCGACTATCAGCGGGCTGTCGATGGACTTGTCTTTGTGGCTGCTGGCCGTTTTAGCGCTGCTGTACTCGCTGTATGGCGGCCTCAAAGCGGTGGCTTATACCGACATTATTCAGGTAGTGATTTTAGTGGCCGGCGGCCTGCTGCTGACGTATCTGACGCTGCAACTGCTGACACCGGCGGGCGATGTGTGGGCCGGCTGGCAGCATCTGTTGCAGCAGGCACCGGCTAAGTTTGACTTAGTGCTGGCGCCAGAGCACCCGGCATATGCAGCGCTGCCGGGCATTTCAGTGGTGCTTGGTGGCATGTGGGTGATGAATTTATCTTATTGGGGTTTTAATCAGTACATCATTCAGCGTGCGCTGGCGGCCAGTTCGTTGGCCGAAGCGCAAAAAGGCATCGCTTTTGCCGCCGTGCTGAAACTGCTGATGCCGCTGATTGTGGTGCTGCCCGGTATCATTGCTTATGTGCTGTTGCCGGGCTTGTCACCGGCCGACAAAGCCTATCCGGCGCTGCTGGCGATGTTGCCGGACGGTGTGCGCGGGCTGGTATTTGCTGCCCTGCTGGCGGCGGTGTTGTCGTCGCTGGCGTCGATGACCAACAGCATCGCGACTATTTTCACCTTAGATTTGTATCAAAAACTGCGGCCAGCCTGCCCGGATGCGCATTATCTGAATACCGGCCGGCTGGTCAGTGTGTTGGCCATGGTGCTGGCCGTTGTGACGGCGCGGCCATTGCTCGGCGAGCTGGATCAGGCCTTCCAGTACATTCAGGAGTTCACCGGCTTTTTTACGCCCGGTATTGTGGTGCTGTTTTTGGGCGGCATGTTCTGGCGCGCCATGAGCACGGCGGGTGCGCTGGCGGCGGCGCTGGGTTCTGCCGCTGGTTCGTTGCTGCTGAAAATCTGCTGGCCGGCCCTGCCATTTATGGACAGAGTCGGGCTGGTCTTTGTCGGTTGTATTCTGTTGGCGGTGCTGGCGTCCCTGCTGTGGCCACGGCCGGTGGCAGCGCTGCAGCGCAGTGAGCCACTGCCATCTTTTACCACCCGGCGTGACTTTAACTGGCTGGCACTTTTTGTCTGTCTGGTGTTAATTGCGCTGTACAGCAGCTGGTGGTGAGCCAATGCAAGCGGATGTGTTCATTGAATGGCAGGATTGCGGCGACTGGCAGTATCTGCCGCTTTATCAGCAGCTGGGTGAAAGTGTCTGCTATGACGACCAGCAGCAGCGGCTGTGGTGGACTGATAT
The DNA here is from genome assembly GCA_966252055.1 of uncultured Rheinheimera sp. Classification (GTDB taxonomy): domain Bacteria; phylum Pseudomonadota; class Gammaproteobacteria; order Enterobacterales; family Alteromonadaceae; genus Pararheinheimera. Next base: position 43 of record CBINNO010000304.1, on the reverse strand, counting down.
CCGTCGTCAGCAGCTGTTTTGTCTGCACTGGACGACACAGCAG
>CBINNO010000303.1:0-4266 GCA_966252055.1 uncultured Rheinheimera sp. | reverse complement strand
GAGGTATAAACCTGCGGAATTTTCAGCAGGTTGCCGATGCCGTCTTCCGGTTTGATGGCGCAGCTGAGTAAATGCAGCGTGAAGGCCTGTCTTTCCTCTTCGGCCAGGTTAAACAGTTCGCGCTCGGCCCGCGAATTGCCGATATAAGTGTCCAGCCCCAGCCCCTGCTGAATATAAAGCTGACTTTGTTCAAAACTGATTTCCAGCAACTGCTGGCGCTCGCTTGCCAGCAAAGCCCGGTACGGGTCGGCGTCGCCCTCAGAGCCGAGCAGGATCTGTTGTACTTTGGGGTGCTGCAGACCAATATCCTGCAGCAGGCAGGCCATCACCAGCGGAATGCGGACTTCTTCGGTCAGCGGATCTGTGCCGTCATTCGCGGCGTTGGCTGAATCGGCCACTTTTGCCAGCACGTAGCGATTTTTGATTAGCTTATCCACCAGCAACTGGTCCAGCAGCAACAGCGCCAGAATGGCTTTGTACAGATGTTTGTGGCGCTGATTCACCGCCGCGATGTTTTTGCCGTAAGTTGGGGACAGCAGCTGAATAGTCCCCAGCGCACGGGCGGCCAGCTGGCGGGTTTCTTCCGGGCTGTCGCCACGAACCAGCTGAACCGTCTGACGGGCGATTTGTTTGAGCAGCCGGATACGATCAACCCGGTTGTCCTGCTGTTGTTTCAGTCGTTCTTTCAGCAACTGGCTGACTTCGGCCAGTTTCAGTTCCAGTTTGTGCCGGGCGCCTTTGCTGGCGTCATCGAGCCGGCGCTGCAATTCCTGCTGCTGTTGCTGCAGATTGGCAATCTCGCGCTCTTCATGGCCCTGAAAATACCAGGCCGCCTGTTCATAAAGTGACAAGCCTTGCGCGCTGGCATCATAAATCCGGTTCAGCAAATCTTTGACTACTTTGGTGGCCGCACTGTTGCCATACTGGGGCTGGTTCATGCCCGAAATTCCTTCACTGTTTTGGGTACGCACACCATTTCTGGTTTGACAACTATAGAGCACGCTGTCCCGCTTGTTGCAAATTTCTGCCGGACTGCTGTCGGTGTTTTTACCACAAAGCCGGCCGCGCTGTAGTGAAAAAATGTCAGCGGCTGTCGACAAGACAGAGCAAATTTGCTTCTCTTAAACAATTAGTTAGCAAATGGAGCAGATTGTGCGTATCGCAGTGATCGGTGGAGGTATTAACGGGGTCACTTCGGCCTGGCAACTGGCGCTGGCCGGTCATCAGGTCGAGCTGTTTGAACGGGATGCGCTGATGCAGGCGACCAGTGCTGCGTCCAGCAAATTGCTGCATGGCGGGCTGCGTTACCTGGAGCAGGGCGAATTCCGGCTGGTGCATGAAGCTTTACAGGAAAGGCGCTGGTGGATCAAAAAAGCGCCGCGGCTGACGCGCCGGCTGCCTATTTTGTACCCCATTTACCGTGACGGCCGCCGGCCACGCTGGCAGCTGAAAATCGGCCTTTGGCTTTATGATGTGTTGTCTGGCCGCAAAGGGATTGGCCGGCATCGTTGGCTGAACGTGGCACAAACGCTGCGCTGCAGCCCGGATCTGCAACCTGCCGGTTTGCTCGGCGCTTTTTTGTTTTTTGACGGGCAGATGGACGATCAACAGTTGGGGCTTTGGGTGGCGCAGCAGGCCTGTCAGCAGGGCGTGCATCTTCACGAACACAGTCCGGTGCAGGCGGTGCGGCCAGATGGCCAGTTGCTGTTGGAGGGAGAGACGCAGTGGCGGCAGTTTGATCAGGTCGTCAATATCGCCGGTCCCTGGGCTAATCAACTGCTGGAGCAGTCGGGTCTGTCTTCCCCGCAGGCGCTCGATTTAGTGAGGGGCAGCCATCTGTTGTTGCCGCCGGTTTGCCAATACGGTCATATGCTGGAGGTGCCGGGCGAAGCGCGAATTGTGTTTGTGCTGCCGTTTAAAGGTCAGACTTTATTAGGCACTACGGAAGTGCGCCAGCAGCTGACAGAACCGATCCGCTGCAGTGATGCAGAGCGGCAGTATTTGCTCAGCGTCTACAACCATTATTTTTGTACGGCACGGGCGCCAGCCGATGTGCAAAGCGAATTTGCCGGCGTGCGGCCTTTATTGGGTGGTTCGGCCAATGCCAGCACCGCCAGCCGCGAGTACGCGATGCACCGGCAACAGCAATTGCTGACGGTGCATGGTGGCAAATGGACGACAGCGCGGGCGCTGGCGAAGCAAGTGGTGGCGCAGCTCAGCCGGTCCGGCTGAACCACGCGCATGGCAGGTTCAGGTTAAGTCCAGTGCCAGAATTTTGGAACGGCGCTGGTAATTGTACAGCTGCTGTTTTTTCGCCGGTAAATCGGCAACGTCTTTCAGTTCAAAGCCGTGCTCGAGGAACCAGTGGATGCTGCGGGTGGTCAGCGCAAACAGTGTGAAATATTTGCGCTGACGGGCGATGCCGATAATGTGTTTCAGCAGCAGGCTGCCGCGGTCGGCATCACGATAGTTCGGATGTACCGCCAGACAGGCAAATTCGCCGACATTTTCTTCCGGGAACGGATACAAAGCGGCGCAGCCGATGACGAGGCCGTCGCGCTCAATGACGACAAACTGGTCAATCTCCATTTCGAGCTGTTCCCGCGAGCGACGTACCAGCAGGCCTTGTTGTTCCAGCGGCCGGATCAAATCCAGAATACCGCCGATGTCATTGATGGTGGCCAGCCGCAGCCGTTCGGCCGCTTCGGTGACGATCTGGGTGCCGATACCGTCACGCGAAAACAGTTCCTGCAGCAAGGCGCCATTCATGGTGCTGCTGACCAGGTGGCAGCGTGGCACACCGGCGCGGCTGGCGCTGATCGCGGCATGCAAAAACGCCAGCGTCGAGGTACAGCTGTGATTATTCGCTTCCAGCTTGTGCAGCATTTCTTCGGCGAAGTTTGGCATTAGTTCGGCGATAATTTCGCCATCGTCGCCAATCACGCCGCCATCGTCTGAGAAACCAATCATTTTGTCGGCTTTGAGTTTAATCGCGACCTGGGTGGCGATTTCTTCGGCCGTCAGGTTAAAACTTTCGCCGGTGACGGAGGCGGCGACCGGCCCCATCAGCACAATACAGTTCTGGTCGAGCTGGCGGCGAATACCGGCCACGTCAATACGACGGACCTTGCCGCTGTGGAAATAGTCGACGCCTTCGTCGACGCCCAGTGGCTGTGCGATGACAAAGTTGCCGCTGACCATGTTGATTTGCGCATTGTGCATCGGCGTGTTGGACAAACTCATCGACAACCGCGCGGTAATGTCCAGCTGCAGGGCACCGGCCACCTGTTTGATCAGACGGAAAGAATCGTCGTCGGTGACGCGGATGCGGTTGTGATATTGCGCGGTCAAACCGGCTTGCGTCAGCGCTTCGTTGATTTGAGGTCTGGCGCCATAAACCAGCACCACTTTGATCCCCAACGTATTCAGCAGAGCTATATCATTGATAATGCTTCTAAAACCAGGTTGGGCAATTGCCTCACCACCCAACATCACCACAAAAGTTTTGCCGCGGTGAGCATTGACATAAGGCGCCGACTGGCGAAATCCATCAACAAGTTCAGTGGTACGCACGCTCTGTTTGTTTCCTTCTGTGAAAGTTGGGTCTCAGTCATAAAGGGCCGTGATGACCGCTTCATGACATGGGGCAGTATAACCGCCAAGCCAGCTTTTGCCGGATGCAAAGGCCGTGGGCATGACAGGACGGGAGATGGCGCGTACTTTAATGGAAAGTGGATAAATATCCAACAATTTTTTTAGCGGTTTAATCAGGGTTTCTGTGGGTATTGCAGCAAGCTAAATGCTTAGCTGTCGGGCTGGCTTGGTCGTTAAATATCGAAATTATTGAAAATAAATCCATTTTTACAGCATAAAAATCCATTCAGGCTGAATGTGTCAGCCTGAATGGATGCGGTGGAATATTATGAACCCGTCAACCGGCAAACGAATTGCCAGCTGCTGTCTGAACCAGGTTTGCTTTGCGTCCACCATTTGGCCTGAAAGAGCCGGCCCTGATCGGACAGATAGTCACCGCCACTGGCATAACTGGGCCGGCCGGCCTGGTCCAGCCGGGGCCATTGCGGCCACGGATAAATGTTTGCCGGATCCACGCCGCCGCAGCTGGGTTTGTCATTCGGCGCCGCCTGTAAGTCCAGATTGACGAACCAGCCGCTGTTGCGCAGCCAGAAACGATTCTGACTGAGTGGTTCAGTAACGCTGATACTGCTGCCGGTTTTTACTCCAATTTGCAGCAGGTGGCTGTGCAGC
>CBINNO010000302.1:0-4271 GCA_966252055.1 uncultured Rheinheimera sp. | reverse complement strand
ACTGACAGGCCAAATTCCGGCAAAATCGCCAGTAAATGGTCAAAAATATCCGACTGAATGTCTTCATATTCGGCCCAGGCGGTGGTGCTGGTAAAACAATAGAGTTCCAGCGGCAAGCCGTCTGCGGTTGGCGCCAGTTGGCGCACCAGCAGCGTCATCTGGCGATGAATGGATGGATGCTGACGCAGGTATTGCAGCACATAAGCGCGAAAAGTACCCAGATTGGTCAGCCGGCGGGTGTTGAGCGGTTCTTGTTGCTCTTCAGCCAGCGCCTGATTCCATGTACTGATCTCCTGCTGTTTATCGGCCAGATAGTCACCAAGCAGCCGTAAATGACTCAGGCGCTCCAGCTGTTCAGCGGTTAAAAACCGCACACTTTGCTGGTCAAGCATCAGGCTGCGTTTGATACGCCGGCCGCCCGATTCCTGCATACCGCGCCAGTTCTTGAAAGGATCTGTCATAAAACGGCGGGTCGGAATGGTGGTGATAGTGCGGTCCCAGTTCTGAATTTTGACGGTATGCAGCGCAATATCAATCACATCGCCGTCGGCATTGAGCTGTGGCATTTCGACCCAGTCGCCGACGCGGATCACATCGCTGGACGAAATTTGCACGCTGGCGACCAAAGACAGCAAAGTGTCCTGAAAAATCAGCATCAGCACGGCCGCCATCGCACCCAGGCCGGACAACAGAATAAGCGGAGAGCGGTCGAACAAGGCGGCGACGATAAGGATCAGCGCCAGCGCATAAATGACAATTTTCAGCAGCTGGATATAACCTTTGACCGGTTTATGGCGGGCACTTGGATTTTGTTCATACAGCTGGTTCAGCAGGGTCAGCAGGCCGGTCAGCGCCAGTGCCAGCGTCAGGACGACAAAGGCATTGGTGACATTGATGATCACCGCTTCCAGTGCGGCCGGTATCGCTGGCACGGCTCGTACGCCACTGGAAATCACCAGCGCCGGCACCACATTGGCCAGTCTGGCGATAAACGACAAATCAAGTGCGGCCGCCTGCTGGCGAAAACCGGCCACCAGCCGGAACAGGCCGCGCAGCAGAATATGTTTGACGATAAAATTGGCGAGCCAGGCCAATGTCAGCAACAGGCCGAGTGCGAGTGCAAGCCGGACTTGCGGATCAGTGGATACCCCATCGAGCAGGGTCAATGATAATTCAGGCAAAATTTCCTCCTTTTTATGCGACTTCAGCAGCCGGGCCGCTTTTTTTGCATCAGCAGCGGCCCGGCTGAAAAAGCTCTGAGTCTTTTTGCACGAAAAAGTGCCGGCAAATTTCGGCGAACGGGCTGTGCTGGCAGAGTCGCTGTGATAAAACATCAATCTATTGAATTGTTTATACCTTTGATGAGGTGTTGTTTGTTCCATCATTTGTCGTTTGGCGTCACGAAAATGGCGCCAAGTATGCGCTTTTATGACGCCGCACTGGGGGCGCTGGGTTATCGGCGGGTCTTTACTGATTGTTGTGCCGGCGACCCTGATCAGGCTGTCGGTTATGGTCTGGTCGACGATGAAGATTTGCTGTGTTTGAAACTGCGGCCAGACAGCCAGCCGCCGGGGCCGGGCTTTCATCTGGCGTTTGCTGCGCCGGACCGCGCTGCGGTCGATGCGTTTTATCAGGCTGCGCTGGCTCATGGTGGCAGCGACAACGGCGCGCCTGGGCTGCGGCCGGATTATGGCGCACATTATTATGCCGCTTTTGTGTTGGATCCGGACGGTTACCGGCTCGAAGCTGTCTGCAAAGCGCCCGGCGTGTAACCTGTCAGCTGGGTAAAGCGCCAGGTGTGTAACTCGCTGGGTGTGTAACTCGCTTGGTGTGTCATGCGGTCGGCTGACAACCACGAAGCGCCGTCAGCCACTGCATCAACCCGCCGGCTGCGATGATAATTTGTCTCTTGAGGAGTGCTCTGATGAGCTTGATTGCGCAAACCCCGCCGCCGCCTTATTACGCGGTGATTTTCAGTTCTGAGCGCAGCGACGCTGACGCGGGCTATGCCGAGATGGCAGAGCGGATGCTGGCGCTGGCGGCGGCACAGGATGGTTTTTTAGGTGTCGAATCGGCCCGCAATGCGCTGGGCATTACGGTGTCTTACTGGCGCGACCTGGCGGCCATTCGTCAGTGGAAAGCCAACCTCGAACACCTGGAGGCGCAGCAACAAGGCCGGGCGCTTTGGTATCTGCGTTATAAAACCCGTATCGCTTTGGTGGAAAGGGACTATCAGCATGAGCTTTGAACTCAACGAGGCTGCTGTGCTTGCTGCTTTTCCAGCGGCAATGCCGCCTGATGTGCAACTGGTTTCGCTCGGCCAATGGCCAAAGGTGCTGCCGGAACTGGCGGCCTTGTTGTATCAGCAGTGGCAAAGCCTTTATCAGCAGGCGGGCATCACTGAGCTGCAGCTGCGCCAGGTGCTGGCTGAGCGCACCAGCACCGACCGGCTGCCGCTGACGTTGGTTCTGATGAAGGGCGACGAGCTGCTCGGCGCTGGCAGTATCAAGCTCAGTGAGCCGGACACCAAAGCAGGATTGTCGCCCTGGCTGGCCGGTATTTATCTGAAACCGGCGTACCGTGGCTTGGGGTATGGCGCTTTGATAGTGCAGGGGTTGCAGGACAAGGCCCGCTTGCTTGGCATCAGCCGTTTGTACTTGTCGACCGATGAAGCCGAAGGTTTTTATCAGCGCCTTGGCTGGCAAACGCTGGAGTATTTGACCGGGCTCGATGGCGTGCGCGTGGCGCTGATGCAGCGGAGCCTGGCAGCGGCTGATACCGGTGCATGACGGGGCTGTGCGCCATAGCAAACGCAGCCAGCCAGTACATTTAGCCGAGGCAGTCAGCAAAGTACAGTTAGCAAAGGCAGCCAGCAAAGTGCAGCCAGCAAACGCGGCTGGCAGATAAAGCGATGCGGATCTAAAGCGCAGGGACCGGGCGCAGACAAATCACAAACACCCATCAAAGGGGCAACCGCCTTGCTTTTTGGCCCTATGAGCCCGGACATCGCTGACGAATTCCACAACAGCAGTGGTAAAAAACGTTAAATCTAAGCGCTTTACAGCGTTCCTGTTCAACCGACAAGATGCCAGCTGAGCTGAGCTGAGCTGAGCTGAATTTGCGGCGCCGTTGCTGCCAAACTGTCACTACAGACAAACTTCCACCACGGCAAACCTTTACCAAGGGCAAACCTTTACCACGGGCAAACTTTCACCACAGGAGCATCAGATGGCGGCAATTCTTTCTTTTGGGCGACGGCAATCAGCCGGCAGGCCCGCTGCAGCACTGCGCTGGAGCCAGCCCGGTAAGGCTTGGCTCAGGATGGCTGTGCTCAGCACAGCTTTGCTCGGCACAGGCCTGGTCAGCAATTCTGCGGCGGCGCAGGCGCCAGCCACCGGGCAAATAGCAGCCACCAGTCAATTGAGCGCAGCGCCTGAGCAGGCTGGCGGCTGGCAGTCGTTGCTCGACCCGGCGCTTAGCCAGTGGGACAGCTATTTAAGTTTTCGGCACCAGGAGAGTTACAACGGTGAGGCGCCGCGCGACGCCAATGGCCAGCTGATTGCCCCGGTCGGGCTCAACACAGATCCAACCGGCGTGTTCAGCACGCTGACACAGAACGGCGAACTGCTGCTGCGCATCAGTGGTGAAATCTACGGCGCGCTGACCAGCAAGGCGCAATACCGCAATTATCATCTGACGCTGCAGTACCGCTTTGGCGACAAAAAATGGCCGCCACGACTTCAGAAGCTTAAAGACAGCGGCATTTTGTACCATGCCACCGGGCCGCACGGGCAGGAGTATTTCCGCTCCTGGATGTTGTCGCAGGAATTTCAAATCATGGAAGGCCACAGCGGCGATTATTGGTCGCAGGCCAGTTCCGCCATCGATATCCGTGCTTATCCGCCGGAGTCGCTGATGAGCGCCATCGCCGACCGTCGCCAGCCTTTTATCAGCGTCGGAAAAGGGCTGACCTCGCCGGGTTTTGTCATGCGGGAGGTTAACGCAGAGCGCCCGGATGGCGAGTGGAACCAGCTTGAACTGATTTGTTTTGAAGGCCAAAGCCTGCATATCGTCAATGGTCAGGTGGTGATGGTGCTGCGCAACTCGCGTTATGTCGACGCTGGCGGCCAGATGGTGCCGCTGGTTGAGGGCAAAATTCAGCTGCAAAGTGAAGCGGCAGAAATCTTCTACAAAAATATCCGCATTCGCGCGATTGGCGCTTTGCCTGAGCGTTATCAGCCGCTGTTCTGAGCGGCAGCGCTCTGACAAAC
>CBINNO010000301.1:0-4301 GCA_966252055.1 uncultured Rheinheimera sp. | reverse complement strand
CCTTTCAGACGTCTCTTTTTGCAACAGCGTCAATTCATCTCGCAGCCACATCCGCGCTAACAATCCGAAGAAACTTACTATCTTTTTGTTTTTATTAAAAATTTTCAGTTGATAAGCGCCTGCTACCGCTGTAACAAACAACGTCAGAAAAAAATTTGTCGATAAAACCGCCAGCTAAGGCTTTACAGCCTTGCCGAAAATCCCTAGCATCGCCAACTGGATATTGTATACATTCTACATTATATCAAAAAGGGAGCATGTCCAAATGTCACAAGTACCAACTGTATCCAGAGTTGTTAAAATTTCATTGCTCGCCGCTGCGATCGGCGCCGCCTATCCCACGCTGGCGCAAGACAACAGCTCGGGCCAGGTGCGCGGTCAGGTTCAGGCCGCTGAAACACAGCGCACCGGCGTCACCATTCGGCTTAAACACTTAACCCAAGGCTTCAGCCGCAGCGCCACCACCAATGCGCAAGGCGAATTTCAACTGACCGCGCTGCCGGTCGGTCGCTATAGCGTGACGCTCGATGCCAAGGGCCAGCAGACATCGTTGCCGGATATCGAAGTCCGCCTAGGCCAGGCTGTCGTGCTCAAACCGGCACTTGATGAAAGCGTCGAACGCATTGCAGTCAGCGGCAGTCTGATCCGCCCTGTCGACACCAGCAATTCGACCGCCGGCCTCACACTTGATACCGCCATGCTGGATAAAATGCCGGTCAACAACGGCTTTGAAAACACCGCCTTACTGGCACCCGGCGTGACCCGCAGCGGCCCATTTAAATCTTCCAGCTTCGGCGGCGCTTCGTCGGCTGAAAACGGTTACTTTTTAAACGGCATGAACATCAGCGCGCTGCGTACCGGTATCGGTTCAATCAACCTGCCGTGGGAAGCCATTTCGCAGACCCAGGTCAAAACCGGTGGCATCTCGGCTGAATATGACCGTTTTATTGGCGGCGTGATCAATGCCGTATCGCGCTCAGGCGGCAACGAATTTCGTTATGGCGCTGAATATCGTTACGATCCGGCGGGCCTTGCTTCACCGCACGACAGTGTCTACAAGCCGGACGGCAGCTACGCACTGAACTATGACGCCAGCCGCGACAGCTTTGACGAAGCCAATATCTGGCTCAGTGGTCCGCTGATTGAAGACACCTTATTCTTTTATGCACTGCTCAACCCGCGAAAGACCAAACAACAATGGGCCAATGCTGCCGGCACCCAACAAACCAACCGGACCATTGATGAAGACCGCTGGTTTATCAACATGGACTGGTATATCAACGACGACCACAGCCTGAATATCACTGCGCTCGACAATTCGGGTGAAACCACCAGCCAGATCTCAAACTGGAGTAAAGCCGCCGGCAAAGGCACTGCGGTCGGTACCACCCAAAGTGAAGATGGCGGCAAACTGGCTTCGGCACGCTATCAGGGCCAACTGACCGATGACTTGTCGCTGGCGGTCACAATTGGCCGCGTCGATGATGAGTTTCGCAGTAAACCCACCAACCCGCTGCCGGGAGTCTGGGATTACGTCAATAAAAATGGCGAACGCATCGGGACCTGGACCGACAGTAATCTGATCAGCGAAAGCTATCAGCGCGACCAGTTGCGGGTCGATTTTGACTATCAGCTCAATGACCATCGCATCCAGTTTGGTCTGGACCAGGAAGAGCTCAGTATCGATTACCTCGAGTTTCAAAATGGCGCTGGCGAAGCCCGTGGCTGGTGGGAGTACCGCACCCTGTCGGCGATATCCAACATCAACCTGCCGGCCGGCACTTATGTCACCCGTCGCCAGCGCGACACAGGTGGAAAATCGGAAGTGAACTCGCGGGCGTTTTATATACAGGACAACTGGCAGATCAACGACCACTGGGTACTGAATGCCGGTCTGCGTAACAGCAACTTTGAAAACACCGCCAGTACCGGCGAAACTTATGCCGACCTGAAAAATCAGTGGGCGCCACGGATGCAGCTGATTTGGGACCCGGCCGCCGATGGCAGCCGCAAGATTTTCCTGACCGCCGGCCGCTATTTCCAGCCGATCGCCGCCAACATGAACATCAAACAGGCCAGCGGTCAGTCAGATATTTACACTTACTACAAACCGGCAGCACTGGACGCCAATGGCTCGCCGGTACTGGGCGCTGACGGCGCGCCGGCGCATGGCGCTTCAGTGGCCACCCGCGTCGTGCAAAGCGGCGAAGTGGATGTCAAACGCATTGTCACCGCCGATTTGGGCCCGATGTATTCTGACGAACTGACCATAGGTTTTGAACAGGAGCTGGCAGATACCCTCAAAGCCGGCACCCGGCTGGTGTATCGCGACCTCAAACAGTCGATTGAAGACAGCGATATTGGCCCGGTCGTGGCGCAGTGGCTGAAGAAAAACAACATCAACAACAAGTCCAAGGAGACTTATTTCTATACCCTGCTGAATCCAGGCAAAGATGTCACTTTCAGCTACGACTTTGACCGCGACGGCACCCGCGAAGTGGTTCAGCTGAGCGCTGCAGAGCTGGGCCTGCCCGAACCGAAACGCCGCTATGCTGCACTCGAATTCACACTCGAAGGCAACCTGACTGAGCAGTTCCGCTTCTACAGCAGCTACGTCTGGTCGCACAGCTGGGTCATGACCGAAGGATTGGTGCGCTCTGACAACGAACAGGCTGATCCGGGCTGGACCACCTCTTACGACTATGCGGACCTGATGGACCACGGCCATGGCGATTTGCCAAATGACCGGCGTCATGCGCTGAAATTCAGTGGTGTGTATCAGTTTAACGAGCACTGGGACCTGGGTTTTGTCAGCCGGCTGACGTCAGGCGCGCCGAAAAACAAATTCAGTATCCACCCCAGTGATGTCGACAGCTGTAAAGCGCCGAGCCTGTGGGCCGACTGGTGCGCCAGTCAGTGGTATAACGAGGCGTCTTTCTACGACTGGGACGGCAAACCGGCGCCGCGTGGCTCCGCCGGACGGCTGGGCTGGCTGACCGAAATAGACCTGTCGCTGACTTACAGCACCACAGTGTACGGTGGCGATTTAAGCACGAAGCTGACGGTGTATAACCTGCTCAACCGCGACACAGCGCTGAACATTAACGAAATCGCGCAAATTACCAAAGCGGACGGCAGCTTTGCACCAAACCCTGATTATGGGCTGGCGAAACGGCTGCAAAGCTCACGCATCACCTCGCTGGTGGTGCGTTACGAGTTCTGATCAGCGTCTTTAAAACAAAGAGCCGGCAATCGCCGGCTCTTTTATCTAGTTCAATCAACAGATCAGACGAACTGGCCGGCGAAATAAACACCGACATAACCCAGGCTGTAACAAACCAGCAAATAACCGCCCATTTTCAGATAAGAACCAAAGGTCAGCTCTTTGATTTTGCTCATCGCGATAATGCCAGCCGCCGAGCCGATGATCAGCAATGAACCACCAACGCCCACCGCATAAGTCAGCAGCAGCCATTCCGCCACATTCATCTCGATGCCAGCTTTTAACAGCGCCGCAGTCAAAGGTACGTTATCAATCAATGCAGATGAAATCCCCATCAGATAATTGGCCTGAACTGGTGGCAATACGTTGTATAAATCGATGAAATGATTGAGGAACTTCAGCTCTTTCAGCACGCCAACCAACAGCAGCACCCCTAAGAAAAACAGCAGGGTTTCAAACTCAACTTCCCGCACATAATTGATGATGCTCTGGGTGGTTTTTTTGCGCATCAGGAACTGCGCCACCAGGAACATCAGGCCAAGACCAAACAGGAACGTCAGGACCGGTGGAATGCTGAACAAAATATTGAGAGCCAGCGTCGCGCCAATAGTGCTGACAAAAATGGCGGCAATCGTGATGTCAGTTTTTGCCAGCGCCTTTTTCGATTTTTCAATGACGATCCTGTCTGTCATGCCCCGTGACAGCATGATCGCCAGCAAAGCCACAGCACCGGCCGCCGGCAGCACCAGTCATAACAGATTAGGGATGGTCACTTTGCCAGCGAGGAAAAACATCAGCGTGGTGACGTCGCCGGTGATCAGCGACACCCCGCCACTGTTCACCGCAAAAATAATCAGCGTGCCGTACTTGAGCCGCTTTTTCGCTTCCAGCTTTACACTGGCGATGACCGCGATCGCCACCAGTGTTGCGGTCACGTTGTCGGCAAAGCTCGAGAAGATAAACGCAAAAATAGCGACAATAAACATCAGTCGCCGCTCAGACAACTCGGCCGGTAACATCCGCTGCACCAGCTGTGCAATAAAACCTTTGCTGTTTAAATAGGCGACAAAAGTCATGG
>CBINNO010000300.1:0-4322 GCA_966252055.1 uncultured Rheinheimera sp. | reverse complement strand
TGGAAAAAAATTGCCAAAAATTCCTAAAGTCTCTCAGGATGCCGCCGATACCCCAGTTAAGCCAAATTGCAGTTTGGCGAAAATTGCGGGTTTCCGCTTAATCAGAAGGTTGTCGACGATTTGCAGATCTGAAACAACTTTAAGGAGTGACTTATGGCTTTAGCAGTAAACACCAACATATCCTCGTTAAACGCACAACGTCAGTTGTTACAATCAGGCAGTGCGCTGGATACGTCTTTTAAACGTCTGTCATCAGGCTTCCGTATCAACAGTGCGGCAGATGACGCCGCTGGTTTGCAAATCAGTAACCGTCTGACCAGCCAGGTCAACGGTCTGAACCAGGCCATCAGTAACGCCAACGACGGTATTTCGGTCGCGCAGGTTGCTGAAGGTGCAATGGAAGAGATCACCACTGCGCTGCAGCGGATCCGGACTCTGGCGGTTCAGTCACAAAACGGTATCAACAGCTCTGCTGACCGTCTGGCGCTGCAAAAAGAAGTATCGGCACTGAAATCTGAAATCAGCCGTATTGCACAAAACACCCAGTTCGGTGGTGTTGACCTGTTAAAAGGCAGCTACTCTGCCAAATTCCTGGTCGGTGCAAACGGTGGCCAGACCATCAGCGTAAACCTGTCACGTACAGGTGGCAGCTATGGTGCTTCAGGCCTGGGGCTGGCTTCTCTGTCAGTTTCTTCTGTGACTGGTGCTTCAACCGCATTAGCCAGCATCGACAGTGCTATCAAAACCATCGACGGTGCCCGGGCTGACCTCGGTGCGCTGCAGAACCGTTTCCAGTCAACGATCCGCAACTTGTCGAACATCGTTGAAAACGTCTCTGCTGCCCGCAGCCGGATCCGCGACACTGACTTTGCCAAAGAGACTGCTGAACTGACACGGGCACAGATTTTGCAGCAAGCGAGCACCACGGTACTGGCGCAAGCCAACACCCGGCCGCAATCTGCACTATCCTTATTAGGTTAATCAGTTGGGTTTTCAGGCGGGAAACGTTAAAGTTTCCACGCCTGAAGCCGATAGCCAAAGGTAACAGTATATGAATGCGGTCGAACTGAACTCAGCCACACTGGTACGGCCAACCGGCACTTCTGTGCCGGCCCGGCAAAGTCAGCTGGCAGAAGAAAGCAAAGCGCAAGTCAGTACTGCAACCCAGATTTCTCAGGCGCAGACTCTTAACCGGGTTGAAGCAGAGAAAGATGCAGTGAACGAGCCCGTGACTGCGGAGCAACTCGGTACTGCGGTTGAGAGTATTAACCAGTTTGTGAACGCGCAAATGCGTACTTTGAACTTTTCGGTGGATGAAACCTCCGGCAAAGCAGTGGTCAAGGTGATCGACTTTGAAACCAAAGACGTGATCCGGCAGATCCCTGGTGAAGAAGTACTCAAAATGGCAAGTGCAATCAAGAGGTTGCAGGATGATTTGGGGTCGGCAACTGGCTTGCTGATCAACAATCAGGTCTGAAGAAACGGTGAGGATGGATCATGGCAATTTCGGCATTAGGCTCAGCCTCCGGGCTAGACCTGGAAAGCCTGGTAAAGCAGTTAGTTCAGGTTGAAAGGCAAGCAAAAGACGCCAAGCTGACCAGTGCCAGGAAGAGCCTTGATTCATCTTTGTCCGGTTTCGGCAAACTGAAATCATCCATTTCCAAATTACAGGATGCAGTCAAAGCATTAAGTGTTGAAAACCTCAGTGCTCGGACTGCAACCGTCAAACAACCCGAAGACAACAAGACCTTTGTCACTGCGACAGCAAAAACCACGGCGACGCCTGGTAATTTTGATATCAAAGTGAATGCGATTGCCGAAGGCAGCCGGGTTGAATCAAATGATAACTTGTTTGCCGGGGCCAACTCAGTAGTGTCGACTACTGCCGGGAAGCTGACTTTCGAAGCAGGTGGCAAAAGTTTTTCCGTCGATGTGACTGCCAATATGACATTGGATCAGTTACGCAGAAAAATTAACGCAGAGAGCAAGAACTTCGGCGTCAGTGCTAACCTGATCAACGCGGGTGGCACTGCCGGGACTAAGCTGGTGTTGACCTCCAACGTGACCGGGGCTGGCAATGATCTGAAGATCACCAACAACAATGCCGAGCTCGACAAACTGTCTACTGTCGCGACAGGCACCGATCCTGTTGGCGTTCAAGTGAAAAAAAGTGCGACGGACGCTTCTATCCAAATTGACGGTATCGTGGCAACCAGTAAAACCAACACTTTTACCAACGTTATTCAGGATGTTGAGCTGACCGTCTCTAATGTGACCCCGGCGGGCGACAATGCCCAGTTGACCGTAGCCACAGACAAAAAAGCCACTGAAGACAAAATTAAAGCGTTTATGGACGCCTACAACGGACTGGTGTCGGAAGTGGGTGATTTAACCAAAAACCGGATGTTGTCTTCCGATGGTAAGACCGTGCTGATTGAAGGCGGGGCGCTGAACAGCGACCCGATGGTGCGTTCCGTGATGTCGCAAATTACCAGCCAGGTCACGGGGGCAGTTAAAACTGCAGATCCGAAATTAAATACCTTGTATGCGTTGGGGATCACTTTTAACGACCAAGGCAAAATGGAAATCAGCACGCGCGGTTTGTATGGCGCAGATTCAGGCCGCGAGCGCCTCGACAAAGCGCTGGATGAAAACTACGACGCTATTGCGCAGCTGTTTTCGAACGTGGATGGCCTGGGTACCAAGCTGGAAAAGCTTAGTACCCAGTTTACTCAACGCGGCGGTTTGCTGGCCGGTAAAGAAGAATCGATTAAAAGCCAGATTAAAAAGAATGATAAAGATCGCGAAGCATTTGAGATTGCGATGTTTAGTTTTGAAACCACGATGCGCCAGCGCTACGGCGCGCTGGATACTCAGCTGGGGCAGATGAACCGGACTTCCAGTTATCTGACCGCGCAGCTGGCTTCTTTACCTAAGTATTCTTAACGGGATGAACTATGAGTTACGGTATTAACGCTTATAAGTCTGTTGGCGTCAAAAACGACCTGGCCGTGGCAGACCCTCACCGGGTGATCCAGTTACTGATGCAAGGTGCGCTGGAGAATATGGCGAAAGCCAAAGGTGCCATTGACCGCAAAGATTATGCGACCAAGTCACAGACTATGTCCAAAGCCATGACCATCATCGCAGCGCTGCAAAATTCGCTGGATATGAAAGTCGGTGGTGAAGTGTCGCAAAACCTGTGGTCGTTATACGACTTTATGCTGAACCATCTGATGATGGCGAGCCGGGAAAGCAGCATTCAGAAAGTGGATGATGTGCTGGAGATTATGCTGAAAATCAAATCGGCATGGGACAGTATTCCGCAAAATGAAAAAGAAAAGGGCTTTCAGCTGTTGGCCGAGCGAGACGCGCAACCGGCACTGGCGACAGCCTGATGACTGTATCAACACAACAGCTGCTGCAACAACGCGAACAGTTGCAGCGGTTGCTGGATGCTGAAAACTACGACACCGACGTTTTTGCCAGCCACTGGCAACAATACCAGCAGCAGCTTGAGCAGTACTGTGCCTCCCAATCGCAAGCCGATGATTTTGAAACTGTATTGGCAGACAACTTGCAGTGGGTTACTCTTGTGACAGAGACAGTGACCCGGCAGCGGGAGCACGTCGGCGCTGCAATACTGAAACTCCAGAAAGGAAAAAAAGCCCTGCAGCGTTACGATCAGAACAGTTAACAGAGCATGGCTTTATGCTGAAATACATCAATTACCAGCTGCTGGACGATGAGCAGGCCCAGCAGGCGCAGGAAAAACACATTGCGCCTGTGATTAACCGCAATATTCGCCAGAATCTTGACGCCTTCCGCCAGCATATCCCGTCCATGCTGCAAATTCTCGAAGAGCACAATGTCCAGCAGTATTCCTTGTTCTGTTCGAAACAAGGCCAGCTGAATGTGGTCGACTTTGCTACCGGCCGGGTGCTCTACGGTGAAGACCCACAAGCAGAGGTCGCCGCTGAAGTGGCGTCGTTTTGTCAGCAAGCCCCTTATTTCCGGCTGGATGATGTTGCGGCGCAACCTGGCTGGGACAGCATGCCATTGCCGGTGCGTACCGATGTCATCATTATGTTTGGTCTTGGGCTTGGCCAGCAGATCCAGCAGCTGCTACAAAGCTGTCGTGTGCGCTATCTGATAGTTTACGAACCAGAGCTGGATATTCTGAACTGTTCTGTGCAGGCCACTGACTGGCGCGACATTCTGGAACTGGCGGCGATTCAGGGGACCCATCTGTTTTTGCAGATTGGCAGCAATGCCAGCAGTTTGCCGGCTGAGCTGGCAGAGTTATTAGAGCATGATGCTGA
>CBINNO010000299.1:0-4339 GCA_966252055.1 uncultured Rheinheimera sp. | reverse complement strand
TCTAATGCCGCTTTGTCCTCTGACGGTTCAGTCGCCAGAGATGCCAGACTTGAGCGTGCGAAGTATCCAACGAGTTCGAATTCCAGTTTATCCGCAATGGCAATCGCATCCCTGGATACGCAACTACCTAAAATCATTACCTTTTTCACTAAACACTCGCCTGTATCAACTTCGTTTCTTTTACAATCGTCTGCTCAAAACCACTCTGTGCCCGCACCCTTTGTGCCGCCGCTGCTGACAGCTGCAAAAACAACTCAGGTTGTTGATACAGCTGGCTGATGGCATCAGCCATAGCGATGGCGTCTTCGGCCGGTACGACAAAGCCGCAGTGGTGGTCGACAAACTCCGGAATGGCGGCCACAGCTGTGGTGATGGGCACCAGGCCGGAGGCCATGGCTTCGTCGCGGGACACGCCCTGCGAATCCATCCGGGTTGGGGTCAGGAACACCCCGTATTGCTGATGCAGCGCGGCGATTTCAGCGTGGTTCAGGAAGCCTTTATGCAGCCTGACATTGCTGAACGGGCGCAGCGGCGCCGTCAGCTCGTCGAACAACTCACCGTCGCCGACCAGACAAAACTCCAGTTCAGTAAAAAATGGCTGGGTGGACAGCTGCAAAATAGCCGCAACAGTTAAGTCATTGGCATATTTACGACTGGCATAAGGCCGGATCGACAAAATCTTGCAGCGCTGCGCTGCCGGCTTTGGCTGGTAACGGAAAATATCCCCGTCAATAAAGTTATGAATAATATGGTAACGCTCCGGGGTTAGTCGCACGCCAATATCGTCAAAGGATTCGTCGGCAAAGTACTGTGAAACAAACACCAGTTGCAGATTCGGGCTGTCGGTTTGCAGCACTTCCTGCCACAACCTGACGCGCTGTGCGCTGAGTTTTTTCTGCCGTTCTATTTCTGCTGCCGGCAATCGTTCAAATTCATATTCACGGCGTTGCCAGACCTGGATCTCCGCACCATGCACCCAAACGGTCACTTTGATATGGGCCAGATGTTTTTTCAGCACCTGCCACATCTTTTTGTCCAGCAGATGCACCAGCACATGCTGGTATTGACCGTTCGCCAGTGTGGCATCCAGCAGAAAATCCGGGCCGCTGGCGACATCGACATTCTCAAACTCGCGATAGCCAATCTCTTCGGCCTGCCCCAGTCTGAAGACATCGACGCCAAGCCCCTGCTCGCGGTACGCCCGCACCCGGCTGTGCAGGAAACCATACCGATACAAGTCATCGTAAGCCGGATATTGTTTGGTCAGTACCAGGCTGCGATAAGCGCCCATCACTGCGGCCGGTAACTCTGGCACAGCGCCAATCACCAGCTCGCGCAGCTGCAGCTGGCAATTGCCCTGCAGCCGTAAACCAAAACGAACCGTTTTACAGTCGGCCGGGATCGCCAGCGTATGTTTTTCGCCAGGGTCGCGGTTAATGGAATGCGCCAGTTTTTTATTGTCGGCCGACCAGTAATCAAACACAGTGCGCACATCACCGCTACAGCCGCCAACCAGCAACTGGAACTGGCTGTTATTCAGTAAATTCAGCGCTTCACGGCTGAATTTACGGTTGAAATACAAATACTGAAAACTGTCGGCGCTTTGCTCAATGCTGATTTGCAGGCCTTCGTCCTGCAGGCTCAGTTGGAGCCCATCCGCTATTTTCACCGGCAGCAGTTGGTGCAGTTGACCAGCAGTGAGGGTAGTCACCAGTTCGCCGGCATTAAAACTGAGTTTGTGCTGCTCAGTAGCCGCCGGTAATTGTTCGGCCTGCGGCAATAACATGCTGACCAAATCAGTGCCCTGAAACGGCAACGACAAATCATCGGTCAGTGCGCTGCACTGTGCCGGCTCTGGCAGCTGGCCTGCATCAGCACAATAATGGAATTCGTCAATCGACAGCATGTCAGGCAGCGTCAGCGTGGCTTGTTCCGGCTGTTGGCAGAACTGCTGCAAAAGCGCTGATTCAACCCGGTGTACCGGCAGCAGCGCACGGCGGCAGTGCAGCTGCGCTACATTGCGGTACTGGCTGCCATCTGCCTGCAGCAGTACAGAGCTGCCACTTGCCTGATAATAACTGGCTTTGCCCACAGCAGACGCGGCGCTGTAGCGGGTGGCCAGCTGTAAGTCGGTCAGGTAATGCGGCCCGTAGTAATCGGCGTCACTGAAAAATACCAGTTGTTTCGCCTGCAACTGCTGCAACAGCGGCATGATCTCGCTGGCTTGACTGACAAAGCGGACATCGGGATAAGCCGGCATGCGCTGGATGCCCGCCGACACCACCAGCAGCGTTTTATCCGCATAATGCTGACGGCCAAAAGCTTCACAGATCCGCTGCAACCGGGCAGGGTCCTCAGTACAAGCCAAAACAACCAGCTGTTCCGTGGATGACTGCAGGTCCAGCGCCATCACTTTGCTGGCTATGTAGGCCAGCCGGTGGCGATAGGTGTGTTGCAGCATCACTTTGCGCAGCCCCAACAACCGGAATTTGCGGTAGCGGGTTTCGTCGGTACAAATATCCTGCAACCGACGCTGCAACTGACCGGCGTCGTCTGAGCAAATCACCAGGTCGCCAAACATTGTGCGCACCCCGCGCGAAAAATTACTGACGACCACAGTGTTGCTGGCCAGTAACTCAAACACCCGGCGGGCAAACATAGTCTGCGACTGCTTAATGGTGTTCATATTGATGCCGTAACGATAGCCTTTGTAGGCCTTATCTATCTGCTCAAACGGCAAAGAACCCAGAATCATCGGCTGATACTGCACCGGGAACTGATAATGCGGGTGCGGATTTTCATGATTTCGGTCGTAAATGTCGACAGGCCGGAACTGCTTCACAGTGTCAATCAGTGCAGCAAAATCGCGCTGGCGCTCCGGATAACGCAAATAATAAGAGCCGGCAAAGTTAAAGGCATCTTTACGGTCAAACAGTTCCAGTGGGTTGTGTTGTTGCGTTTGTGCGGCAAATGGCAACAAAGAGACCTGGTCATGGCCCAACGCCTGTTTGTAGCGCGGCACACAATCAACATCTGTGGTGAACACATAATCCGCTGCAGCCGCCACCGGCAGGAAAGTACTGAAATGCACCGGATCTTCTTTGTTCCAGAAAATCACCGGCACCTGATGCAGACGGCACCAGGCGACTGCCAGCATCAGTTCGGCCGCTCTGTTACTGACTTTCAGCTTCCAGACGTCGTTCACCCCTTTCCAGGCCGACTCGATAAAAAACAGTTGTGGCCGGAACGCTTCCAGCTGAGCGATCACATCGTCCGGATGCAGGTGCAACAGCTGCGCCTCTGGCTCGTAACAGCCACGGGTAAATTCGTCCATAATTGCGGCGACCCGCAACTGCCGGTTGGTCAGTTGTTCAACGCTCGCGGCGGGTACGGCGACCGCCTGCCATTGCTGGCGCAGCAGTTGCCACAGATAACCGGTGCTTGCAGTGACATACTGCACCTGACCATCGAACCAGCGCACAGTGACGGCACTGACTAACTGCGCCGGCACTTTAGCTTTGAGCAATTGCTGGCGATGTTTCGCGCTACTGACCAGCACCTGATGGCAACCTGCCAACAGACTGTGTGCCAGCGGGCTGGTCAGCTGCAGCTCCGGCTCAGAGACGGCAGTGACATCCAGCAACAGTGGGATATGCAGGCTGCGGGCAGCCAGCACCACAGCGGCAGTAGCTGAGTCCAGTTGATTCAGCACCACAAGTTCCGGTTTCAGCACCGACATATATTCACTCAGCAACTGCTGATTAGCACTGATCTGTTCCGAACTTTCACCTCGCCCGATCACTGCGTTCAGCAGCCGCAGCGAAGACTGGCTGCTCTGGGGCTGTGACGGTTCATATTGTAATTGCAGCAGCAGCGGGTCAAGACCACTGTCTTGCATGCGTAAACAGTAAGATTGTGCAGCAGTATATAAATCTGGCGAAGCCTTGTCAGATTGTGCAAAAAGAATATAAAGAACTCGAGGATTTAAATGCATGTCCCTATAAAACCTGGCAGGTGACCGCAGTCAGCATCACAAAAATACCGGCTGCCTGGTCAAAAAAACGGATTGGCATCATAACAGAAAGACGCGTTTTTTCCGAACGAAAAAGCACTGCGTTTCGCGCCTGGCCGCAGAGCATAACCGGCCCTGCAGCTGTTTAAGCGGCTTTGCACGCGGCGGCTGTTTCAAAGATTATTTACTTTGAGAACTGTGCAGTTTTAACCTGCGCTCTATCCAGCCAGGTGTATTTTAATAAAAGGCATCGCGTTACGGATTATTTAAACCATTCAATCTTTACGCGACACAAACCTCTGGATTACAAAATCTCATGGTAATGAC
>CBINNO010000298.1:0-4347 GCA_966252055.1 uncultured Rheinheimera sp. | reverse complement strand
ACCGCCACCGGTACCTGACTGTCCAGGCCTTCATTTGGGCTGAAGTGGCGGCCAAGCGCCAGGGGCGCGTCAAACATCGGCAAAAATTCCGGCGTGACATAACCCAGATTAAAGGACGGATTGCCTGGCAGATTCTGCGCCACATCAATCCCAATGTTGTGCAGCGCTTTTGTTTCCACCTCAGGCCAGGCTCGCCGGTAAATATCCAACTGCCCTTGTGCCGGCAACCACTCTGGTGATATCTGCTTATCCTGTTGCCACTGACTGCCGCGTACCAGCTGCAAACGCTCAGCATCCGGGTAGGGGAGTGGCGCCATAAACAGCTGATAATTGAGATTAAAAGTGGCAACCAAAGCGCCCAGCGTCAGGCCCAGGGTTAAAACAATTGTCAGCGCATAAAGCTGCTGGCGGCGCAGGAGTAATGCTGCGGTCTGTAAGCAGGTACGCAGTGAAAAGTGCAACATATCAACGTCCTTGTAGCGCATAGACGGCGGGTTTTCGCAAAATACCCCAGACCGACAACAGGGTGGTCAGCACTGTCAGCAGCACTATTAACAGCAGCGGCAAGGCAAATCCGCCGGCCGACAACTGCACGCCGAAGGCGGCTTGCTGCAAGCCAAACCACAATACCACCAACAACAAGACCGCCAGTGTCAGTCCTGCCAGCACAGGTTTGCAGTTCTCCAGCAGTAATTGCCGCAAAATAGTGGCAGGCCGTGCGCCAATCGCCATGCGTACGCCCAGCTCATAACGGCGCAATTGCACGCTGTAGCTCAGCACCCCATAGATGCCGATGGCGGCCAGCAGGAAGCTGAGTAACACCACTATGCTGGTCACGCCGGCGGTCAGCACATTACGCAGTAACAACCGGTCGATGTTCTGGGCGATGCTGTAAATGCTGGCGGCGCGGTAATGGGGAGAAACCTGCGCTAATGCCTGATTGATCAGCGTTTTGTCGGGTTGCACGCCAGGTTTGAGCTGCAACTGCAAATTTGCAGAATTGCCGAGATTACGGGTTAAATAACTGCGGCCTGTTTCTGTGGGCGACCACAGATCCGGCAAATAGTGATCCGTGCTGATACCAATAATTTCAAAGGTCAGCTGGCCATCGGCGGAATAAAGTTTATGGCCGAGCACCTGACCATCCGGTTGTATTTGCTTTGCCAGCGCCTGATTGATGATCACCACCGGCGCCTGCGCACTGATTTCCTGCGCGGTGAAATTGCGCCCCTGCAGTAATGCAATCTCAAATAACGGCAGGTAAAACTGATCGGTATACACAGCGCGGCTGAACAGTAACCGGTCGGTACGTTCCGGCGCGGTCAGAAAATTGGCCGAACCGTAATAACCGTCAAAAGAAATTGGTGGGTAATTGCTGACGGAGACTGACTGCACGGTTGGATGTTGCTGCAGTATATCCCGCACCTGCATCAGCTCTTCTTTTTGCTGGCGCAGGGCGGCCCTACGCTCATGCAGCGGCAGGTTTTCGTCTGGTGCCGGCGTGATGTTGTCGATCGTGACCTGATAACGGTCACTGCTGCTAAAACCAGTCTGATGCCCCAGTTGCTGTAACGATTGCAACAACACCTGCGCACTGCAAATCAACAGTAAGGCTGCCAGTGCGACCTGTGCGCCAATCAGCACCTGACGTATACGACGGCTGACCTGAATCCCACTGCCTTTGCCGCTGCTTTGCAGCTGTTGTTGCAAAGCCCGGTAATTAATTTGCCGGCTCACCAGCCAGGCAAACCCCAGCGCCAGCAACAGGCAGACCAGCAGTGCAAAGCCGAGGGTCGGTCCGTTCAGTCCTAATGTATGCAAATGAGGTAAGGTTGTGCCGGCATATTGCCACAGCAGCGCATAAGTACCCTCGGCCACAAGCAGCGCCAGCCCCAGTGCCAGTGCCAGCAACCAGCTGAGTTCGGCCAGCACAGTGCCGATTAAGTGATGTCGCTGTGCGCCCAAGGCCGCCTGAATACTCATGGTGCGCTGCTGGCGTACAGCGCGGGAGATCAACAGGTTGGTGATATTGGCAGCCGCGATCAGCAATAACAGCACACTACCGGTCAGCAATGACAGCGTCGCTTTACTGCTGTCGCCTTCCAGCGCCAGACGCAGCGGGTCAGCCTGAAAACGCACGGTGCGGCCGGCTTGCGCCGGGAACGCCGCGATTTCCTCTGCAAAGCGCTGGGCGACTATCGGCCTGAGTTCCTGCTCGAAGGCCAGCCGGTCCTGTGCCTGACGCAGCTTGGCGAGATATAAGTGAGCGCCACTGATATCGCCGGGTCTGGCGTTGCTGCCAGGTGCATAATCCCATGGCAACCAGACATCGTTGCGCCGGGCCGGGCCGGTCAGGGCCGGTTCTTCAAAAGTGGCAGCGGCAATGCCAATCACTTTAAAGGACTGGTTGCCGATTTGTACCGAGCGCTCCAGCATGGCCGGGTCAGCGTTGTAATGCTGGCGCCAGGTTTGTTCGCTCAGGATAGCCACCGGGCGATGACTGCCTAAATCTTCTTCTGCACTGAACGCGCGGCCGTGCAGTAGCGGCATTTGAAACATCCGCATATAGCCGGGCGTGGTGTAAGCCACCTGAATTTGCGGGCTGTGCGCCAAATCCCGCAGCGTCATGCCGACATATGAAAAACCAAACAGCGCCTGCTCGCTGACATAAGCCGAAGGTTGGGCATACTGCTGGCGGAACACATGAACAGGCAGCAGTCTTTGGTATAACATCCGGCCATCTTTTTCCAACCAGGCCGTGCTGCCGACGACTAACTGGTCCTCATCGGCATAAGGTAAAGGCGCTGCGAGCACCTGATAGTTCAGGTTAAACATCGCGATTAAAGTGCCGAGCGTCAGGCCGAGCGTCAGCACCACGGTCGCGGCATAGCCTTTGGCTTTGCTGAGCGCGTAGCAGGCGGTGGTCAGTTCTTTCCAGTACCTCATGGGGTCATCCTTATCATTCGGCTGTGCCGGGTGGCGCGCTGGCACCCGGCAGTATCGTGGCAACGGCCAACAGCAAAAGGGGCAATGTCAGGCTGTATAGCAACCAGAGCTGAACACCCGAGATCATGGGGCAACCTGACGCAGTGGCTGGGTTTGTGGCAGTGGCGCGCCATCGGCGTCCAGAATGCGGCCATCCAACAGATGCAGTTTGCGGCTGGCCATATCGGCATAACGCGGGTCGTGCGTGACCATACACAGCGTGGTGCCCTGACTATTCAACTCGCACAGCATCTCCATCACCGCGTCGCCATTTTTGGAATCAAGGTTGCCGGTTGGCTCGTCCACCAGTAACAAGGCGGGGTTGCCCACTAAAGCCCGGGCAATAGCAATCCGTTGTTGCTGACCACCGGATAACTGATTGGGCCTGTGGCCGGCCCTGTGGGTCATATCGACTTTTTGCAGGCAGGCCTGTACCCGTTGTTCAATGTCCGCTTTGGGCACGCTGGTGCGCCGGTAACGCAGCGGCAAGGCGATGTTGTCAAACACCGTCAGTTCGTCAATTAAGTTAAATGACTGAAAGATAAAGCCGATTTTTTCATTGCGGATATATGCCGCTTCAGACAGCGACAAGCCGCTGACTTCATGGCCTTCAATCTGATAACTGCCGGCGGTTGGCATGTCGAGTAAGCCCAGCAGCGACAACAAGGTCGATTTACCACAGCCCGACGGGCCACAAATCGAAACAAAATTGCCGGTGTAAATATCCAAATCAATGCCGCGCAGAGCGTGCGTTTCCATCTCGTCGGTGGCAAAGACTTTGGTGATAGCCCGCATTGTGATAGTAGCGGGTTGCGTGGTGGTTCTGGTCATCAGAAAATCCCTCTGAATACGGCAGCGTGATAAAGCTGCACAGCGTTATTTAACGGCGATTGTTTTGGCATCGGCAAAAGTGGCCATGTCGGACAGTACAAAGCTGTCGCCTTCGCTGGCACCGCTGTGCAGTGCCAGGTAACGACCGGCTTCATCGCCGAATTGCAAGGTGGCAGCCTCAAGCTGCTGCTGTTGTGTGTCATAACGGAACAGCGTGGTGCTGGCGTGACTTTGCACATTGACCGGCCGCTCCAGGTACAACACGTTTTTTAAATCTGCGGTGAAGATTTGCGCATCGACATTCAGCTCAGGCCGGGCTGACGTGGGCACACTGTCAATAAAACGCAGTTCCACTTCAATAGTCCCTTCCTGTACCTGAGGTGTGATGCGACTGACTTCAGCTTTGGCGGTCTCACGCCGGGTGTTGACGATGGCTGGCTGGCCGACCCGCAGCTGTTCCACTTTGGATTGGGATACCCGGATCAGCGCCTGTAAATCCTGGCTGCTGCCAACCAGCGCCAGTTCCTGACC
>CBINNO010000297.1:0-4378 GCA_966252055.1 uncultured Rheinheimera sp. | reverse complement strand
CAGCGGCTGCGGGTCGCGGTGCAGCAACAAATCATCCCGCATTGGCATACCTACTGGCAAAATCCGGGGGATTCCGGTGAGCCGACGCAAATCCACTGGCAACTGCCGGCGGGTGTGACGGTCAGTGCCATCGACTGGCCGGCGCCTGAGCGTTTTGTGCTGGGGCCGGTGACCAACTATGGCTACAGTAACGAAGTGAGCCTGCTGCAATGGCTGCAGCTGCCGCCGGACTGGCCGCCGGGCCAGCCGTTGTCGCTTAAAGCCCGCGTCGACTGGCTGGTCTGTGAAGAAGAATGTATTCCGCAAAGTGTCGACCTGGCGTTGGCCATTCCGGTTGCGGCGACAGCGGTGCCGGCTCCTGAGGCGGACCTGGCGATCCTGAGCGCCAGCGCCGCGCGCCTGCCGCAGCCTTGGCCGGCCGATCTGCTGTCGCAAAGCCAGTTAACCGCCACTGCCAGCGGTTATCGGCTGACCCTCCAGGGCTTGCCGGCCGGTTTTACTGTGACCGACAGCTATTTTTTTCCGGCCAGCTGGGGCGCACTGGCGCAAAGCCAGCTGCAGCGCTGGCAGCTGGAGCACGGCCGTTTGCTGCTCGACCTGCCGGCCGGTGACAATCCGCTTCAGGCCGGCGCCAGCCTCGACGGCGTGTTGCTGCTTCAAGAAAGCGCTGAAGCGCCGGCGCGTGGTTATCAGCTGAGCCTGCCGCTTGCGCTGGCTACTGATGGCGGTGCTGGCGAGGCGGGCAAGGCCAGCGCTGCTTCAGCGGCTGCCGCTGGCACCACGCCAGCAGCCACTGCTGCTGCGGTCAAGATAGATCCAGCCGGTGTAACAGGTTCAGCAGCTGCCTCTGCGCCTGTGTCGCTGGCGCTGGCTATGGTTTTGGCACTGGGCGGTGGTTTGCTGCTGAATCTGATGCCTTGCGTCTTTCCGGTGTTGTCGATGAAAGCGCTGGCGCTGCTCGCCCACAGCCAGCAACCGGTTGCGGTGCAGCGCCGGCATGGCTGGGCTTATACCGGCGGTATTGTGCTGAGTTTTTTGCTGCTGGCCGCGCTGTTGCTGGGTTTTAAAGCGGCCGGCACTGAACTTGGCTGGGGTTTTCAGTTCCAGTCGCCGCTGTTTGTGTTGCTGATGACCTGCCTGCTGTTTGCCGTTGCGCTCAATTTGTCCGGTGTGTTTGAAGTCACCGGCCGCTTCAGCGGCGCCGGTCAGCAGCTGACTGCGCAAAGTGGCTATCGCGGCAGTTTTTTTACCGGCGTGTTGGCGACTGTGGTGGCGACGCCTTGTACGGCGCCCTTAATGGCGGCTGCGCTGGGTTTTGCCATGACACAGCCGGCGCTGCCGCTGCTGCTGATTTTCACGGCGCTTGGCCTGGGCCTTGCGCTGCCGGTGCTGCTGCTCAGTTACTGGCCGGCGCTGCAGCGGCGTTTACCCAAACCTGGGGCCTGGATGCTGACTTTTAAGCAGCTGCTGGCATTTCCGATGTATGGCGCGGCGCTGTGGCTTGGCTGGGTGCTGGCGCAGCTGCAGGGGCCGGACAGCTGGCTCTGGCTGCTGACTGTGTTGCTGGTGCAAAGTTTTGCGCTCTGGTGGCTGGGTCAAAGTCAGCAAAAACAGACTGTGAAGCAAAGCGTCGCCGCCTTGTTGCTGCTGTTTGCCGCACTGGGCTTTGGTATTCAGCAGTTGCAGGACCCGGCAGCTGAAAGTGCTGCCAGCGTTGCCGGCTCCGGTACAGTCGGTGCCAGTTCAGCCGCTGCCAGCGCGCAGGCTCCGGCCGCAGGCCCGGCCTTTGAACCTTACAGCGACGCGCGGCTGGCGCAGTTACTCGACGCCGGCCAGCCAGTGTTTGTCAATTTCACCGCCGCCTGGTGTTTAAGCTGTTTGGTCAATGAAAAGGTCGCGCTCAGCACGCCCGAGGTGCAGCAGGCCTTTGCCACGCACCAGGTGGTGTACTTAAAAGCGGACTGGACGGCGCGTGACGACGCCATTCGCCAGACTCTGGCCCGTTATGGCCGCAGCGGTGTGCCTTTGTATCTGTATTTTGCTGCCGGGCAGCGGCAGGCGGTTGAGCTGCCACAAATTCTGACGCCGGACCTGCTGGTGCGCACCGTCAGTTCTGCCAATTGATAACCCAAGGAGAGCTTTATGCAACACAAACTGTGGAAACTGGCAGCGGTGTCGCTGCTGAGCCTGGCCGCCGCCGGGCTGCACGCTGCGCCTGCGATTGGCGAGCCGGCGCCGGATTTCAGCGTCAGCAACGCCGAAGGCAAAACGGTGACTTTAAGCAGTTACCAAGGCAAAACCGTGGTGCTGGAATGGACCAATCATTTGTGCCCTTATGTGCAAAAGCATTATGACAACAGCGGTAATATTCCGGGCCTGCAGCAGGCCGCCGCTGCCGATGGCGTGGTCTGGCTGCAGCTGATTTCCTCAGCGCCCGGCAAACAAGGTCATGTCGATGGCGCCACTGCGCTGAAACTCAATCAGGACCGCAAAGCAGCACCAGCCGAAGTGCTGCTCGATGAAAGCGGTGCCGTTGGTAAGTTGTACCAGGCCCAGACCACGCCGCATCTGTATGTGGTCAACAGCGACGGCGTGCTGGTGTACAAAGGTGGCATCGACAGCATCAAATCAAGCAAAGTGGAAGATATCGCCAAAGCGCAGCCTTATCTGAAAGACGCGCTGGCGGCCGTCAAAGCCGGTCAGCCGGTGGCAAATGCCTCGACCGCCCCGTACGGCTGCTCGATAAAATACGCCGGTTAAGCAGTTATTGTTGTCTGCTAAAAAAGCCGCTGACATGCAGATGTCAGCGGCTTTTTGCTGCGCGCAATAAAGCCGGCAAATTTTCTGCCGGCAGTCATTGCACTGTCGGCTTCTTCCCCTAAAATGGCGGCCGCAAAGCAGACTGCAGTGACTCAATAAGGGGCTGATTGATGATGGAAACTATGCCGGTCGGCATCAGTGCTTTTGTGCTGCAACTGGCTGTGATCCTGCTGGTGGCACGCGCCGTGGGCGCTTTGGCGATACGCCTCGGCCAGCCGCGGGTGGTTGGTGAGATGATCGCCGGCATTTTATTGGGCCCCACGCTGTTTGGCGCGCTGGCGCCTGATTTGCAGCAACAGCTGTTTGCCACCGAATACCGGCCTTATCTGGGGCTCGGCGCGCAAATCGGTATTGGGCTTTATATGTTTCTGGTCGGGCTGGAATTTGACGGCTCGGCTTTTCAGGCCAAAGCGCGCAGTGCGCTGGCCATTTCAGCGTCCGGCATCGTCGCGCCTTTTCTGATGGCGTTGCTGCTGGCCAGCTGGATGCTGGCGCATGGCGGTTTGTTTGCTGCGCAAATGAATTGGGCGCAGGCCACTTTGTTCCTCGGCGCCGCTATTTCCATCACCGCTTTTCCGATGCTGGCGCGGGTCATTGAAGAGCAAGGGCTGTCTCACACCCGGCTTGGCACCCTGGTGCTGGCGGCCGGCGCCATTGACGACGTGGCGGCCTGGTGCCTGATGGCGCTGCTGCTGGCCAGTTTTGGTGGCGACGACGCGCTGTTTTACAAAGCGGTGATAGGTGCTGTGTTGTTTTCCGCGCTGATGCTGACGGTGGTGCGCCGCTACGCCGCCCGGCTGGAAAGCTGGTATCAGCACGAGCAGCGGCTGACGCCGAGCCTGCTGACGGTGATTATGCTGTTGTGGGTGGCGAGCGTCAGTACCACCGAATGGATTGGCCTGCATGCCGTGTTTGGCGGTTTTCTGCTTGGCGCCGTGATGCCCAAAGGTTTGCTGGCCCAGCATCTGGACCGCCGGCTTAAGCCGCTGGTGCTGATGGGGCTGGTGCCACTGTTTTTTACCGTGTCGGGCTTAAAAACCGATTTGTCTGTACTGGCCGAAGGTACTTTGTGGCAGGTCACGCTGGCAGTGGTGGCCGCGTCGATTTTCGCCAAAGCGGTGGCCTGTTATCTGGCCGCGCGGCTTTGCGGTGAAAGCCATCCGCTGTCGCTGGCTGTCGGTATTCTGATGAACGCCCGCGGCATGATGGAGCTGATATTGCTGAATATCGCGCTGGAAAACGGCGTGATCACCGCAGATTTGTTCTCGGTGCTGGTGGTGATGACCGTCGTGACCACCATGATGGCGACACCGCTGTTTAACCTGCTGCAACGCCGGGTTCGGTTTAATGAGGTGGCTGCTTAGTGAGGTGGCTGCTTAGTGAGGTGGCAGCTTAACGAGTTGGCGACTTGAAGTGGCGACTTAAAGTGCCAGGCTCAGGCGCAGCCAGCCGCTGAAGCCTGGCTTTGCGGCGTTAGATACCAGGGATTGGTGGTGTGGCTGGCCGCGATGAGATCTGTGTGCAAATAAGGTAATCCGGTTAAGCGGATTCGTAACGG
>CBINNO010000296.1:0-4400 GCA_966252055.1 uncultured Rheinheimera sp. | reverse complement strand
GTTTAAAAAGGCCGCTTCTTTCCACGGCTGGTTCTCTGATGCCTGCAGCGGGCTTAAGAAGTATTGCTGCTTGATAGTGACTGCATCCAGATCAACGCCATTTTCACTGACATGACCGTAATCTGCATCGGTCTGGAACTGATAACTTTGCGCCTGGGCGCCGACTGCGATGGTTGAGGCTAAAACGGAAACGATAAAAGGGATCACACGAGATTTCATAAAATGCCCTCCGGCAGTTAAACACGGGGGCACTTTATGATTTTGAAACTTAATCAAATCTGAACATCAAAATGAATAAATTTCCAACAAAAATACAAAATTCACTTATTTTAACTTTAAAAACAAAAAGATAAAAATGAACGATAAAAATATGAAAATTACAAAACAGCACTCAGAAACATTTTATTACAATGATAACTGCTTAAATCTCCAGCAATGCAGCCTTTAATGCGTGAACCTGATCACGCAGCACAGCAGCCTGCTCAAACTCCAGATTTTTCGCATGTTGTAGCATCTGCGCTTCCAACTTTTTAATTTCGGCCTGGATCTGATAAGGCGTTTTGCCTTTAACGAGCCGCAGTTGTTCCGCCACTTTCGGCAGTGCGTTGCTGTCCTGACCCAAATCCATCACATCGGCCACTTTTTTGCGGATTTGCGTCGGCACTATGCCATGGGCTTCGTTGAAGGTCATCTGCTTGGCGCGCCGCCGCTCCGTTTCGTCAATGGCGCGTTGCATCGAGCCGGTGATCGCATCGGCGTACAGAATTGCCTTGCCATGCACGTTACGGGCAGCACGGCCAATCGTCTGGATCAGCGAGCGCTCAGAGCGCAGGAAGCCTTCTTTATCGGCATCCAGAATAGCCACCAGCGACACTTCCGGAATATCCAGCCCTTCACGCAGCAAATTGATGCCCACCAGCACATCAAACACGCCCAGGCGCAAATCACGGATAATTTCGACCCGCTCAACCGTATCGATGTCCGAGTGCAGATAACGCACTTTGACGCCATGATTGGCCAGATAGTCGGTTAAATCTTCCGCCATTTTTTTGGTCAGCGTCGTGGCCAGCACCCGCTCACCGACGCTTGCGCAGCGCAGCGCTTCCGACAACAAATCGTCCACCTGACTGCCGACCGGACGAATTTCAATGATGGGGTCGACCAGACCGGTCGGCCGCACCACTTGCTCGGCGATATCAGTGCCGGATTTTTCCAGCTCATAAGCTGCCGGCGTTGCTGAGACATAAATGCGCTGCGGTGCTATGGCTTCGAACTCTTCAAATTTCAGCGGCCTGTTATCGAGCGCCGACGGCAGCCGGAAGCCATAATTGACCAGATTTTCTTTGCGCGAACGGTCGCCGCGGAACATGGCGCCAATCTGACTGATAGTGACATGCGACTCATCGATAAACATCAGACCATCGGCCGGAAAATAATCCAGCAAGGTCGGCGGCGGTTCACCATCACCACGGCCTGATAAATAACGGGAATAGTTTTCGATGCCGGAGCAATAACCAAGCTCGACCATCATTTCCAAATCAAACAGAGTGCGCTGCGCCAGCCGCTGCTCTTCGACCAGCTTGTTCTCTGCCAGCAGTTGCTGGCGGCGTGCGGCCAGTTCGATTTTAACCTGTTCGACTGCTTCGAGAATTTTCTCCCGCGGTGTCACATAGTGCGTTTTCGGATAAATGGTAAAGCGCGCCACCACCCGCTCAATGGCGCCGGTCAGTGGGTCAAACAGACTGATCCGTTCAATTTCTTCATCAAACAATTCGACCCGAACTGCCAGCTCGTCCGATTCGGCCGGATGAATGTCGATGACATCGCCGCGTACCCGATAGGTCGCGCGCTCAAAGGCCATGTCGTTGCGCTGATATTGCAGCTCGGCCAGCCGCCTTAAGATAAAACGCTGGTCGACAACATCGCCAACGCGCAGATGCAACAGCATCTGCATATAAGATTCCGGATCGCCCAAACCATAAATCGCCGACACCGACGCAATGATCACCACATCCCGGCGTTCCATCAGCGCTTTAGTCGCAGACAGACGCATCTGCTCGATATGTTCGTTAATGGACGCGTCTTTTTCGATAAAAGTGTCGCTGGCCGGCACATAAGCTTCAGGCTGGTAATAGTCGTAATAAGAAACGAAATACTCAACGGCGTTGTGCGGGAAAAACTCTTTCATTTCACCATACAGCTGCGCCGCCAGCGTTTTGTTATGCGCCATGATAAGTGTGGGCCGATCGACCTGAGCGATGACATTGGCCATGGTGAAAGTTTTACCCGAACCGGTGACGCCAAGCAGCGTCTGATGCGCGAGGCCAGCTTCCAGCCCTTCGACCAGTTTGGCGATGGCCGTCGGCTGATCACCGGCCGGCTGATACTGCGACTTCAACTCAAACGACTTTGCCATCGGCCACTCCCTGTGCAGTCTGCTGTAAACCGTTCAGACTTTGGTTAAATAAATACAGTGCGATCAGAGCGACACAGAAATTTGCCAGCAAACCGCCGCCATAGACCCCGAGCACGCCAAACAGCCGGCCACCGAGCCAGGCCAGCGGCACATAAAATACAAAAAGCCGGATAATGCTGAGCATCAGCGCACGCATCGGTAAATGCAATGCATTAAAAGATGAATTGGTCAGGATAATAATGCCCTGCAAGCCATAACCCAGCGGCAAAATCCAGATAAACCAGCAAATCAGCCGCTCTACCGCAGGCTCAGTGGAAAACAGGTGGGCAATCAGCGGTGCCAGCAACGCCAGCACCAGATAAAGGCCAAACTGCCACTGCAGAACAAAACGGGTGCACAGCCGGTAACTGTCTGCGACACGTTGCAGCTGGCCGCCGCCCAGATTCTGGCTGACAAAAGGCGGCAACGTCATCGACAGTGCCAGCACCACCAGACAGGCGATACTTTCAATGCGGGCGCCGACGCCAAAAGCCGCCACCGCATGAGCGCCATAACTGGCCATCACTGCCGTCAGCACCGCCATCGCCAGCGGTGTCAGCATATTGGCACCCGCTGCAGGCAGGCCAATGTGCAGAATTTTCCGGCTGATGCGCAAAAACACCGGCCATGACTGATGGCCGCCATCGACCAGTTTCCGCCGCCAGACAATCAGATAAAGGATCAGACTAAAGCCCACCACCCAGGAGATCACACTGGCAATCGAAGCCCCTTCCACGCCCATGGCGGGTATGGGGCCAAAGCCAAAAATAAGTATGGGGTCCAGCACCGCGTTAATGACGCCGGAGCACACCATCATCAGACTGGGGGTTTTGGTGTCGCCGGACGCCCGCAGCACCGCATTGCCAATCATCGGCGTGATCAGCAGCACCGAGCCGGCAAACCACCATTTCATATAGTCGTGGATAAAAGGCAGCGTCTCATCGGTCGCCCCCAGCAGCCGAAACAGCGGGTCTGTCGCCAGATACCCGGCCAGTGACAATAACGCCACCAGATAAGCCGACAACCATAAAGCGGCCAGCCCGTCCGCCCGTGCTTCGGCAGTATGACCACCACCGTAAGCTTTGGCGATCACCGCTGAAGTGCCGATACTGAGGCCAATCGCCAGGCTAATCACAGTAAAAGTCACCGGGAAGGTAAAGCTGACCGCAGCCAAAGGCACAGTGCCCAGCATACTGATAAAGAAGGTATCAACGAGGTTAAAAGACATCAGAGTGATCATGCCAAACAGCACCGGTACTGTCATTCGCACCAGTAAAGGACGGATCTCACCTTGGGTCATATCGAGTCTGGCGCTGGGAGGAACAGACATAATCACCTGCTGGACAACAAAAAGCGCTCCATTGTAGTGAAAAGCCGCCGCCAGCTCTATAGCAAATCGGCGGCATCAGCCGCATTTCAACTTGGAACAGGCCCGAACAGGCCGGCACCCCGCACAAAAATAGTTCACAAGCGGAAACAAAGCTGAAATATACAGCAGCTTGTGGATTATTCAGTCAGGCGCGGATTTTTAACATCTCCTATCTTATTGATTTTTATAAGGTATATTTTTAATCAATTTGATCTTGATTTGGCGCTAAGCCGCGATTCTATTGAGGTTTCACAGGCGCAGCACGGCTCATGCACAGAGTTATCCACAGAATCTGTGAGTAAGATCCGCCAGCCCGCGCCATTGCTGACTTTGTCAATTCAACCTGTTTGCATCCTGCTTGCCTGCCCCGGGATAGCCTGCCCGGCAAACACCTGCCTGGCTGCTTTTTTCGACATGATGGCGAAAGAATCAGCGCTTGATTCATCAAGGCCCAAAAGCGCAAGTGAAAGTGTTGACAGCTGTTTTGACCCGCATTAGTATTGCGCCCCGTTGCAGAGACAGTTCCCTAGTAGCTCAGCCGGTTAGAGCGGCGGACTGTTAATCCGTAGGTCGTTG
>CBINNO010000295.1:0-4451 GCA_966252055.1 uncultured Rheinheimera sp. | reverse complement strand
GCAGTGGGGGCAATTGATTTATCTGGGTTTTTACTTCCTGCCGCCACTGATGCTGCCCACCCGCCCCTGGCATTGGACCTTGCTGTTGTTGGCTTTTGTGCTGTTTCTGTGGGTCTATCAGCGGGTCAATCAGCCAGGCAGTCTGGCCAACTGGCCGGCGCTGAGTTTACTGGCGCTGATCGCCAGTGCCATCACGCCGCTGAACAGCGGCAGTATGGCGATGTTTGCTTATGTCAGTTTTTTTCTCGGCTTCTGGCTAAAAGGGGCCCGCTTTGTGTTGGCAATGCTGATCTTACTGGGCTGGCAGGCCGCCTGGCTTTGGTACTGGCATCCCAGCGGCTGGTTGCAGGCTTACGCGCTGATTGTCTGCAGCGGTGTCAGTCTCAGCGGCCTGGTCGAGCGTCTGCGGCAGGCGCATCAGCAACAACAGGCCCGCAGCAACGCCGAACTGGAATCGATGGCTCGTCAGCTCGAACGCGAGCGGATCGCCCGTGATCTGCATGATTTACTGGGACACAGCCTGGCGTCTATCGCACTGAAAGCGGAACTGACCGACCTGCTGTTGTCCCGCCAGCAGACCGAGCAGGCGCGTCAGCAACTGGCCGCGTTACAGCAGCTGGCCCGCCACAGCCTGCAACAAGTGCGGGACACCATCAGTGGATATCGGGCGCAGGGCCTGCAGACCTTGTTACCGGCCTTGCTGGCGCAGTTGCGCAGCAACGGCTGGCAGTGCCATATCGGGCCTGAGGTCGCGGCGCTGGCCGCTGACTGCCCGCCCGCGATCGAGCTGGCGCTGACGGAACTTTGCACCAATCTGCTGCGCCACAGCAGCGGCCGGCAGATGTGGCTCAGTGCCAGTGCGCAGCAACAGCACTGGCTGCTGCAACTGCGCGACGACGGCGACTGCCGGCAACTGGCACCGGGCGCAGGGCTGGACGGCATCCGCCAGCGGCTGACCGCACTTGGCGGTGACTTCAGCTGGCAGCTCAATCCCACCTGTTTTACGCTGCGCTGGCCGCTGGCCGCCGCTAGGCACGGAGCTGCACAATGAAAATATTGCTGGCCGAAGATCAGGCCATTTTGCGCAGTACACTGGCCTCTTTGCTGCGGCTGCTGGGACAACATGACGTCATTGAAGCCCAGGACGGCCAGCAGGCGCGGCAATGGCTGCGACAACAGCCGTTTGAGCTGCTGCTGACCGACATTGAAATGCCGGTGTTCAGTGGCCTGGAGTTGCTGGAGCAGGTGCGGGCCGGCCAGACCTGTCAGTCCATCCACTGTAAAGCCATGATCCTGACCACTTTTTCCAGAGCCGGTTACATCAAAAGAGCACTGCAAGCCGGCGCCGACGCCTTTCTGCTCAAAGACACACCGGCCACTGAGCTGCTGGCCGCCATCGACAAAGTCATGGCTGGCGGCAAAGTGATCACCCCTGAGCTGGCATTGCTGGCGCTCGGGCAGGACAATCCGCTGCACGACAAAGAACGGCGCGCCCTGCGCCTCTGTGCCGAAGGCAAAAATACCGCCGACATCGCCACGGCATTGTTTTTGTCGGAAGGGACAGTGCGCAACTATCTGTCCGACGCCATCCAGAAACTCAATGCCGACAACCGGATTGATGCCGCCCGTATCGCGCACCAGCGCGGCTGGCTGTAAGGGCCCGCCGCCCGGCCTCGGCGAACAAATGCTGAACGGGAACATCCTGCGCCAAAAGCAATACCCGCAAAAGACTGTGCGGAAAAAGTGACAACTCAACACACCTCTTGTGCGAAAAGCCGCACAAAATGTGGTTTTTGCTGAATTTAAACTGAACATAACCAGCTGAAAAATATTAACTTATTGAAGTTCACTCAGGCTGGCCCGCGCTTTGCTCTGTGAGGAATGACAAGGAGACTTGGCCAGCTCCGGCCAATTCCAGACAACCCTCACAACAAGAGCACAACTATGAAACAAGCAACAGGTCGGCTGTTATCCAGCCTTTATATCCAGGTGCTGATCGCCATTACCATTGGCATCAGTCTCGGTCACTTTTACCCCGATTTAGGCACTGCGATGCAGCCGCTTGGCACCGCCTTTATCAAACTGATCAAAATGATCATCGCCCCCATCATCTTCTGCACTGTGGTGATTGGTATCGCCGGCATGGAAGACATGAAACGGGTCGGCAAAACCGGCGGTTATGCACTGCTGTATTTTGAAATTGTCTCGACGGTCGCTTTAGTGATTGGGCTGGTGGTGATCAACGTGGTCAAACCGGGCGAAGGCATGCACATTGACCCGGCGAGTCTCGACCAGCAGTCGATCAGCAAATACACGGCGCCCGGCCAGATGCAAAGCGTCACTGATTTTCTGCTCAACGTGATCCCCAGCAGCGTATTTGACGCTTTTGCCCGCGGCGACATGCTGCAGGTGCTGTTTTTCTCAGTGCTGTTTGGCTTTGCGCTGCAGCGCCTCGGCGGCCGGCAGAATATTCTGTTTACTTACATCGACAAAAGCTCTGAACTGCTGTTTGCCATCGTGCACATGCTGATGAAAGTGGCGCCAATCGGTGCTTTTGGCGCGATGGCGTTTACCATCGGCAAATACGGCATTGGCACT
This sequence comes from uncultured Rheinheimera sp., assembly GCA_966252055.1. GTDB lineage: Bacteria > Pseudomonadota > Gammaproteobacteria > Enterobacterales > Alteromonadaceae > Pararheinheimera. Next base: position 1,853 of record CBINNO010000295.1, on the reverse strand, counting down.
CTGTGGTCGTTAGCAGGCCTGATGGCAACTTTCTACGCCACTTGTCTGCTGTTTATTTTTATTGTGCTGGGCGCTATTGCCCGTTATCACGGTTTTTCTATCACGAAGTTTATCCGTTATATCCGCGAAGAGCTGCTGATTGTGCTGGGAACATCCTCCAGCGAATCGGTGCTGCCGCGCATGATGGCCAAGCTGGAAAAACTCGGCGCGACTAAATCGACGGTGGGCCTGGTGATCCCAACCGGTTATTCGTTTAACTTAGATGGCACCGCGATTTATCTGACCATGGCGGCAGTCTTTATTGCCCAGGCCACCGACACACCGATGGATTTAACCCAGCAGCTGACCTTGCTTGCGGTATTGTTGGTCACTTCCAAAGGCGCCGCCGGCGTCACCGGCAGCGGTTTTATCGTGCTGGCCGCCACACTGGCGTCGGTCGGTTCAGTGCCAGTGGCCGGCATTGCGTTAATCCTCGGCATCGACCGTTTTATGTCGGAAGCCCGCGCTTTGACTAATCTGATTGGCAATGGCGTGGCAACGCTGGTCGTCGCCAAATGGTGTGGTGAGCTCAACCACGACACGCTGCAACGTGAACTGGCACAAGGCCCGGCGGCCCATGCCGCGTCAGCCGCAGTCGAGGTTGAGGCCACAGCCGTCATCAGCCAGCCGGAGGTACGAAATGCATAAAAGTTTGACTGGCAACGGGCTGCTGCTTGGCTGCCTTGCGTGCAGCCCAGCGTTGTACGCCGATGATTTTACTTGGGATTTTTACGGAAAGCTCGATGTGCAGGCGCTATACACCAGCCATGATGTGTTTCGTTATGCCGACCAAGGCTGGCAAATTGAAGCGCCGTTCAGCCGGCTGGGTTTTAAAGCCGGCCAGGCACTCAGCGACGATCTAACGCTGATCGCCGTCTATGAATGGCAGGTCAATGGCCTGGACGACGCCAACAAAGGCCATCGCTTTGGCAGCCGTAATACCTACGCAGGCCTTGCCAGCAAGAGTTTTGGCGAGCTGGTGTTTGGCAAAAACGACACCCGCTTTAAAAAATCTGAAGGCAAAATTGACCTGTTTAACGAGACGCTGGCCGACATGGCGCAGCTGACGCCCGGTCAGGACCGGCTGGAAAACATCGTCAATTACACCAGCCCGAAATGGGCCGGCCTGCAGTTTGCCGCCACCTATCAGACCGGCGCCAGCGATGAAAGCGCCGGCGGTTATGACTGGTCGGTCAGTTATGGCGACGCGGCGCTGAAACAACAGCCGTTTTATCTGGTGTATGCCCGCGCGAACGAGCTGAACAATCTGTCAGCCGACCGCTTGCTGGCGCAGCTCAAACTGGCTGAAACCCGCTACGGTCAGCTCAGCGGTGGCCTGATGTGGCAATACAGCGAGCACCAGAGCCGGCCTTTGCAGGGCCATGCCTATCTTGCCAGCCTGCAGCTGAGTCAGGCCGAGCTCAGCTGGAAACTGCAGTACCTCAAAGACGACAGCCGTACCCGCCACAATGAAGCCGGCCACAGCTGGTCAGCCGGTGCGGATTACGCCCTTAACAGCGACCTGACCGCTTATTTGCTGCTGACCCGGCTCAGCCTGCAAACCAAAGCCGACAACGGCGCCGCCGCCGGCCTGCGTTGGGTTTTCTGACTTAACCGCGCGGGTATGGCTCACGTCCATACCCGCGCCTCCAAATCAGTGCCGAAATCAGCCATTGGATAGCGCAGTTTTCCCTGCGCTTGTGCATCTTCAACAACAAAATTTGCGGCACTTATGCGGTACTTATGCGCAGATTTTTTCACGCATTTTTTACCGGGGTTGTCCGCCCTGTTACCGGATTTTTTAGCGCTTTTTT
>CBINNO010000294.1:0-4462 GCA_966252055.1 uncultured Rheinheimera sp. | reverse complement strand
GTTTTAGCGCAATAAAAACCCCCGCGAAAACGGATCCGCCGGATCCAAAAAGAACTGCTGACGCCCGGTCAGATAGGCCTCGCCGCTGACACGCGGAATAATGGCTGGCAGGCCGTGATCATCCAGTGCCTGGCGCACTTCGACGCCAAACTCCGAATCGATAATGCTGCGCACCCGGATGGTGTCGCCAACTTTGAGGACGCTATTGGCGTGCAGGATGGCGGCGAAGCCGGCGACGCCGCTGCCGGTCGGGCTGCGGTCCAGTTCGCCGTCGGCGAAAATGCAGACGTTGCGGTAGAGCCCCTCGCCCAGTTGCTGGTAAAAAATGGTGCCGTACAACTCGCCAAGTTCCGGCGCTTCAGGGTGCTGCAGCGACACTTGCGCCGCCACCGCCTGTTTAATGGCGCGGCCGGCGGCGATGATCTGCGGATGCTGTTTGGGTTCAAGCACAAGCCCGATGGAGTCGGCGGCGACATAAGCGTAATAAGCGCCGCCAAAACCCAGCTGATATTGCACAGTGCCGATGCCGGGCACATCCACCGCCAACTGACCAGCGGCGGTTGGCCCGGTTGCATGTTCAGGCGAATGTTCAGGTGGATGTTCAGCAAAGCCCCCAGCCGAATGCCCACCGTAGTCTTTATCAGCCAGATCTGGGGCGAGCACTTCGACCCGGAAACTGCCGTCGGCTGCTGCCGAAGCCGGAGCCGCCGCCCCGATAAGAGCTGCGGGTTGCAGCGTCGCCCCCAGCCCAAGGGTGGGACGGAAACTCGGCACATTATCAAACCAGACTTTGCCCGGCGCGCCATCGGCATCTATTTCAGCGAACACCTGCAGCTGGCCGGCCGGCACGTCGATGCGAAAGCTTGTCACCGGGGATTCGGCCGCGACCAGGCCACATTGCAGCGCGATTTTGGTCAGCGCCAGCGTGGCGTGGCCGCACATGCTGCTGTAGCCTTCGTTGTGCATAAAAATGGCGCCAAACAGGCTGTCGGGCCGCTCGGGTGCGGTCAGCAGCACGCCGTACATGTCGGCGTGGCCGCGTGGTTCGTACATCAGCAACTGACGAAAATGGTCAAGCCGGGCCAGACAGTCTTCCCGTCTGGCCAACACTGTGTTGCCCGCCGGCGCCGGCATGCCGCTTAAAATGATGCGCAGCGGCTCGCCGCCGGTGTGACAATCCAGTGTCTGCACCTGCCACCAATGTGCCGGCGGCTGCCAGCTCTGCAGTTGGGTTAAATCAAGCAAGATGTTGTCCTTTTCCTGTGGCCATTGCATGGCGATAGACCAGCGTGGCGGCGGCCAAATCGGCCAGCGCGCAGCCGACTGCTTTAAAAATCATGACCTTATCAGCTTTATACAGCGAAAGCACGGCTGGCAGCGCTGGCGGCACTGCACAAGCTGATGGGCTGGTATCCGCCGGCTGACTGGCGCTTACGGGCATAAAACCCTGTGCCGGCAGCGCCGTCTCTGCCGGCTGTTTTGCATTCAGCGCCGGATTGCCAGAAGGCCCTGTACTTCGCACCTGCTGCTGCGCTGCGGCCATTTTGCACAAATCGGCCAGCTCGCCTTTTATATGCTGCGCGCTCATCACGCCGGCCTTGAGCGGCAGCAGAATTTCGCCGGCTTCGCGCAGGCAATTGGCGCGGGTGTCGACATACAGCTCGCCGGCAATCACCAGCTGCGGGTCGATTTCGCTGACATCGGCGCGGTGATTGCCGACCGCATCAATAAAAGTGCCGGGCCTGACCCAGCTCGCCGGAAACAAGGGCGCAGTGGCGGCACTTAAGCAGCTGATCACATCGGCGCCGGCCACTGTGGTTTCATCAAGCGCCACCGCTTTGAGCGCAATGCCGGCAAAAAGCGGCTCTGTTTTTAAATCGTCAACCAGCGCCTGCGCTTTGGCCAAATCACGGCCCCAGATGTTGATGTCCCGCAGCGGCAAGGCGCTGGCATAAGCGCGGGCAAAAAACGGTGCCAGCTGTCCGGTGCCGCACAGTAGTAAAGTCCTGGCCGCCGGGTTGGCCAGAAAACGCGCCGCCAGCGCCGACACGGCTGCCGTGCGCCAATGCGTCAGCAAAGCGCCTTCTAACAGCGCCAGCGGTTCGCCGTCACGGGCGCTGAACAACATCAGCCTTGAATACAGCCGCGGTTTGCCTTGGGCCGGATTGTCCGGGAAATAGCTGAACAGCTTGCAGCCGATAAAATCGTCATTCCACACCGGCAGCAGCGCCAGCGCGTCATGCCGCTCGCTCTGCTCAGGCGCCAACGCCAGCAACTGGCGAGCCGGCTGCTGAAAACTGCCGGCAAAATGGGCCTGCAAAGTGGCAAACAGCGCCGGGAAATTCAGGCTGGCGGCCACTGCCGCTTCGTTTATCCAGCGCATAAAATACTGAGCTCCTTCGGGGCCTGGGTCAGAATTTCAATGCCGTGCTCAGTGATCAAAACGTCGTCCTCAATCCGCACGCCGCCAAAACCGGGCTGGTATAACCCCGGCTCCACCGTCACCACCATGCCGGGCGCAAGCACCGCCTCACAACCACGGCGCATCAGCGGATATTCGTGCAGCGCCAGGCCCACGCCATGGCCGATGCCCTCGCCGGCGTATGCGGCAAAAGGCGAAGCCGCCAGCACTTCAGCCGCCGCCTGATTGAGCGCATCGGCTGTTAAGCCGGGCCGCATCTGGGCAAGCGCGGCCTGCTGCGCCCGGTACACCGTCTGATAAAAAGCCCGCTGCTCTTCAGTGGCGCTGCCCAGCAGATAAGTGCGGGTGATGTCCGAACGATAGCCGTCCACCACAGCGCCAAAATCGAGCAGTAAAAAGTCGCCGCGCTGCAGCCGGCGTTCGGTCGGTTTGCCATGCGGCAAAGCGCTGCGCGGGCCGGACAATAAAATGGTCGGAAAAGCCAGCGCTTCGGCGCCCAGTGCAAAAAGTTTTTGCTCCAACACGCCAGCCAGCGCCTGTTCGGTCATGCCGATGCGTACCTGCAGCAGCGTTTCAGCAAGCGCCTGCTCGGCGATGGCCACAGCCCGGCGAATCGCTGACAATTCAGTGGCATCTTTGACGGCGCGGCGCTGTTCGACCGGCTGCTGCCATTCGGTAAGCTGCAGCGCCGGCAGGTCGCGGCCAAGTTCCTGATAGAGCGCCATAGTCAGGTGATGGTATTCCAGCGCTAATTGCTGCGGTGCTTGCGATGCACTTAACAACAGCCGGCGAATGCAGGCGCCCAAACTTTCGCTGGCGCGGTCGCGGCAGATCAGTGCAAGCGCAGGCTGCTTACTGCCTTGCTGCGAAGGCCTGCACTGCTGCTGCGCCTGTTCAATGTAGCGATAGTCGGTGATCAACGCGGCCTGACTGGCCGTCAGCAACAGGTAACTGCTGCTGCCGGTAAAACCAGTCAGATAACGGATATTCAAAGGGTCGGTCAGCAGCAATGCCTGACTTGGCAATAAGCAGCTTTGCAGCATCAACAGGCGGGACATCGGGCCTCCGGCACATCATGAATGGGTTAATTATTGTATACAATATTCAATTAAGTGAAGTTTCGCAACTCTGGAATCAAAAAAGGAACGAATACCACCCAAAAGTCGTAGACGACAGCGCCGCAATGCTTGGTATACTAAATCCAATTTTTCTGAATCATCTTGCCGAGCCGCCATGAGCATCGAATACAAAACCCGCACCCAATTAGTCGCTGAAGCCATTCGCCAGAAAATTCTGACCGGCCAGATCAAAGGGGGCGAACCGCTGCGTCAGGCGGCGCTGGCTGAAGAGCTGAATGTCAGCCGTATTCCGGTGCGCGAAGCGCTGCTGCAACTGGAAGCTGAAGGACTGGTTGAGTTTGAAGCTCACAAAGGCGCCACGGCGACCCGGCTGTCGGCCGATCAGGTGACGGAACTGTTTGAGCTGCGCGCCATGCTGGAAACCGAGCTGCTGCGCCGCGCCATTCCCAAACTGACGCAAAATGATCTGGCGCAGGCCGAACAGCTGCGTGCGCAAATGGCTGATGCTTATCAGCAAAAAGACAGCTCCGGCAGCTGGAGCGTACTGAATACTCAATATCACCTGACCTTGTACCGCGCTGCCGAACGGCCGCTGACTTTTGACTTAGTGCAGCACCTGATGACCACCGCAGACCGTTATATCCGCGTGCATCTGATGTTGGCCGGCGGCGTGGAAAAAGCGGATCCGGAGCACAGCCAGCTGCTGAAACTCTGTCAGGCCGGCGACGTGGAAAATGCCTGCGCGCTGCTCAGACAACATATCCTCGGCGCGGCCGACGAGGTGAAATCCATCGTCGCCAGCTTAAATCAGGCGGACTAACGCGCTTTCCTCTCTGAACACTGCGGGTTCAGACTGCGGCTCAAAGTGGTTAAGCACAGTGGTTAAAAACACAACAGGGCAGCACATCGCTGCCCTGTTGTTTTATCCGCGCGCCTGCGCTTTTGACAATGCCTTTATCGC
>CBINNO010000293.1:0-4486 GCA_966252055.1 uncultured Rheinheimera sp. | reverse complement strand
CCAACAGACCAACAGACCAACAGACCAACAGACCAACAGACCAACAGACCAACAGACCAACAGCATAATGAATTGATTAACCTGAAAATTATTCTGAAATCACAAAATCCGTCAAAAAGCTTGTCCTCGCAGCAACATTTCCCTAAACTATCAAATGATAATCATTATTATTAGCGTTAACTAAGAATTATTCATCATTGTTGTTTTCATTCATCTGATTAGGGTAGTCCATTCCGTGATCCGCAAAGCTCAACTCGTGCCACGCCGCACAACCACTCGCGCTACTTTTGTGCTTTCTCAGTCTGGCCAGCAACGACTGGCACTCTGTATCAGCCTCTGCCTCGCCAGCCCGCTCGCCGTCGCGGCCAACGCAGATGCAACGGCCCCATCTTTGCGCGCCATCGAAAAAATCAGTATCACCGGCAAAAAGACCGAGCAACTCACGCCCACCCGCCTGCCACTCGACGCCCGCGAAATTCCGCAGTCGATCAGTTCAGTGTCTGCCGAACTGATGGCCGCCGCCAATATGATGGACATCAACGACGTGATGATGAATGTGCCAGGCGTTAACGTCACCTTATACGATACCCAGCGCCCGCTTTATTTTGCCCGTGGTTTTCAGATCACCGATTTTCAGGTCGACGGCATTCCGACTTACAGCGGCAGCACCAATCAGGAATACGACGTAGCTTTGTATCAGCAAGTGGAAGTGATTCGTGGCGCCAACGGCTTGTTCAGCGGCGTCGGCTCACCTTCGGCCACCGTCAACCTGATCCGCAAAAGGCCCACCAAAGAATTTGCCGCCTCGCTGACCGCCAGCATCGGTTCCTGGCAGATGCGCCGCGCTGTGGCCGATGTTTCCAGCCCCTTTGACAGCGCTGCAGCAGTGCGCGGCAGGCTGGTGGTCGCCGGCCTGGATGCGGACAGTTTCCGCGACCGCTACCGGGAGAAAAAACTGGCCGCGCTGGCGATCATCGAAACCGACCTGACTGACAACACCACAGTCGCCTTTGGTCTGCAGGATCAGGATAACAAGCCGGAAGGCACCATTTGGGGCACAGTGCCGATTTATGCCGCGGATGGTTCGCTGGCCGAATTACCGGTTTCCACCAGCTTTGCGCCGGAATGGACACACTGGCAACGCAGATCCGGCACCCTGTTTGCCGACTTACAGCATCGTTTTGCCGGCGACTGGCAATTCAAAGCGGCGGCCAGCCGCACCGATGGCGAAGTGTCCAGCCTGCGGGTTTATGCCAACGGCTTCCCGGACAAAACCAGCGGCAAAGGCCTGACCTTACTGGCCGGAGTCGGCGCCGGTGAAGACATCCGGACCAGTCTGGATCTGTATTTAACCGGCAGCTACAGCGCCTTTGGCCGCGAACACGAACTGATCGCCGGTGCCACCTTGTCCGAACTGGAAGCCCGCACCGACGTGTTCAGCTCTGTCAGCGGCTGGTCTTATCAGGTGCCCGATGCGTACGCCTATGACGGCAAAGCACCGTTGCCGTCTTACCAGAAAACCGGCGCTTTTCGCATTGCAACGACAAAGCAGCAAGGTGTTTATCTGGCCAACCGCTTCCGTCTGAGCGACGACTGGTCGCTGTTGGGTGGTGCCCGGTTAAGTTCCTGGGAAACCGGCACCGACAATTTTAATGCCACAGGCCAGTACACCACGACAACGGGGACTTTTGAGGTCAATCACGAGCTGACGCCATACGTCGGCCTGGTGTGGGACCTGACCGCCGATCATGCGCTGTATCTCAGCTACACCGATATTTTTAACCCACAGAATTACAAAGACAAAGACAACAACCTGCTCAATCCGGTGCTCGGCACTAACCTGGAGCTGGGCCTGAAAAGCAATCTGCTGGATGGCCGGTTGGCGCTGACCGCGGCGGTGTTTAAAACCGCGCAGGACAACTACGCGGTGCGCGACCTGACTCAGCCGGAAGCGTCATTGCCTGACGGCAGCTCGGCATACAAAGGCGTCGACGGCACCGAAAGCCAGGGGATTGAATTCAGTGTCAGTGGTCGTCTCAGCGACGGCTGGTCACTGAATGCCGGTTACACTTATGTCGATACCACCCGCCATAGCAACGACAAAATCTGGACCAATCTGCCCGAACATTCGGCGCAACTGTCGACCCATTATGAACTGGGCGGTGTGCTGAGCGGCGTCACCCTCGGCGGCGGTTTTAACTGGCAAAGCAAAACCATTGGTTATGGTCTGAGCCATCCGACGGAAAAAGCCGGCGCCACTTACACCCAAAAGGCCTACACCCTGGCCAATCTGTACGCCAGCTGGCAAATCAGCGAACAGCTCAGCACCACCTTCAGCGCCACCAACCTGTTTGACGAGCTGTACTGGGCCAACATCGACTATGCCAACTACGGTAAACCCCGCCAACTGACGCTGAGTGTCAGCTGGCAGTACTAAGCCGGTGAACCCTGCGGTGTTCCTGACCAAACCGGCGCTTCTGCGCTGGTTTTTACCATCAGACCTGTTGCGGAGGCGACCGTGAAAGCAAGATTTACCGACAGCATGAACTGGCTGCATACCTGGGCAGGTCTGGTCGTCGGCTGGCTGCTGTTTGCCGTGTTTCTGACCGGCACGCTGGCGTATTTTCAGCACGAAATCAGCCGCTGGATGCAACCCGAATTGCCCGCGGCAGCCCCTGCGGAGCAGGCCGTCACACAAGCACAGCAGTACCTGCAGCAACATGCGGCCACTTCAAACCGCTGGACCATAGTGCTACCCGGCCACCGCGGCCTGACCACAGATTTATTCTGGCAACCGCCACCGGCCAGCAGCGGCGATGCCGGCAAAAGGCCGGCCAACCGTCGTTTCGAGCGCGCCAGCCTGGATGGTCATGGCGAACTGGCGACGGCACGGGAAAGCCGCGGCGGTCAGTTCTTTTACCGCTTTCACTTTGACCTGCACTATATGCCGGTGATCTGGGCACGCTGGACGGTGGGAGTCTGCAGCATGCTGATGCTGCTGGCGCTGTTCAGCGGCATCGTGATCCATAAAAAAATCTTCAAAGACTTTTTTACCCTGCAGTGGCGCAAAGGCCATAAAAGCTGGCTCGATGGCCACACGATCACGTCAGTGCTGGCGTTGCCGTTTCATCTGATGATCACTTACACCGGGCTGGTCACGCTGATGTTTTTGTATATGGCGGCCGCAGTGTCGGCCAACTTTGACAACAGCCAGCAGCTGTTTAACGCGCTGGATGGCCGCGAAGAACAAGTACAGGCCAGGGGTCAGGCGGCCCCTCTGGTGCCGCTGGCGCAAATAGTCAGCCAGGCTCGCACCGAACTGCAGGGCGCTGATATCAGTGTGATTGCGGTGCTCAATCCCGGTGATCAGGCCGCTGTCGTCGAAGTACGGGAAGCCCCCACTGCCGGCCTCACCGCCGGCAACCGCCTGCTGCGCTATTCCGGCACCAGCGCTGAACTGCTGTCTGCCAATCAGGCCACACTGGTGCCGGAACAGGTCCGGCGCACCCTGATCAACCTGCATGCCGGCCGTTTTGCCGATCCGCTGCTGCGCTGGCTGTATTTCCTGTCCGGCATTCTCGGCACTGCGATGATAGGTTCGGGCCTGATGTTGTGGTCAGCCCGCCGCTGCCGCGACGGCGCTCCCGGCCATGTTGGGCACAAACTGGTTCATGCGCTCAATGGCGGCACCATCCTCGGCCTGCCACTGGCCGTGGCGGCCTATTTCTGGGCCAACCGGGTGTTGCCGTTACAAAGCAGCGGCCGTGCTGAGCTGGAGATCCTGTGTTTCTTCGGCGCCTGGCTGGCGATGCTGCTATACAGCTGCATCCGCCAGGCCGGCCGGTTATGGACCGATGGCCTCTATCTGCTGGCGGCGGCTTATCTGCTGCTGCCGCTGCTCAATGCCGCCACCTCGGAACGTCATCTCGGCTATAGCCTGCTACAACCTGACTGGGCCTTTGCCGGCATCGATCTGGTGTTTTTACTGACCGGTCTGATTTGCCTGCAAACGGCACGTCTGCAGCAAAAGCGCCGGGCAGCCGCCCCTCTGCGTCAACCAACCAGTGTCGGAGGCCGGGTATGACCCACATCGACCACCACATTGCCACGCAGCCTCGCGCTCAGATCGGAACAACCAGCCGCTTCCAGGCCGTTTGCAGCTTGTTGTGGCGCCTGCTGCTGGCCATCTTTGGCAGTTATGCCTGTACCCTGGCGCTGTTAAGTCTGGTGGCCCGCCTGCTGGCTTTATTGCCAGGCTGGACGCTGGCCGGCACTGTGCTTGGCGGCATGCTGCTGAGCTTTTTACTTTACGCCGCGCTGGTGATGACGGTCATCGCCAGCACCCGCTTGTACCGCACCAGCCTGTGGTTGCTCGGCATCACCCTGGCCGCTGGCTTGTTGTGCCAGTTGCCGGCGCTCAGCAGCGGAGGCATGCTCTGATGTTGCAATTGCTGAGTTTTATCATGGTGTTGTGGGCCTTTGTCGC
>CBINNO010000292.1:0-4531 GCA_966252055.1 uncultured Rheinheimera sp. | reverse complement strand
TTGCTACTAAGGCTTCAGTACCATCTTTCAGCTGGACTTTACGCACCGGAATGCGACGGATCTGTACTTCGTCGTGTTCGGTATGCTGGAAGTATTTGTATTCATGTGGAGCGCCGCCGAAGTATGGGAATGCGACTTCAGCAATGGCGTCATGAGCGTCAATCAATGACAGTTTCAGTTCAATGTCACCGTCTTTGTCTTTTTGCTCCAGGTTCCATTTGCCGACCTGATCGGTGTTTTGTCCCCAGCGGTAACCGATGGCGCCGTTTGGACTGGTCAGACTGCCGTCTTGTTTGATACCGATGGTTTTCCAGTCCGGGTTATTGGCTTCACCGAGGTTGTCGACCAGATCGGCGGCGCGCAGGAAGCGGCCTTGCGTCAGCTTGCCGTCGTGTTCTTCTAATAACACCAGCATCGGCATATCGGTGTAACGCCGCACATAGTCAGTGAAATAGCTGCTCGGGCTGTCAACATGGAATTCTTTTAAGATCACATGGCCAAAGGCCATGGCTAAGGCCGCATCTGTGCCTTGTTTTGGCGCGAGCCAAGTGTCACCGAATTTAGAGGCTTCGGAATAATCCGAGGTGATGACACAGGTTTTTGTGCCTTTGTAACGCACCTCAGATAAGAAATGCGCGTCTGGGGTGCGTGTTTGCGGCACGTTTGAACCCCAAACAATAATGTAATTGGAGTTGTACCAATCCGCAGATTCAGGCACGTCAGTTTGCTCGCCCCAAACTTGTGGCGAAGAAGGCGGTAAGTCGCAATACCAGTCATAGAAACTTAAGCAGTTACCGCCAATCAGTGATAAATACCGTGCGCCAGCGGCGTAAGATACCATCGACATCGCCGGAATAGGTGAGAAGCCGGTGACACGATCCGGACCATATTGTTTGGTGGTGTAAATATTTGCGGCGGCGATGAGTTCATTGACTTCATCCCAGCTGGCACGGATAAAACCACCCAAACCGCGGCGTTCTTTGTAGCTTTTGGCTTTGACTGGATCAGACACAATCGATTGCCAGGCTTGAACCGGATCTTTGTGTACCGCTTTGGCTTCGCGCCACAGTTTCATCAGGTGCTGACGGACTTTCGGGTATTTCAGTCGGTTCGCACTGTAGATGTACCATGAGTAGCTGGCACCGCGAGGACAGCCGCGCGGCTCGTGATTCGGCAGATCTGGACGAGTGCGTGGGTAGTCAGTTTGTTGGGTTTCCCAGGTCACCAGACCATCTTTGACATATATCTTCCAGCTGCATGAACCTGTACAGTTAACGCCATGAGTGGAGCGGACAATCTTGTCATGTTGCCAGCGCTGGCGGTAACCCTGTTCCCAGGTTCTATCCTGATTGGTGGTAACGCCGTGCCCGTCGGCGAATGGCGTGCTGCGCGTTTTAAAAAAACGCAGTTTGTCGAGCAAGTGACTCATTGTATTACTCCTGCTTGCCGACCCGGTTGATATTGGTATGCCGGATCATTTGCTGAACTTGCCAGTAGTCTGGAATGCGCAAGCAGAATCATGATTGATTTGGCGCAAGCAATCCACGGAGTCAAAACGGGTACAATAGGTTGAGAGTACCACTAAGTGGGTAGTTTTGTTTTTTGCTATCTATATGAATTAATTAGTGAATATATAAAATATAAATCGACCGGGCAGGTGGTGGTTTGAGGTTCGGCGCAAAAGGAGTAGCCACTGAAATTGGTCACAGAAAGAGGTAGAATCCGCTTATCAATTCGAGGAGCCGGCATGTCAAAAATCAAACCTCTATTGAAGCATCAGTCTTCAATTGTCAGTCGCATTGGCATTGCTCTTGGCATCATCGTCACTTTAGCGCTCGGGACCATGATTATTTCCTACTGGCTGTCCGAACGGGCCGACAGTGATGCGTTAGCGATCAACGTCGCCGGGTCACTTCGGATGCAGACTTTCAAAGTGGTGATGTTAAGTGAACAGCCATCGAGTACAGATTTCCTGGCAGCGCGGGAAAAGCTGATACAGAGCTGGCAGCACCCGGTATTCAGCCACATGAAAACGGCCAATCCACAGCTGAATTTACAGTTCGTTCAGGCGAGGCAAAATTGGCTGCAACTGGACCAGCAGCTGAAGCAACTGTCGGCATCAGAGCGGTTTCTTCGGGCGCAGCGTCAGGTAAATGATATCGAAGTATTGGTCAGCACCATTCAGCAGGATGCTGAGCATAAGGTCCGCTTATTGCGCATCGTGCAAATCTTCGCGCTTTTTACCACAGTGTTTCTCGCCGCAGTGGTCCTGCATTGGTTACGCAACAGGGTTGAGCAACCATTAAGTGAATTAACCCGAGCGGCACATCGGATCGGCCAAGGTGATTTTACTTGCCGGGTAGAACCGCAGGAACAGGACGAACTTGGTGTGCTGGCGCAAACATTGAATAAGATGTCGGATGCTATTGCGTCTATGTATGGCACCTTACAAAAACGGGTGGATGCGCAAACCGATGCGTTACAAAAATCCAATACTAAACTGCAGTTTTTATATGACATGGTGCGGGACCTGACGATTGAAACGGTAGATCGCAGCAGGCTTGATACCATAGTGCAGCAATTGCAGCAGGTCGTTTCGGTTGCGGACATCGAACTTTGCCTTCTGACCGAGCAGGGCAGCCGGCCATATTTGCAAATCTTGCCTGATAACAGTCATGAAGAATGTGGACGTTCAAGCTGTGGTGATTGTACGTCGGCCAGTGAAAGTGGTCAGATAGATAATAGTGGCTGGGTGTATCGATTTCAGGTTCAGCGCGAAGCGCAGCATCACGGCGTGTTGGTTGTCCGTACTCACAGCACAGAATCCCTGAGTGACTGGCAGCTGCAGTTATTCCGCAGTGTTGCAGGTCATATTGCGATAGCGCTCAGTCTGAAGCAAGAGCAGGAACAAAGCCGCCGTTTGGTTCTGATGCAAGAACGTACAGTCATTGCCCGTGAACTGCATGATTCTTTGGCTCAGGCGTTGTCGTATCTGAAAATTCAGGTAACAAGGCTGAATAAATCTATTGAAAAACAACGCCCTGAGCTTCTGCAGGAAATCACGGATGAACTGAAGCAGGGGCTTGATAGCGCCTATCGTCAGCTGCGTGAATTATTGACCACGTTCCGGTTAAAAGTGGACGGCGGCGGTGTCGAAGCAGCACTGCAGCAGGCTGTGGTTGTATTAGCTGAGCAGTCCGGTATGCGGTTTCGCGTCGACTACCAGTTAGCGAATATTCCGCTGTCACCACAAGAAGAAATCCACTTGCTGCAAATAGTGCGGGAAGCCAGTCAAAACGCTGTACACCATAGCAGAGGTTCCGAAGTATTGGTTGGACTTAAACAACATCCTGACAAATGGATAGAGCTTTGTGTTGAGGACAACGGCATTGGTATTCCTGATAAAGCCGAAAAGCTCAATCATTATGGCCTTGCCATCATGCAGGAGCGCAGCAGGCAGCTGCATGGGGAACTACGGATCGAGCGCCGACCAGAAGGTGGTACCGGCGTCTATTTCAGGTTTTATCCTGAGTACCTCGCGCAGAAGGTTCCAGCCTAGATCCGCAAGAACTACCTCTTCAGGTGAATTGGCACAAAGAACGCCGGGCTTCATGATGTAGCGACTCATCATGAAGTCTCGGTGGATAAGTGTCTACGCACGATAAACAATTTTCATCCCTGTGTCCGGGTAGTATTGAGAAATCAATAACATTAGCCTGCGGTCCATATTCACAGGGAGACCAAATACCTTTGAGCCTTGCTGAATTTACCGCCCAGGCTCGGCTAATCAACACCCAGCAACAATTGCTGGATGGCATTTTGAAACTCAATCAACATCTGTTGTTTTTTCAGGAGCTGATAGCACAGGAAATCGCGGATGGACGCGCCGCTACCAGCGTTCAGTCCACCCAACCTCCTGCACCAGATAATGCAAATGAGCGCCGACAATGAAGCCGGATCGCATGACTGCAATGCGCGAGATTATTGCGCAGGTAAAAGCAGAATTTCCGTTGTATGAACCGAGTACCTTTATTTGTGGCGCCAACACCGATTGTGCCGGCTGTCCGAAAAAACTACTCGAAATGGTGGATAGCGAGATCTGTTATTGGGAAAGCGCAATGAAACGGGGTGTAAGCCCAAAATTTGACGAGATCCGCCGATTCGGAAAAATGTGTCTGAGCGTCCGGCGCGCGTTGTTGCGCAACAATTTGCTTCGGGAACGAGTTTAAGTGCTTGGATATCGGCTTACTGACAGTGTTGCCTGCTTAAACAATCATGCGCCTCAACTGAAAAACAGATGATCAACGCTGCATCTAATTGCTCTTTTTAGGTAGTTAAATCATGGCTTAATCCGAAAGTGGTAGTTGTTTGCCTTTTTCGGTGCGTCTCCTATGTTGTTTCTATCAGGGAAAAATAAAAGGCCTTTCACGACGATGGAAATCCGTAACCTTACAGTCAAAGCAAAACTAATCGTGTTATTGACGTTGCCTGTTCTGGCCCTGCTTGGGTTAGCGCTCAATCGTATTTTGCT
>CBINNO010000291.1:0-4554 GCA_966252055.1 uncultured Rheinheimera sp. | reverse complement strand
CCAGCTGCGCAGTTGCCAGGGCGCCAGCACTTTGGCATCAGCCCCTGCTTCAGACCAGCCGGTCTGCAGGCTGCTGTCCTCTGACAGCGCGGCTGGAATGGCTTGCGGCTCATTGGACAGGTTCAGCAGCATGATGCTCTTTTTCCCTGCCAGTTCGCGGCTGATTTGCAGCAGTTTGCCGCCATTCAGCGCTTCTGCCAGATAACTGCCGGCGACGCCGTATTCAGCGCGCTGGCGTTTCTGACCCAGCAGATACTGATATAACGACCACAACGACTGCGGGTCCTGGCTGAAATCCGCCACTGTACGTTTGTCGTTAAGCTGCTGCTGCAGGAAAGGCGTCCACCAGCTGGTGCCCTGCTGCGGTGGGAATAACTGATCAGACTGCACCCAGGCCTGGTTGGCAGAGGTGAAACCAGCTTGCGGGCTCTGGTCCCACAACATCGGCGCGCGGCGCTGGATATGTTCCAGATCAGACGCCTGAGTCATGCCAATTTCTTCGCCGTAATAGATGTAAGTGCTGCCTGGGGACGTCAGCAACATCGCCGCCGCCAGCTTGGCTTTGGCCAGGTCGCCACCCAGCTGCCAGCTCAAACGCGGCTGATCATGGTTGGTCAGGAAAGGGCTGAAATAGCCCATCGGCACACCTGCTGCCTGGCGTGCCAGATAATTCTGCTGCAACAGCTGCACGGCGGCCGTCGCCGGCTGGCCAGCCTTGTCGCCATTGGCCATGGTGCCAAACTCGGCTTTGACGCCGCCCAGGCCCTGCAGCAATTCCAGCACTTTGTAGCCGAACTCAAAATCAAAACCAGCATCCAGCGCAGCACCGTCGCCATAATAACGCGCCGCTACCGGCAAATCGGCCCAGGCTTCGCCAACTAACATCGCGTCGGGTTTGACCGACCGGACGTATTGGCTGAAATCCTTCCAGTAATCAATGGTTTCCTGGGTATCGGCCTGACCAAAAGGCCCGGTTTCCACCGCATAACGCACCGCATCGAGCCGAAAGCCCGCCACGCCGGTATCGAGCCAGAATTTGGCCATTTTTTTCATCTCGGCGATGACGTCCGGATGGGTCAGATTTAAATCTGGCTGCGACGCGCCAAAGGCGGCGTAATAATATGCTTTGCGCTCAGGATGATAATGCCAGACCACTTTAGCGTCGGTTTTCTGATCTTCCCAGGCTGGCCCCCAACCGGCTTCGGTCGGCAGCTCGTTGCGCCAGATAAAATAGTCTTTGTACGGTGCTTCGCCTTTGGCCGAGCGCTTAAACCAGTCGTGCTGATCGGAGATGTGGTTGATCACCAAATCGAGAATAATACGGATATTTTGCGCACCGGCGCTCGCCACCAGCTGTTTAAAGTCGTCCAGGCTGCCGTAGTCCTGCTCGACCTGGTAAAACTCAGTGAAATCATAACCATGGTAGCTGGGCGCTTCTAAGGTCGGCGTCAGCCAGATGGCATCAACACCGAGTTTGCCAAGATAAGGCAGCTTTTGCTCAATACCGCGGAAGTCGCCGTGACCGTCACCATTGCTGTCGGCAAAACTGCGTGGCCAGATTTGGTAAAACACCGCGTCCTGCCACCAGGCTTTGGCCGCTGGCTGGCTGCTCTGCGTGGCTGCAGTACTCTGCGTGCCTGCTGGCTGGCTGCTCTGCGCCGCGGTGCTGGGCTGTGCGGGCTGCTGATCTGCCGCGACCTGCTCCGTGGCCGGCTGGCAGGCGCTGAGGGCCAGCAGCAGCGCCAGACTGCTCAGGCGCCAACCGGTACCCGGGCCGCTCTGGTGCGTCATACTGCGGCGAAAAAAAGAAGATCCCTGTCGTGCTGATGTGGCCATGGCTGGCTCCTGTTGGTTTTTTCGCCTCAGCTTAGACCAACTGGGCCCCGCAGGAACAGCACTGCTTTGGTGCAGGCCGGTTGCATACGTTTGCAGCCGGCTATTGCTGTCTGTTGCCCGCGCCTGTTATTGCCCGCTCAGCCTTTTGCCGGCCTGGCGGTTTTTTCCAGCTGTAACAGCAGCTCTTTGGCGGCTAACGCGGCAGAGGGTAAAAACATGGTGGTGACAAAAGGCGGGTCAACCACCACAGCGGTTTTATCCGCCAGGTTGTCCTTGTTCATCACCAAAGCACCATGCTGGCGTAACTGGCTTTCCAGCAAAAATGGCAACAAAGTGCCTTGTTTGGCCCAACTTTTCTCACGTTCGGTGCTGTCCGGAAAGGCCGCAATCTTTTTGCCTGCGACCAGATAGCGCCCATCCGGGCGTCTGACATTGGCAAAACCGGCAGCTCCATGACCGGAACTGCCGAACCACGATCCTTGCTGGTATAACGTTGCCAGCAACTGATGCATCGCCGGGTCCGCCGCCACATCAAACATCACGCCATAGCCGCCACCAAAAAACACTGCGGCATACTGCGTCGGATCAACGTCGCCGGGCCGCATCGACTGCCGGCTTTTATCGTAAAAGCCTTCATATTTAATGCTGTAGCTCATCATCCCGACCGGATCACGGTCCCGCATAAATGGCACTTCGCCCCCTTTGGGCGAGACAAAATCAACTTGATAACCATGCATAACAAACACATGAAAAGGCGGCGCAAACTCCCATAAATCGTTGCGTGCCTGATGCTCTTCTTTATCCCCCATATCCAGCTGACTGGAAGCAACTAACAGAATTTTCCCCACTGGCGCCGGCGGCGCCGCATTGACCCACAGCGGCCACAACACACTGACGACAGATAACCATTTCAGCATTTCCAACTCCTTTCGCGGTCTGCCGGCAGTCTTGCCGGCGCTTTTGTCTGCACTCCAGTCTGCGCTCCTGTCTGCGTAGTCCCGCAACATCGCTCACTGTCACGTTGTCCATCACAGACCAGCATGTGGTCGGACGAACCGCCGGCAAAGGTTTAAATGCTGTCTGATGTTCTGCTGTCGCTGGCCACCCACTGCCCCTGTGGTGTGGCCAGTTGCGTTATTGACCGCTCAGCCTTTTGCCGAACGAAATCGCATAAGCCGGCGAACGCATCTGCAAAATCGGGTCGGCGCTTGGGCTGATGCCACTGCTCAGTACATTAGGGTCAAAGTTAAGCGCGGTGCAGGCTTCACCGCCGGCCGCCGTCAGCCGGATAGTGCCGGCGCGCAGCAGTGGCCGGCTGTCCGGCCAGGCTTTGGACGGGTCGAGTAAATCATCACCCGCTTGTGCCTTGACCAGCTGCCATTCAAATTCAACCGGGCCTTTCGCCAACCGTTCGGTCAACCGTTGTTGCAGGAAATCAGTGGGTTTGGCGCTGATCTCGGCGGCGCTCAGGCCCTTGACGCCATCTGTGGGATTTAACTGCCAGCGCACCGGCGTTTGTTGGCCGTCTTTATTGAGGAAAAAGGTATGCAGGCCATAGTAATAGGTCGTGGCGTAACTGGCTGGCGGCGGCGTATTGGCCAGATACTGCGCTTGCGGCTGCGTATCCGGATGGGCAGCACGGTATGCTTTGATTTTGTTCAGATCCGGCTTGCCGTCCGGCCCCGGAATGGACGCCCGCAACAAGCCTAAAAATGAATTTGGATCTTTGGCACCAAACACCGGCGTGCTGAGCAGCGCCAGTTGCTGGCGGCTACCATCCGGCAACTGAATTTGCACCGCCAGTCCACGCGGGCTGCGGCCATTTTCCGGCGCCTGCGGATTGCCGCCCGCCATCGAAAAACGGCCAACCAGCGGATATTCAGCCCCACTGAACAGCGCCGATGACGACAAAGTCGCCAGCTGGGCGTCTCCGGTGAAAGTACCAGCCACACAAAAACCCTTGGCGTGGCCTTTGCGCGCGCCTTTGTGCTCGCCAAAAATTTTGGCAAACACATCAATAAAATCTGTTGCTTGCGCGTCACCACGCTGGGCGTCACTACGTTGGGCCTCACCAGGCTGGGTCTCAACAGATTGGGCGTCACCCGTTTGGGCCGCCTGCGCGGCCGGCAATGTCAGCGTCACGGCCAGCACGGCAGCAGAAGCACGAATCAAAGTCTGCATATCAAATCTCCAAAGCTCCGAACACAAATCAGGCACCGGCCACAACAGGCCGGCACCGTTCTGCCAACACAGACAGGCAAGTCAGCGCTTTTCCTTTCAGCGCCTGCGACCAACAGCAACAAGCCGGCGATAAACGCCGGCCTGTTGCTCTGTCTGACCTGTCAACGTGGCTATTCAGCCGGATGCGCTTAACTGTTCCACCGCGAGCGCTGCCTGCGCCGACCACAAATCACATGGCCAATCAGCCTGATATCGTCTGAACTGACGCAGGGTCGATTGCAGCGGAAAATCGTCTTCCAGCATCATGCTGCTCATCTGGCTGCAGTAGTCTGCAATACTGGCACTTTGCTGCGCCGGATCAGCCGACGGCTGATAAACCCGCTGCAGCAGATACAACTCCGCCAGTGTCGCCAGCGCATACAGCTCGTCGATGCCGCTGCCGGCGCGTTTTTTCCAGTCGCTCATTTCCACCGCGGCACACCAGGTTTTGCCAAAGCGGCTGGCCAGCTGCTGCCGGCTGTGTTCTGGCAGTTGGCC
>CBINNO010000290.1:0-4560 GCA_966252055.1 uncultured Rheinheimera sp. | reverse complement strand
GGTTTTTCGCCGCCGCATGATAAAGCTCAAACAGCGCCTGGCTGGCCTGTACCGGATGGTCGACCAGCTGAATAAATGCATCATGCTGATTAGGCGGCAGTTTTTCTAAAACTGCGCTGGAACGCTGCGCCAGGTCTGCCAGCTCGCGGCTGACGCGACCGGCCTCGTCATAGGCCAGCAGGCTGTAACTGTCCGGCGTCATCGCTTCGGGTTTGCGCCGGCCATTGTGCCGGCTGTAGCCTTCCAGCAAAGCCGCAATCTCCTGCGCATACGCCGGGCCAAACTGCTGCGTGGCAAAATCGCGGGCATATTGCGCCAGATTTTGGGCATCAAAACGGGTCGGGTCCCAGGCCATCCGCAGGAAAAAGTCGATGGGGTATTCCATCGGTTTTAAATCGCCAACATTGACTATCCAGATGCGGTCGGCCTGATAACGCCAGGCCAGCGCCATTTGTTGCCAGATTTTGGCGACAGGCGTCGAGTTGATCCAGGTGTAAGAACGCGGCCCGCCGACGTAATCAAAATGGTAATAAACACCGGCGCCGCCGCTGCGACCACGCTCCTGGGCGGTCGGCAGCCGGCGCAGATTGCCGAAGTTGTCATCGGCCCACAGCAGCGTCACATCGTCCGGCACCCGCATGCCTTTTTCGTAAAAACCCTGCACTTCTTTGTAGAGCGCCCACACCTGCGGGACTGTTTTGATATCGCGGCCCTGAAAAGTCTCTGCCAGAATTTGCCGCTGATCGGCGACAATCTGCTCCAGTAAGCCGATATTTTCGCCCTCCGACATCGGCTCATCTTCCTGGCCGCGCATGCCGAGCGTAAACATACTTTCCAGCTGTTGATAGCGCTTGGCGCCTTGTTGCCAGAACTGGTAAATTTGTGCGCGGTTTTTCGAATACTCCCAGGGCCCTTTGCCGTAACGGTTCCATTCTTTGTCAGCCCGCATCATGGGTTCATGGTGGCTGGTGCTCATCACGATGCCCATTTCGTCGGCGAGCACGGCATTTTGTGGGTCGTCGTCGGCAAAAGCGTTGTTCCACATCGCCGGCCAGAGGAAATTGGCCTTCAGGCGCTGCAACAGCTCAAATACCCGCAGATAAAACTGTGCGTTGTAACCGCCATATTTGGCGTCCACCCAACGGGTCAACGCCGGGTATTCGTCGTTCAGGAAAATGCCGCGATACTTTACTTTGGGCGCATCGACCTGGGCCGGACCGGCCTTGATATAGAGCGTCGGGCTGGTTTTCACCGGCACGTCGGCCCACCAAACCCAGGGCGACACCCCAATTTGTTCTGCCAGCTCATAAATCCCAAAAATAGTGCCGCGTTTGTCGCTGCCGGCAATCACCAACGCCTGCGGTATGTCGGGCAGCGGTTGCTGCAACACACTGATTTGATAGGCTTCCCAGCGGCCCTGGATGGCACTGACATCCAGCTTACCGGCCTGCACCAGTTGATCAATCAACGCCGATTGGCCGACAGTGCCGATGATGAGCGTCGGTTGTTGCCCGCTGCCGCCCTCTGTCAGCCGCTGGCCGGTGACAGCCGCGATATCGTTTTGCAGTGTGGCAGCAGCACGCCGCACGCCCGGAAAATCGGCCGCATCCAGCCGCAGCTGCGCCGGGCCTTGCTGGCCGACCAGCGCAAAATCAGCGGCCGTTGGTGTGGTGGTCAGCAGCTTGTTTCCCGGTACCGCTGCCGGCTGAGCAGCGAGCTGTTGGTACTGCTGCTGTGCAAGATCCTGCTTCGTTAGGTCCTGTTTCGTAAGCACCTGCTGCGTCAGAACCTGCTTCGCATGAGCCACTGGCACCGTTGGCACTTCGGCGCTTTGCACCTGCCAGCTTCCCCACAGTGCAATGATGCACAGAAAGCGGGCGCACAAGACGCGGGGGCAAAAGGTGGGTGTCCTCGATTCCGGCGATTCCGATTCAGGGAAAAAGATGGATGTCCACAGTTCGGAGTACAGTTCGGCGGTACGTCTGGGCTTTCGGCGAAGTGTGGGTGTCCGCGATTCGCTGTCCCTTAGCGGGAAGAAAGGTGGGTGTCCGCGATTCAGCCGATTCAACTGATTCACAGCTCGGGCGCACAGCAGCCCCGGCAACCATTTCATTCTTCAGCCTCCGGATTGGCCTGAGCCGCCGCGCCGGCTTCCAGCCGGCTGTGCAAACCCAGCATAGTGCCGACAAAACCGCCCGCGACCTGACTACTGAGCAGCGTGCCGTCAAACCGCGAGCCTTGCGGGCCGCCGAGTAACTGCCAGTCGGGGACGGCAGACTGTGCAGCCGCAACTGCTGGCATCAGGGCGTAAAAAAAACGAATATCGCCGCCATCTCCGGCGATTTTCAGCAAAACCTGCGCATCAGCACCGGCGTCTTGCCAGCCCGGCAGTGACTGGCGCAGCAACTCGGTGGCAGCCCCACCGGCCGCCTGTTCTAAAAACAGCGCCGGCTCGCCGGCTGTGTCGCGGCCAAGGCCAAAATAATAATGAAACTGTTCATTCTGAAAGGCGACCAGCCCGGCTGACGTCTGTGCGGCCGGCGGTTTCAGCGCCGTGCTGACTTCATAACGCAGATGCTGCTGCCGGCTGGCAACAAAAGCCGGCGCAGCGGCACTGCCAAGCCCGTCCGGCCCCGGCTGCAGCTGCAGCAGGCCGTCGGCCAGCGCGACAAAACCTTGCCGGTGCTGACGCAATTGATACCAGTGCAGTGCCAGCTGAGGCTGCTCAAAGTCGTCCTGCCAGCTGAAGTTACCGGTTTGTGGCTGTGCCGTCATTTGTGCCGGTACCGCAGACGGGCGGGTCGCAGCACTGTTTGTTACGCCAGCCTGAGTGTTTACTGCTGTGTCGGTTGCTGTGTTGGCGGCCGCAGCCGTTGTCGTTGCTGCTGTGCTGGCTGCAACACTGGCGTTTGTGGTGCCGGCAGTTACCAAAGCAGCTGGTCGCTGAGGCCGCAATGGCACCGCTTCACCTTGGGCCAAAATCTCCGGCCAGCCTTGCTGGTCACCGTCAGCCGGCCAATGCACCGGCAATAAAAAGGTTTCGCGACCGGTATTGGCATACCGTGCTGACGGCTGTTGACTGGCTGGCACTTGTTGGTCGAATGCCGTGGGTTCTGGCGCTTGTTCGGTCTGTGGCGATTGAACGGCGCTGACTGGTTGGCCGGACAACGGCGCTGGCCGTGCCGCATAAGTGCGCTGGCCGAGAAACACCGCCCACCAGGAGCCGTCGGCCAGCCTGACAAAATCGGCATGACCAGTGGCGCTGATTTGTGGTTCGCCACGTGCCGCCGGCAAATCACGCTGGGTCAGAATGGGGTTATGCGGCGCCGGCACAAAAGGTTCGCTCAAACTTTTGCTACGGAAAATCACCGCCGAATGGCCCTCAGCCGTGCCGCCTTCAGCGCACAGCAGATAATACCAGCCGTTGTGTTTATACAGATGCGGCCCTTCAATCCAAATCGGCCGGCTGGCTATATCGACGCCGCCATTGACCAGCAGCCTTCTGGAATCTGTCAGCACCGCTTGCGCAACCGGGTCATACTGCCACAACCAGATAGCGCGGTGGCCGTCGTACAAAGGTTCACCGGGCGGCGCGTCGTTGTGGGCGATATAAACCTTGCCGTCGTCATCAAAAAACAGGTCTGGATCTATCCCACCTATTTGCGGCAACCAGATGGGATCTGACCAAGGGCCAGCCGGATCTGTCGCGGTCAGCAGAAAGTTACCACGTCCACCAACGGCGGTATTAATCAGATAAAACAAACCGTTATGGTAACGCAGCGTCGGCGCAAACAAGCCTTGCGACACACTGAGCCCCGTCATTTCCACCTGCGAAGGCCGTGTGATGGCATGGCCAATCAGCTGCCAGTTGACCAAATCTTTGCTGTGCAAAATCGGCAAGCCCGGCGTGTAGGCAAAAGAAGAATTAACCAGATAAAAGTCTTCACTGCCGTCGGCATTGCGCCGCTGCGTGATGCTCGGGTCCGGAAAAAAACCAGCCAGCAGCGGATTCTGATAATAACCAGCCGGCAACGGCGGTTCGAACATCGCATCCATGCCCTGATAACGAAACCAGTCAAACTGCGCCGGCGGTACCTGGTCAGCTGCAGGCTGCTGCACTGCTGGCGACGACACCATCGCAGCGCTGGCTGTCGTCTCAGGCTGGCAAGCCGTCAACACCACAGCAGCAACAAGCGCCTGCAGGGCTACAACGCAGCGGTCAGCGGCAAGAGGTTGAAACATCGACAAAATCCTTCAGCCAGGCGGCGGGTCGAAAACAGGTCCCTGATTAAAAAAGCAAAGCCGGTGCTGACGCAAGCCAAAGCGCCTTATGAAAATCCGTCTGCTTAGTGCGTTTTTTGGCTGGGGGTTTCCTCAGCAGGTCAAGACTTTGCGTCAACCCAGAGCGCCTGACAAAGATGGTAACCGGGAACCCTCTGCAGCGCCGCGATGGCGACGTCCATATTGAATGTTGGTTTAGTAATGTGTCATCTCTTGTGACGTTATCTTATTGACGTAAAGAAGAATTTTTAATACTACCCATCAGACCTGACCCAGTTA
>CBINNO010000289.1:0-4572 GCA_966252055.1 uncultured Rheinheimera sp. | reverse complement strand
CACCGCCTGTTTAAAGCGGAACAAAATATTCTCCGCTTGCAACGCTTCTGCCGTCGCTTTTGGATCTGAGTATTTGAACATGATCTGTTCATCGAAACCGATCAGCGTGAATTCGCCACTGGCCGTTGGAGCAGCCTGACCACCATTACGGCTGGCGGCAACACCACGGAAACGTAACGTGTGGTTCCAGATGGCTTCCAGGCCGTCTTTCGGGATCGGGAATGGAATACCAATAGCGGCATTTTTAATACCGTTGCCGCCCTCTACCAGTTCCGCATTCCCGGCAATCGCCTTGGTCGCGTCATAGACATATTGTGGAAAAGACGCGGTACGACGGGTCTGGTACACATTCATTTTGTAAGTTGGATATAAGTCGAACAACGCTTGCTGACCTGGCGACAACATTGCTTTGTATTGTGCAAGGTTTGATTTATCAATTGTAAACAGGACCTTATCACCAGAAAATGGGTCCGGATGATGATCCCCTGGTTTGTAACCAGCAGGAGCAGAAGTGATACCACCATCCCATGCCGGAATAGAACCGTCTTTGTTACCGGCCTTCTCAGCACCCAGTGGCGTTAAATCTGCGCCCAAACGCGCAACCTGATCAGGACTGATTTTTGCTGCCACGCTGCAGCTCAGTACCAGCGCAACAGCGCTGGATAACAGGGTGAGTTTTTTCATAATGCTGCTCGTCCCTTCTTATAAGGAATATTTGATATTAAAAGACACGAAATCGCGGTCTTCAGTATTGTTCGTGGTACCAACACCATCGAAGAAGGCGTTGTAAGAAATTTCAGCCGACCACTTACTCAGATAGTCAAAAGTCAGCGAATAGCTCAGTGCTTTTTTGTCTTCTGAGAACATAAACAGCGGATCTGGCGTAATACCGTTTACATCGTGAGAGAACGTCAGACGTTGTGTCAGGTTGACTCCAGCCAACACGTTGTTGTAGTTGGCAATGGCAACCAGACGGTAGCCCCAGGCTGATGCAGTTGGGAACGGATTGGTTTCCGCGCCATTTGACACCCCAGTGTGTAAACCGGTTTTCAGGATCAGATTGCCATTTGCATCAGTGCCCATCAGCGGATAACCGCTGCGGTCAGTATTTGGACCGTTCAACCGCAACACGTCCTGATCCGGCATATCTTTGATTTGGATACCACCGACTTCAGCCAGCACCGTGAAGTTGTCAGTACCCAGTACAGGCCCAAATAAATGGGTGACCGTTAACTGTGCCTGCAATGTGTCCGACAAAATGTAACCCTGGGCAAACTGGCCAGGCTGCACTTTCTTGCCATCAAACCGGCCAATTTGTGAAATTCCGGCCAAATCAGGACGAATACCTGCATTGGCTAATTGTTCCGGCATACCGGCGTACAGAATCTCAACGTCGTCGATTTGCAGTGGTTCATCCTGACGGTAGGCGATTTCACCTGCCAGTGACGTGCCATCAAGTGTGGTGTTAAAGCTGAAACCGTACAGCTTGATATCTTCAGGGTATTCAATCAATCCTTTCGACATCGCCTTGAGGTTAGACACATTGTCGACCGTGATGGCATTCGCCGCCAAATAAGCAATATCACTTTGAATAGCCGCAGTACGGAAATCAGAGGCAATACCAGAAATCACCGGCGTGCGGCTGTGGTAATTCATGTAGTACAGGGCAAACTCAGTATCATTGAGCTCTGGCGAGAAATATTCCAGCTTCAGACCATACTGGCCACCGTCTTCCGGCTCAATCTCACCGGCATCTCCTTTGGGCCTTAAAGTTACTTTGGTTGGATAAGCCAGATAAGCTTGCGACAATTGAGTCAAACCGGCCTGTGCCGCAGCTTTTTGCGCAGGTGTCGCCGCAGGGTTCTGCAGCACAGCCATGGCTGCTTTGACACTGTTACCAATGCCGTTGAGGCCATTGATTAATGTTGTCAAATCAATATCCGGGTTACCGGCAAAACCAAGCTGAATGTTCTGGTTGTAACCGCCTTTACCTGCGAAGTCGTTAGTAGAGAAGTAAGTCCCTGGCACCGGCAGATAGCTGTTCTGCCAGTCGTACTGATAAAACACTTCAGCAGACAAGCGCTCGGTAATACCCAGTGATGCCCACGCCATGCCCACCGGGATGTAGGCCTCTTTGAGGTCGGCGCCTGGCAGACGGGCAATGCCGACGTCAATTGGTGTAATGTTGATACCGTGCTGGATCAGGGTACTCTCACCCCAGCTCAGCACTTGCTCACCGACGCGGATAGAAAGTGGGTTCGCGCCATCATTCAGAGCAAAGTTGGCAAACACATAGGCATCGAGTAAACGGATATCGCGGCAAGCCAGGTCACGAGCATCATCATCGGCACAAGGGTCGACCCGGTTACCCGATACCGGATTGGTGTAAGCGCCTTTGTTGTCCATCAACGCGGCGTCGTAGAAGTACATAAAGCGGGTGAACAAACCAAAATCACCTTTAGTGATTGACAGTTCGTGCGTGCCTTTGAACAACTCGGAGAACATATCTCCTTTGTCATAGTTCAGGTTACCGGCATCACCGTTCGAAGAATAGCCACCGGGCTGGGCCCAGATTTCAGACGATGGATAAATGACGTTCGTTGCGGCGTTGTAGCCAGTCCAGTTAAAACGTGGATGGTTGACTTTACTGATAGTGTCCCAGTTGCGGTCCTCTGCCCGCCAACTGGCACCGTAGGAAAAAGTTGAGTCAAAAACAACATCGACATCCTCGCCCAGTGTAAAACTGGCGGCCTGACTCGAAGTTGCAGACAAGGCTAACAGTGCAGACGCTACGCCAAGCGCTAGTGGCTTTCTGGCGAAGGCAAATGGCCTTTTGTTCATGTTCGTTTCTCCCCCCCTGTCCCTGCAGGTATCTTTTGTTTTTGTAGTCTGTGCTCAGAAACCAACTGCTCTGATCTCTGCACAGGTATCGGAAATAATTACATCATTTTCCGGAGGGCGCAAGGCTTGCCCAATGGTAAATCTGTTGATTTGTCTTTAGTTTTTTGCGATGAAGCGGCTGTATTTATCACTCAGCATAAGCTGTGGTTTAACTGTTGCGGGTCCAAAGCGGGTGTTTTTACTTAACATCATGAATTCAAAAGGCAAATATGATTAAAGTATCGCGCACGTTTTAATCTGCCGTTTAAAGTATTCACTCTAATTAATTTTTTTCAGCGCTTTAAACTTGCCGCGGCTGTCGGTTATTAATTCAAAACGGGCATTGAGCCCGTTGTGTTGAAAATAAGACCTGAAATGATACAAATCCAGTTGGACTTTCAGGCCGCTTTCGGCCTGAACCACCACGGATTTGACCAGGCCCTGGTAATAAGACAGCACCTGCTCCGATGACAGAATCAACCAAAAACGGTAAACCCTATCCGCCATGCAGTGCCTTTTGCAGTTTTTCAGCCAGGTCAGGGCTCAGCTGCGGTAATTTCTGTAACTGTTGTAACTGTTCAGACATCAGAGCCGCGCGATTTGAGTCATAGCGACGCCAGGCCAGCAACGGCGTTACCAGTCTGGAAGCCAGTTGCGGGTTGATATGGTCTACCCGCGCAATCACCTCGCTGAGCAAGCGATAGCCTCTGCCGCAAGCTTGATGGAATTGCCGCGGGTTCTGCATACCAAAGGCGCCGTACAAGGCCCTGACTCTGTTCGGATTTTTCCAGTCAAACTGAGGATGTTGACTGGATTTTTCCAGCCATTCAAACACCTGCTCAGTAGGCAGATTGGCAACCAGTACAGAGTGTTTATCAAACAACTGCACGTTATGACCGTACTGCGCATAAAACGCTGCAAGCTGACTGGCTGCGGCGGGATGCGCGGATTTGACCAGCCCCTGCAGGACCGCCATCTTGTCGGTCATATTGTCGCTGCGTAGGTACTGCTGCTGCCAGATGCTTTCTGTGGTAGCTGGCAGCCGAAGCAGGTAGCGCAGCGCCGTGTTGCGAAGTGCTCTGCTTGCGACCTGGCTTTCATTGTATTGATAAGATTCCGCCGGCAATCGCTGATAAAGCGCCTGCCATTGGGGCGCGAGCTGTTCGGCCAGTTGCTGCTGATATGATTCCAGCGTCTCCAGAATCACATCGACCGGAATTTGAGCGTATTGTTCGGCCAATGTCTCGAACGACGGCAGCGTCAACAGCTCTGCCGTCAACGCCAGATCGTCCAGTGGCTGTGCTGCCAACTGCTTCAAGGCGGTCAGTAAGGCTGACGGTAACTCGACCGGTTGCCCAGCCTCAACCGACTGCGCCACTAACTGATTCCAGATTTGCTGCAGTGCGTCCCATCGCGCAACGCCATCGGACGCCTGGCGGCTGAGCAGCAACAAATCATCGATACTGTATGCATACGAAAGCCGTACCGGCGCACTGAAATCAGCCAGTAACACCGGCACCACTGGTGCAGTCAGGCCACTGAAGCTGAACTCCTGTTCCTGCCCTGTGAATTGCAGCAAGCCAAGTTGCTTTTGACCTGTGGCATCATGCAATTCGTATCTGAGTGGGATGAGCAGCGGCAGTTTTTCAGCCTGATCGGCTGTCGCGTTCGTATGCTGGCGCAGTTTCAACG
>CBINNO010000288.1:0-4594 GCA_966252055.1 uncultured Rheinheimera sp. | reverse complement strand
GCCGCCGCCGCCGCCGCCGCCGCCAGAGCCGCCAAAGCAGCAGATCATCCAGGAAGCGTCATCGACTGACGCTGGTACTATCGGTTTTAATGCTCCGACAGTTGATGTCGGTGGTGTGAACTCTGGTATCGGTGATCCTGCTGGTGCTCTGATGCGGGATGGTGATGCAACACCAATAGTACGGATTGAACCTAAGTATCCGGTTCAGGCCGCCCGTGATGGCATCAACGGCTGGGTTAAAATGCGTTTCTCTATCATGCCTGACGGTTCAGTTGATGAAATCGAAGTGGTTGATGCAGAGCCTAAGCGTGTATTTGACCGGGAAGCTATTCGTGCGTTGAAACGTTGGAAGTACTCGCCGAAGGTTGAGAACGGTCAGGCTCTGAAGCAGACTGGTATCATGGTTCAGCTGGACTTCAACCTTGATAATGCCGGAGGTTAAGGATGAAATTTAACAAACTTACATCTGCACTGATGGTCCTTGCCGCAGTTGGTGTTGCTTCGTTGCCAGTAAGTTCGGCATTAGCAGCACCAGATGCAGCGAAGATTGCCGAGCGTAAAGCCCGCAAATCTCAGGCTGTAGGTGAGAAGGTTGGTAAAGCCATTGGTAAAGCTTACGAGCTCTATGGTCAGAATAAAGCATCTGAGGCAATTGCTCTGCTTGAGCCAGTCGAGTCCTCAAATACTTTTGATAAAGCCTATCTCGACAAGTTTATCGGTCAGCTGTATATCGAAAAGAGTCCTGAGAAGTCGATCACTTTCATGATTCGGGCGGTAAAACCGGATGTACTGAGTTTCACAGACCAGGCTACTCTGTTGCGTAATATTGGCGATCTGAGCCTGATGGCGAAGAAGTACGATCAGGCGATTTCCTACTACAACCAGTGGATGGATTTCACCGGAGAGACAGATCCAAATGTCTATCTGCGTATTGCCAATGCCTATTACGAAACAAAGCAATATGCCAAAGTCATTGCGCCGGCAGACAAAGCAATTGCTGCGTCAAAGACGCCAAAGAAAGAACCATTTCAGATGAAAGTGGGTTCTTATCTGGAACTGAAACAGACCAAGAAGGCTATCGAAGTTCTGGAAACAATGCTGCCATTGTTCCCGAACGAGAAGCAGTCATGGGTGATGTTGGGTCAGTTCTACTCAATGGATGAACAGTACGAGAAAGCACTGGCCATCATTGATATGGCGTATAAGCAAGGCCTGTTGAAAACAGAAAACGAGATTAAACTACTCGCTAACCTGTACAACAACAACAACGTACCTTACAAAGCCGCAGCGTTGCTTGATAAGCATTTAACTGCGGGGTTGCTGAAAGCCGACAGAACGATGTTGATGAGTATCGCCAGTTCGTACTCATCCGCGCGTGAATTCGAAAAAGCAGCCAAGTTCTATGGCCAGCTTGCAGCGAAAGAGAATGACGGTGAGGCTTATCGCCGTCAGGGTAACTCGCTGTTGATGGCCAACAAGAACGCTGAAGCCGTAACTGCTCTGCAAAAGGCTTTAGAATCTGGTACGAAAGATAAAGGCAAAGTGCATGTTGATTTAATCAGTGCGTACTTTTACCAAGGCAAAATGCGTGAAGCATATCAACATGTTCTGCTGGCTCGCCAGAATGGACAAGAGAAGATGGCTAACTCATGGGGTCCTTACGTAAGAGAACGTGCTGAGAAGAAAGGCATTAAGCTGTAGTCTCAGTGAAAAAACCGCCGGAAGGCGGTTTTTTTTATCTCTCAACTTCATCAAGTTCAAATTTACCAGAATCTTCGCAAGACAAGGGCTGGATAGCATGTCGCATATATTGATGGATGCAGAACTGGGTGAGTAGGATCCGACAGATTCTGCCGCAGCATCAAATGGCAAAAGACATGGCAACAGATGTATGCGTGTCCGGCTGGGCGAGGAGGATGGCGCTTCCAGTCTTATAAAGCTGCTGATGGTTCCGCTTCTTTACAAGACTGGGTCGTGCTCGGCATATCACACTGTGCAGAGGCTTATACCTGTAGCAAACTTTGCGTGGTTAGTCGTCTGAGCCTGATGCATGCGGTTCGCTATCGGAAGCTCTCAAGTCAAGCATCCTGTACTTATCAATCAATGAATAAAGCGTCGGTCTTGTCACGCCCAATAAATCAGCGGTCTTAGATAAATTGCCAATTGCAACGTTATGTGCATGTCTGATTGCTTGTGTCTCGGCCTGCTCCCTGACTTTGCGTAACGTCGGGACCTGATGTGTGGTGGCGGATTGCATCAAACTCAGATCTTCGGCACTGATAAATTTATTGTCTGCCAGGATCACTGCAGATTTCAGTTTGTTCTGTAATTCGCGAATATTGCCCGGCCAGCGATGGCCCAGCATCGCGTTGACAGCATCCTCGGTAAACCCTTGAATACTGGTATTAAACTCGGCATTAAAGCGGTGTAACAGCGCTTTGGCGATGATGATAATATCTTGGCCGCGGTTGCGAAGCGGGGGGATGTTCAAGGTGATTTCGCTGACCCGGTAGAACAAATCTTCCCGAAAAGTGCCTTCGTTGACCATTTCAGCCAGGTTACGATGGGTGGCGCAGACGACTCTGACATCTACTTCAATTTCGGTACGGCCGCCGACCCGTTCTATCACCCGCTCTTGAAGAAAACGCAGCATTTTTGCCTGTAATGGCAAAGGCATATCGCCAATTTCGTCGAGCATCAGCGTACCGCCATTTGCGGTTTCTATCTTACCCAAGGTGGTCTTATGAGCGCCGGTAAATGCGCCTTTTTCATAACCAAACAGCTCGCTCTCTAACAAACTGTCGGGGATTGAAGCACAGTTGATAGCGACAAAAGGCCGCTCAGCACGAGGACTTTGTTTATGAATGGCGCGGGCAAAGACTTCTTTACCTGTCCCTGATTCCCCTAGCAACAATGTGGTGATTTCTGTCGGGGCGATTTTCTCGACCATGCGACAGGCCTTTTGGATGGCCTCGCTGTTGCCGATAATATCTTGTTGCTTATAGGCGTTCGACTTTAACTGGCGGTTTTCTGCTTCAAGCTCGCTGAGCTTGAATGCTCTGGCGACGATGACGTTTAACACATCAACATCAATCGGCTTTTGATAATAATCGTAGGCGCCCAGAGAAATCGCCTGTAAGGCGTGTTCTGTGTCGGTACTGCCGGTGATTACGATCACTTTGGCATTCGGATTGTGTTGCAGGATCTCGGTCAGACAGGCCAGTCCTTCCGAGGCATTACTGGGGTCTGGCGGTAAACCTAAATCCAGCGTGATGACGGCAGGTTCAAAGCGCCGGACCTGTTGCAGTGCTGAGGGTCTGTCTTCAGCAAACACGACTTCGTAGTCGGTGAGGCTCCACTTCAGCTGCTTTTGGATGCCGAGGTCATCGTCGATCGCGAGTAATGTTTTCATACAACGTTCCGTGTATTATTTAATTACAGTTAGTGTAAAGGAAGCTGAATAGTAAAGGTAGTCCCAACGTCAACCTCACTTTGCACCGTCAACTGTCCTTGTTGTTGTTGCACAAAGGTCAAGGCGTCGTATGCACCAATCCCCATACCGGCATTACCCTTTGTGGTATCAAAGGGTTTAAACAGTCGTTGTTGGATAAACTCCGCGGTCATGCCACAACCAGTATCCTCAATACTAATCTGCAACATATCGTTGTGTTGGCTGACGGTGACGCAGACGCTGCCATTGGCAGCAGTGGCCTGCTGCGCATTATCAATCAGGTGATACATAATGTTGGCAAACCGTTCAGGATCGAGTGGCAGTGAAGCGTCCTGCAACACCCGTAATTCGGGGGAGGGCTGATTGCCGGCACAACGTTCGCTGATCAGTTTTTGCAGCAGCTGCCCGATCGCCGTCATTTTGACGTGTTCATGGCCACTTTGTTTATTCGTCAACTGTGCCAGCATATTGGTCAGCCGGCTTTGCATGGCTTCGATGGTTGAAAATGCATCATCGACAAACTCCGGATTGTGGCGATGCTTGACCGCGTTTTTGAGCAACATATCAATCTGTGCTTTGACGTTTTTCAGGTCGTGTACAACAAAAGCGGACATCCGGCTAAAAGCAACAAACTGGGCGTTTTCTGACAAGGCCTGACTGGCCTCTTCCATAAAAAGATAACCTGAAATTTGTTCCGTAACGGCATTGAGGTAATCACGTAATTCCCAATTCAGCCGAAGTTTTTCGTTCACTTCGGCGTCAAGTAAGCAACAACCCCACAGCTGGCCGTTTTTGAGCAGAGGAACTAACAGGCTAAATGTCAGCTTGGTGTTTTGCAAAGGGCGGAGCTGTTTGACCAGCGGATCTTTGGGATCACTGAAATCCAGTAACCATTCTTTCTTTTGCATATGGCTGAGCGCCTGTTGTACCAAAGCTAACTCTTCGGGTTCAGGTTGTGTGTGGCCCCGGTTTGCCAGTAAATGCAGTTGCTGATGCTGGAATTTCAAAATGGCGCCGTGGCTGTAGCCAATCGCATGACACCAGGCTTGCAGGCAAACGGTCGCGGTATTTTGACTGGCCAGTTCAATTTGTTTCAGTTCGCGGGTCAGGCCAACCCATTTTTCCCGGTAATCAAAGGTGTTG
>CBINNO010000287.1:0-4605 GCA_966252055.1 uncultured Rheinheimera sp. | reverse complement strand
TACGGCCCGGTGACTCGCCAAAGTTGCCGACATTCACTTCATAAGCCACCCAGTCAGCCAGTTTGCTCTGCGGATTATTCGACAACGCATACAGATGCGTGAACACCAGCTGGTTCGCCGACGGATTTTGCGGGCAACCCAGCGGACAATGCACCGACAACACTATTGTTGGTTCAGCGGCCATGACCTTCGCGACCATCATCATCGTATAACCAGCTAAACCCGCGACTGACATCCGCATAGTGACCACTCCGCACGAAGCTACTGAGCTCACTAATTAAGTTAACACTGAATTAAGAAGTTGCCACTTCCAGTGCTACCCAGACTGCGCCGTATTTTTCAGGTCAAATCGATTGGCGGCTCCATCCGTTTAGCGCCCGCTGCTGTGGGATTGCTACACAGCGGTAAGGAGAACGTGTAC
This sequence comes from uncultured Rheinheimera sp., assembly GCA_966252055.1. Classification (GTDB taxonomy): domain Bacteria; phylum Pseudomonadota; class Gammaproteobacteria; order Enterobacterales; family Alteromonadaceae; genus Pararheinheimera. Next base: position 4,184 of record CBINNO010000287.1, on the reverse strand, counting down.
TGCTCCACTTCAAAGCCCCTCACATCAAAGCGCCATCATCTCACCGTCAGCGGTCAGCCGGAAAAAACGGCCGTTTTTCAGCAGTAAACCTTCGCTGCGTCTGAACGGCAAACTAAACAGATAATCTTTCGGGTGGCGGACATCAATCGCGAACACCTTCTGCTGATGCAAAACCGTGACTTCGGACTGTAGGGTGTGCCCCACCACCATCGCTTGCGCGCCGACTGCCGCCAGGCTCTGGTTGATTTGCGATTGGGTCAGTGCCTCTTTAAAGTAGCCGCGGTACCAGGCCGGCCCGGTCGTACTGGAGCGCAGGAATGCATCCAGACTGGCGGTACGCGGGCTGTAATACAGCGTCCGGTAACCGGCACGCACCTTTTGATTGAGTTCGGCGACAGTCAGTTGCTTGTCTGCCAGTTGCGGATGCAGGCCGCCATGCACAAAAGCCACGCCGTTGATCACCTCCAGCACGTTTTTCGAGGCCAGCCAGCGGCCCAGCAAAGCGCCATCGCCAAACAATTCCGCCTGCTGGCGGCCTAACATCCCGGCGATGTAAAAATACTTTTCGTGCGCACTTTGAAAATTACCCTGCAGGTTTTTGATTTCATGATTGCCTAAAATGTAGTGAACCTGGCCGCCAGCGGCCCGTGCCGATTGTTCCAGCTGATAGATGGCCCACAACAATGGCGTCACCGAAGCCCCGCGGTCTGTCATGTCACCAACCAGCACCAGATGTCCTTTGCCAAAGGTCCAGTTCAGCCCGGCATCGGCAATACCATGCGCCTGTAAAAACTGGCGAAACGCAGCAAAACCACCTTCCAGATCAGACAAGGCGATCACCGCTTCGCCATCCTGATATTGTGAGGCGGGTGTCTCAATCTGCGACTGCACTGTCACCTGAAAACTGCTGCCATCGGCCGGAAACGGGATCTGCAGCTGCACACCGCCCTCCTCTGCGCTCAGCGTCTGCATTTCAATCCAAAAACCACTGTCCTGGTCGCCCCGAATGGTGCTCGCCACCAGCTGCACTGTGGCAGGTTGTCCGCTCACCGATGCGCTGTGCGGCTGAAAAAACACATGGGTTTCACCATCAAGCTGATAGGCTTTTTCGTCTTCAAATAAATGTGCTTCGGCGCCAATCAACAAACCAAAACAGACGAGCGTGCTGGCAAGCAGCAGTAAAGTCAGCAAAAAATGTCGGATAAAAAGTCGCATATTGCCTCCAATGGGCCCAGAGCACCGAACAGTTTAAAAAGTGACAGCAGCTTCTTACGCTGATCTGTGCGCTCGTCAGACAAAAAGCCGCAGCACAGCACTGATGCGGCGGGTCAGATACCACAAACCACCGCCGCTCAGCGCGGTCAGCAGCAAAAACCAGCCGGTGCCCAGCGCATGCGCCTGAGGGGCGGCGGCGCTGAATGCAATGACCAGACTATTGCCGTGCTCACTGAGCCAAATGCCAACACTTTGTGGTAAGCAGAGCTTGGCCAGCGCCAGAGCAAGCAGCAGCACCGCACTGCCATAACCCAGGCAACAAAACAGCCAATACAGGCTTTGACTGACACCACGCCTGACCCGCGACAAAGGTTTCAGCCCCTGCGGTGGCGGCATCCCCAGCGTCAAATGCTCCAGATAACCCGCCGCCAGCTCCCGTGGCGTACCAAGCCGGCTTAACACAGCACTGATGGCGGCTTCATCCTGGCTGGGACAGAGCGCCAGCATGTCGAAGATATGGCTTTCGATTTCCTGCACAATCTCTTCTGCGCGCATCTGGCTTGCTCGCGAAAGGTAAGTTTGTAACTCGCTGAGATATTGATGAATAAGTGCACTGCGCGCCATCGGTGATCCCCTCAGGTTCTGGTTGATGTTCTGGTTGATGTTCAAATTAGCGTTCAGCTGGATATGCGCGGTCAGAGCCCGGCTGGCAATACCAGCTAAAAAGGCTGCCCGTCAGTCCGCTTCGTTCTGGGCAAACAAGGCCGCAATATCACTGACGGATTGTTGCCAGCGGTCGCGAAGCGCTTTAAGCTTCAGTGCTCCTTGTGCTGACAGCCGGTAATATTTGCGCGGGCGCTCGTCTCCCTGCTGGCGCCATTCACTGTCAATCAGTTGTTCCCGCTTTAACCGCTCCAACAACGGATACAAAGTGCCGTCGCTGATCTGCAGCGAGCTGAATTGATGCAGTTGCTGCAAAATTTCGACGCCATAACGTGGCTGTTGCAACAACGCCAGGATCGCCATTTCCAGACTGCCCTTACGAAACTGCACATCCCATTTTTGTTCTGCTTCTTCCAAAGTTTGTCCTCCGGTTGATGTCATCATCCCGGTGCGCGGCACCGACACATGCAGGGAAACCTGCAAGCGCATCCGTCGCAAAACAACCTTGCACTACAAGGTTACTATGCAATACACGAAAACTTATAATGCAAGAAAGCAAATAGTGCAAGGAAGTAGATATTACAAAGAGGCAGATCTTACGAAGAGGCAAATAGTGCATAGCGGTAAAGAGTGAAACCTGTTGCGGGTCCTGCCAGAAAATCTGCAGCAGGAGATTAAGCAGCAGGAGATTAAGCAGAAGGAGATTAAAAGGTCAGAGATTCAAACGCAGCAAGCTGACACGCAGGAAACTAACCCATGGGACATTGCAACCAGGGGCTGGCGCGCCATGACAGCGACGACGCCGCACTCTTTACTTTTCCAGATGGTCAAAACAGCCGTCCCAGTCGGCGGCCGGCGGCGACTGTAGCAAATGTTCCAGCCGGCGCTGGTAAAGCGCGGCCAGCGGCTGCAACGCGGCAGGCAGATCGGCAGCAGCCTGTTGCAGTAAGGCCAGCGCAGCGCTGAGATCCGCCGCCAGATAAGCGGCGATGGCGTCAGCCAGTTGCTGACAAGCCGGCGCTGTCAGACTGGCGTCAACGGCCGCCAGCGGCAGATAAATTTTTTGTGGCTGCTGTTTGCCTTTGACCCGCACCAGATCAACCAGCAGAAAATCCAGCCCGCTCACCTGCGCCTGGCAGTCTTCCCCGACCAGCAGCGGCAGACCATAAAATTTGGTCAGCCCTTCGAGGCGGGACGCCAGATTCACCGCATCGCCAATCACGGTATAGCTGCGGCGAAAATCAGAGCCCATATCACCCACGTTCATCTCGCCGCTGTTGATGCCCATGCCGATGCAAACCTCGGGCTGGCCTTGTGCGGCAAATTGTTGATTGAGCCTGCTCAGCGCCTGTTGCATCGCGAGCGCCGCCAGCAACGCCCGGCGGGCATGGGCCGGCTCGTCCAGCGGCGCGCCCCAAAAGGCCATCACCATGTCGCCGACATATTTATCAATGGTGCCACCATGCGCCAGAATGGCGGCGGTCAGCGCGGAAAAATACTGATTCAGCCACAATTTCAGCTGCTGAGCCGACATGCTCTCGGCAATGCTGGTAAAGCCGCGGATATCACAAAACAGCACCGTCAGCTGTTTTTTCTCGCCGCTGAGGCTGACCGCGGCAGGGTCCTGCAACAGCCGCTCCAGATGCGCCGGCGGCAAATACTGACCAAACAGACTTTTCAGCGCCAGCCGCTGCCGGGTTTGCTGGATAAAACCGGCGGCAATGTAATACAGCGACAAGCTCAGACCGAGCAGCAATGGGCCCAGCAAAGGCAGATCCAGTGCCTGCCAGCGCCACAGCAGCAAATCAGCCCCGGCGACACTCATTAAAAGCAAGGTAGCGCTGGCGAGCATGGCCACCGCACTCAAGCCGGGAAACAGCCACAGACAAAATACGGCCAATAGCAGCATTTGCAGCAAAGTTGCGGCCTGCCACCAATCCGGCCGGTACGGCAAGGTGTCGGGCGACATCAGACCGTCGAACACAGTGGCATGGATCTCAATGCCGGGAAAAGTCTGCGACATCGGAGTGGCGCGTAAATCGGCCAGCCCCGCCGCCGAAGTGCCGACAAACACCACCGCCTGGTCAAAACGGCGGTCGCGGATGCGGCCCTGCAGCACATCCGCCACGGAAGTATAAGGATAATGGCGGGCGCCGCCACGAAAGGGGATCAGCAGGCGGCCCTGTTGGTCGGTGTTGATCAGCACATTACCAAGCCAGACACCTTGCAAGTACGACAGGCCATCGCTTTGCACAGCAGGTGCTCCCGTCCCACTTACAGCGCTTTGCGTACTTGAAGCGCTCTGC
>CBINNO010000286.1:0-4631 GCA_966252055.1 uncultured Rheinheimera sp. | reverse complement strand
TGAGTTTCACAATCTCCTTACGGACATCTTCCGTCAGGTTGTTGTAAAAACTCGGAATATTAATCACGCCGACTTTTTTGTCTAACTGGTGCCACTGGGATTTATAAACTTCGCCCTTGGCTGCGCGATCTTCTAACCGGATTTTATCGCGGACAATTTCGATTTGTTGCGGGGTCGCGCCAGCGTTGTCGCTGGCTGCCATGATCTGCAAGCGAACCTTAGAACCTTTTGGTCCCTTGATCAGGTCTACCACATCGTCTAAACGCCAACCCACAACATCAACAAAATCTTCGTTTTCCTGTGCCACACCGACAATCCGGTCTTTAGGCTTGAGCTTACGAGTCAAATCAGCTGGACCGCCAGGCACCAGACTTGAGATCACCGTAAAATCATCATCAGCCTGCAGCACAGCGCCAATCCCTTCCAGCGACAAGTTCATTTCCTGCTGAAAACGATCGGTATTACGTGGCGACAAATAATAGGTATGGGCTTCGATTGAACGGGCATAAGCATTCATGACCAGCTGAAAGACATCTTCGCTTTCAGTCTGAGCCAGTCGCTTTTTGGCTGACTTATAACGTTTGGTCAGGACGTCTTTGATTTCTTCAGGCTTTTTACCAGCGAGTTTTAAATTCAGCGCATCATATTTAACGCGTTGACGCCACAATTCGTCCAGCTCAGCCTGATTTTTTGGCCAGGCGGCTTGTTCGCGGTCAAACTGGTAGTCATCCGGCACATTAAAATCAAAACCTTTGTCCAGTAAGCTGAGCGCATAGTCAAAGCGCTCAGCGCGTCGCTTCAGCGTCAAATTAAACATCTGATAGGCGAAATCGAACTGACCTTTGGCAATGGCATCATCGAACTGAAATCTGTACTGCGTAAAGTTATCAAGGTCTGACTGCAGCAAAATGTTGCGGAAGTAGTCAAGGCTGTCGATGTATTGGTCGTAGACCTTGGCCGACAGTTTGTCGTCAATCTGGACAGGCAGGTAGTGTCCGCGAGTTAAGAAAGCGGCAATGCGCTTACCTGCGGTGAAATGCTGATCAAGCTGCGTCAGCTCCGGCAGTTCAACTTTATCGGCAACTGGCGCTGCAATAGTGACGTGACTCCACGCCAATAACAAACCTGCGGCAATACCTGTTAATTTTCTCATCGGACACTCTTTGAATTAAGCCTGGAACAAACTTCCACGCTGAGTTTTGACTATCATGCCTGAGGCGAGCTGGACTACCACATCCTGCTTGGCAACTTCAACGACAGTGGCTGTCATCGGATTCGCCCCAAGCTTCACCAGCACTTTTGCACCTGTCACCAGTTGACCTTGTTCGAGGGCTTTGAGTTCCACTGCGACCAGGCTTGGTTTTTCAGTTTTTGCTGAAGCATCAGCAGTTTTCAGGTTAGCGTTTTTTGGCTTTTGACTTTCTGCTTTTTGCGCGGATTTTTTGTAAACAGGTTTTACAGACTTCTTCGGCTCTGTTCTGGCAGCCTGATCAGGATTGGCTGCGGCTTCCTGTTTGGCTTTCGCTCGTTCAGCGGCCTGGCGCTCTTTGCGGGCCTGAACCGCTTTTGCCTTGCTTTCTGCCAGACTGTTTGCCGCGTGCTCGGCCTGCGATGCGTCAATGACAGCGCCTTCTGCGCCATCCAGGTCAACCCGACTGACGCCTTCTTTGACCGCCTCGAGGTAACGCCAACTGCTGGTGTAAACCCGCAGCGCCTGACGCAACATTGTCTTACTAATCAGCGGGTGATCTTTCAGACGCTCACTTAAATCCTGAAAAATACCTACTTTTAATGGTTTAGCCGGACCAGTCTGACTAAAACACAAAGGAAACTGCTCGGCCAGTAACGCCACCACTTCTTTAACATTGTGCGGTTTTACCGGGGTTTCAACTGGACTGGTCATGCTTTAATACTCTTCTTCATCAAAATCATCTTCGGCCTGCGCTGCATCATCTTCATCATCGTCTTCGTCAGCAGCACCGCCATGTTGTTCAAAAAACTGCTGACAGTGCGCCATGGCCCAGTCAATCAGCTCATCTTCGTCTGCTTCAAGCAGCACTTCACCACCACGCAGCTGGTCCCAGACATCCCGCATCAGGCTGTCGATCAGACCGACAGTTGCTTCTTCAGGGATTAGCGGCCAGAGCGCATGGTATATCGCATTGATCCGGTCTGCGACAAGTTCTTCTTCGCCTTCCCAATCACCGACATCTTTGACATCGAACAGGTAGTCCTGTACCGATAACCAATCTTTCATAGAGTCTGTTCCAGCCGAAGCTCCAACGCAGCGACTAAAGCAGCCAGGCCTTGCTGGTCAGCTTCATCAAACCGGGCCAGCGACGGGCTGTCAATGTCCAGCACACCGATGATCTCGCCTCTGAGTCGGATGGGAAAGACAATTTCGGAGTTGCTGGCCGCATCGCAGGCGATATGGCCGGGAAATTCATGGACATCTTTGACCAGCTGGACATCGCCAGTCGCCACGGCCGTGCCACAAACCCCTTTGCCAATATCGATTCGCACGCAGGCAGGTTTCCCCTGAAATGGCCCCAGCACCAGCTGATTCTCTTTCAACAGATAAAAACCAGCCCAATTCAAGTCTGGCATTTCCATGAATAATAATGCGCTGACGTTGGCGAGATTCGCCGTGACATCGGTCTCATCGGCGATTAAAGCGGCACATTGGGCAGTCAGGGTTTGATAAAAGGCTAATTTTTCAGCAAACATCGGGTAAAACGGGCCTTGAGGTTAAAGGCCCCTAACATACTTGGTTTGCCGGCAAATTTAAACCATTGTGCTGAACATTTCTCAGCGATTTGTCAGCTCGAACTGGACCTGCAGGTCGGCGCGGATTTGTTGCTGGCCAAAACTGACCGGCATGGCTTCCGCCGCCATCATCATGCCTTTAAAGCGTGGCCCTGGCGCAGAAGACTGCTCATACACCTGTTTCACATTGCCAAGTTTGCGGCCACTGAGGCTGGCCAGCTGTTGTGCTTTGGCTTTGGCGGCAGCAAACGCCTGCTCTAATGCGTCTTTGTAATGTTGCTCGCTGTTTTCTGTTTGCAGTTCAACCGGATGGATTTGGGCAACTTTCAGTCTGGCTGCCGCTTCAAGCAGCTGCGGATATTGGTTCAAATCACGGATCAACACTGTTGTGGAGCGCTCAATCCGGAACTGATCCAGCTTTTGTTCGCGTTGTTCGGGATAGACAACTAAAGGTGCATTATTGACGTCTTTGTCGTTGATTTTGTGTTTGCGCAGGACTTCGGCAAAGGCCGCGCTTTGCGCATCCACCAGCTGTTTACCGACCGCCACATCGGCATTTTGTGCGGAAAACACCAGCGTCAGCCGGGCCTGGCTGGGGGTCACCGAAACGGCACCGCTGCCACTGACCTGAACAAAATCCACCTCACTGGCGGTCAGCTGGAAGCTAAAGACCGCACTCGCTAGCAAAAATGACCATTTTTTCATCAACTTATCTCCTGTTTATACTGTCGCTCGCAGCTTAGCGGCCGTTGGATGAATCTGCTGTGACTAAATGTCACCAATTCAGTTCATCGAGTTGCTGTTGTGCCAGTGGATGATAACCAGGCCGCGCCTCGCGGTAGACCTGACGTGCCCAGCGCTGCCACTGCGGTTGGCGCAACAGCTCCGCGTACAAAGGTTCGGTGAACTTCAACCGGCCAACCTGCAGTAAAAATCGTCTGAGCGGCTGCACGATACGAGGATAATTCAATGGGATCACCAACAGTGCCCAGCGACTGAACAGTTCGGGATTTGTGCTTTCGGACCATGCGAACATCAGATCAAGCTCGCTGAGCTGGGCTGTGCCTAGATCTTTTGGCAGTCCGTCGATAAAATGCAGCCACTGGTGAACAGTCCAGTCACCGGTTGCCAAAGTGCTGAGCCCTGCTGCACCTGACAACCAGCGTTGCGTCGCGAGATCGACCGCTGCAAAACTATCGCCCGGCGGCAGCAAAGCCGTCTGCGGTATGCCGTTGCCGTACAACCAAAGGTCGAGTTCAGCCTGACTGAAACTTAGCTTTGGGTCCAGTTGCTGGCGGAAAAAGCGCAGAAAATCAGTGGTACAGATTGACTGAAAAGCAAAATGAGCAAAATAGTCGCGCAGAAATACTTCAAATTGCTGCTGTCCAAAGTGCTGTGCCAAACGGTTCAATAACAACTGGCCTTTGACATAAGACACTGTGTTCAGTGCGTCTTCCGGATCTCGTCCCTGCCAGTCCGTCACCAGCCGGGTATCGAGATTGGGCGTTGCCTTCAACTCTGTTTGCAGATTTTTAACATGCAGCATCAATTCTATATCGGCGCGTCTGGCGCCATAGAGTTCCGCCATCAAACGGTTCTCTACATAATGCGTGAACGCTTCGTTGAGCCAGAGATCGCCCCAGCTGCAGTTGGTGACTAAATTGCCGCTCCAGGAATGTGCCAGTTCGTGGGCAACCAGACTTATCAGGCTTTTGTCGCCGGTGATCACCGTTGGCGTAATAAAGGACAACCGTGGATTCTCCATACCGCCAAATGGAAAACTGGCCGGTAATACCAACAAATCGTAACGATCCCACGGATATGGACCAAAAAGTCGGTTGGCGACCGCCATCATACGGCTGGTA
>CBINNO010000285.1:0-4631 GCA_966252055.1 uncultured Rheinheimera sp. | reverse complement strand
CTTTGGCAAATCAGGCGACATCAGGGCGCTCCGTCAGAAAATGATGGCTGGCTGAAATGAGCGCGCTGCAGTCCAGTAGTTCCTGCTCCAGCCAATAAGGCGGCAGCGAGAGCGTCTGATGGCGGATGTCCGGGCAGGCCTTAAGCAGGCGCTGGCTGGCCGGACTGAGCTGGCCGCTTAATTGGGCTTCCAGCCACAGCACGTCGAAACCTTGCAACCGGCTGATGTGGGTCTGCAAGGACTGACTTTCGGCTTGCAAACCAGCTGGCATTGCATAACCGGCCACTTCGTCTGCCGCTTGTTGGCCCGACAGCTGCTGCTGACGCCTGAGCTGCTGCCAGAATTTGTCCATCTGCAGCATCGGCTGCCACAGCAATACTTTGCCGACGCAGATGTGCTGGGCGGCCAGCTGATGTTGGATAGCTGGCAGCCAGTCCAGCAGCAAAGCCGCGCTGAACCGACAGCCAAGCAGGTGCAGTTGAGAGTAGCCGCTGAGCGTCGCCAGCCATTGCAGGCAATCGGCCTGCCACAGCGCGACGGAGCTGTCGGCAAACTGGCCTTCGCTGTCGCCAGTGCCGTAAAAGTCCATCAGGCAAACGTCGATGCCCGCTGCTGCTGCCTGCCGGCCAAGCGCGGCATAATGGCGCCGCACACAGTTCATCTCTTCGGCAAAAGGAGGCAGCAACAGCAGCAGCTGCGGCTGAGTTGCTGCGTTGGCGCGCCACTTTGTTAAAAGCCAGTGGCCTTGTTGGCCGCGGATATACTCAGCGCTCAGCATCAGCAGCTCCACGCCTGTCGATGGTCGTTTTGAAGTGGCGCAACCAACTGGCCAGCCGGGCTTTGTGATAATGCCACTGCGCCGGCCACGAATTGCGCCGATACAGCGTCAGCTGATAAAGCGGGCTGATCTGGTCCATCCAAAGTGCCTTGTAGCTGTCATTGCCGGTCAGAAAGTCTATCTGGCTGACGTTATCCGAGGCCAGCACTTCGTCCAGCATGGCGCCGGTCAGCACAGTGCCAGGGGACCACTGATCGTAGCTTTGATCCTGTGCCAGTTTGTAAATCGCTGCGGTGCCGGCCGCCACCAGCCAGCACTGCACCGCGACGGGTTTGTCGTCTAACCACAAGACGCCAAGGCGCAGCGACCCTTGAGCGCTGGCAAGATCAAACAAGGTATCGATAAAGTCGGGCGAAGGCTCTGAGGGTTTCCAGCTACGCTGATAGACCTGCCAGTAAGCTTCGCGAAGCGCCGGGGTGATTTGGCGATAAATCTGCCAATGGCCGCCAGCCGCCTGCAGTTTGCGGGTTTTGCGCCGGACTGTGTTGCGTAGCTGTGCCGGGCGTCGTTGCCAGTAATCTTCAGTCTGGGCAGTCCAGTTGCTGCTGATTTGCTGGCAATGCCAACGCCAGTGCGGCAACAGCGCCGGTGGCAACTGAGATTGTTTGACCGGCGACAGCTGCAGTTCGCTGCATTGCGGCAACTGCTGACCCAGCGCCTCGCTGAATTGTAGCCATTGTGCGGCGCCTTCTGGCAGCTGCGGGCCAGCCAGCGGGCTGTAATAGTTGCTGAGACTATGAAGCCGCCCTGGGGATGTGTCTGTCATCAGCGCCACAGCAAAAGCCGGCGCAGCAGCATTGCCGCCTGACAGCATCCAGCACTGGGCGGAGGATTTTTTTAAAAAAGCGGCCAGCGCACTGTACCAGGGGCCGGCCTGCAGCCAGGGCAGCACAGTGGCAGACTGCGTGCTGCCACACAGTTGAGTCAGAGAAACAGGAGAGTCCATAAAGCTTTTTATTGGCAACAACGGCATTGATCAGCGCACACCATAAGCCTGTCGCAGCTGCTGATCAATTTTCTTTAACGGTAAATCCATCCAGGCGCAGCCAATCTGGTCCGGACTTAAATTCAGCTCAATCATCCGTGGGCCATCGGCGCAGATCGCCACATCAACGCCGGCAACCCGGGCTTCCGGGAACGCTTGCAATGCTCTGCCGGCGATCTGCTGGCACTGCGCCCAATAGGGGATTTGAAAGTGTTGTAAATTCGCCTGGGTGTTGGGGTGGTGCAACATCACCTGCGTGGGGTGGTCGGCATCAATGCCATATTCAATCTGACCTTTGCTTAAATCGACCGGACAATAAATACCACCGAAACTGATGTTATCAACCAGACTGCCGTGCTGGCCAACCCGCAGATAGGCGCCGGCGATTTGCGGCCCATCTGGCATCAGATAGACCCAAATGCGCACTGTATTGACGGACTGCGGATGCAAGGCCGACATCTGTGGATGCTGCACCAGATAGTGCTCGAGAATGTAGCCCTTGTCATTGGGCATCGCCTGTTGCCACCAACTTTCCAGCGATTGTTGTTTGGCGGTAAACGGATGCTCCAGCAGCAATTGGCCATCCTGCTCCAGCAGCTTAAAAGCGGTAAAACCGCTGCCGCCATAACCCTCGACCGGTTTGACACAAATGGTATGGCCCAGCAGTTTACGGCATAACGCCATAAAGTCGCTTTGCCGGCACAGTGCGTCGCCATTTTGGCAGGCACCATTGTGCGGATGCAGGTAACCGATAATTTGCGGTGTTGGGATCGACATCATCTGCAGCACAGCCTTTTCAACCAGCTTGTGTTGGGAGGCTTTGCGGTAAGGGGACAAGTTCCAGCGGTTGATAAATTGATGATATTCAGGTTTGTTTACATGCAACCATTTGTCTTTAAAGGATATTTCTGGTCGCCACCAGCGGCCTTGCAGGAAATAGCCGGGGCCAATATGGCGAAACAGATATAACAAGGACATCTGAAATAACTGTTGCCATTGGGGAATTTGTGCTGAATCTTGCGCATCCAGTTGCTGCCAGGCACGGGCAATGTCTTTCCATATCTGCATGTTGGAACCAGTCTGGTGAATGAGGATCGGGCTCAGAGTCCCGGATAATGGTGTTGTTTATTCCTCGTCGGGTTGCCGCAGTGAGACAACTGACCTCTTGTCCGAGATTAATGTCTTTTCAGAACGCTGTAAATGGTCGATATATGAACATTTTTAAAGTGACAGCTGAAGGCTGGCGCTGCTCAGCCAATCAGCGCTGCACAGCGTTGATCCAGTTGCACCAGTGCGCTTAGCAACTGGCTGAACTCTGCGGGTTGCAGCGCCTGCCACGGCAGTTCCAACAAGCCTGATGCCGCGGTGCCGGTATAAGGCTGACTGCCATTGCCGTAGGCTTTTTTACTGGCTATCCCAAGTGTCGCCAGCTCTTGTTGCAACCGGGCCGGCGGCACCTGGCGGCTTTGCAGCATCAGGCGGGTCAGCACCCGGTCGGGCTGCAGCTGCGGGAAGCAAAACGCACTGAGCTGCGGGCTCAGCTGCGCCAGTTGCTGCGCCTGCTGGCGCAGTTGCTGTTGCCGCTCTGGCAGACTTTGCCATTGCCGCAGCACAATGGCTGCATCCAGCGTACTGATCCCAAGGGTTGCCGCATAACTGTCTGCCGGCTGACGGCCCAGTTTCTGCCACAGTCTTTGTTGCCAGTAATCGAGCCGGCCGGCCCAGCCTTGTTGCTGATAACTGGCGTAAAAATGCCACAAGGCCGCCAGCCTTGACCAGCCGCTGCGAGGGGCCGGGATTGTCAGTGCCGGCAGTTGCTTGCCGATGAGGGCTCCACCAGAGCCCCGCACACCGCTGACCAGTGTTTTGGCCTGGGCAAAACTGAGCACACCGCCGTCACCGAAGGTCCCTAAAGGCCGACCGTCAACATGGACGCCACAGATCTGTGCAGCGTCATCAAGCAAAAAGACATCCGCCTGGCGACACAGTTTTTCAAGCGCTGCCACGGGAGCCGGCGCCCCGTACATATGCGGCGCAATCACGGCCAGCACCTGATCGGTCAGCAGCAGAGGAAGTTGCTGGTCGCACAGGTTCAGCTCAGCGTTGACAGGGGCTGGCACGCCATGCAGGCCCAGCTGGCTGATGAGTTTTGGTACGCTGTCGCAGATGTAAGCCGGGTAGAGCACGGTGCGGCGTGCCGGCTTTTGTTGCTGCCAGTGTTGCAGCAGCAGCCGGATGCCGGCTCTGGCGGAATTGAGCAGCCGTACGTCCTGCTGATAATAATCTGCAAGCTCAGCCTGGAGTTGTGGCACGGCCTGACGGGCGCCAAGCAGAGCGCCAAGCGCTGCCTGCCATTCACCCTGGCGCCAGTCGCAACAACGCACCGGCAGCATTAGCGCAGCTTCCGTTGGATGCGTTGCCACAACGCCATCAGGCCGGGCAGTGGATCTGACCAGCGCCAGATGGCCGCGACGGGTTGCAGGCCGCTGTCCAGCTGCTGACTGGCGCCATGGGCTTTGGCGTTGGCGTCGGCGATTTCATCAAACCACAGCACTGGTTTGGCCGTCGCGTTGGCAGGTAAAGCCGGCAGACCAGCGAGATGACAGACCATCGCCAGCAGAAAATTGCTGCCGGACAGACAGGCGATTTCATGCTGATAATCGGTGCGGCCGACCGTCGGCTCGACCATATAAAAACCCTGACGTTGGCTGTCATACTTAAATTCCATGCCCATCAGGCCCCGATAACCGATGGCCTGCACAAACTGGTCTGTCAGGCGCTGCAGCTCTGCTGCAGCTTGCGGTGCAC
>CBINNO010000284.1:0-4694 GCA_966252055.1 uncultured Rheinheimera sp. | reverse complement strand
GTGGTTGTTACAGACCGTCGCGGCCTTATTAAGCCTGCAGGTCTCGCCAGATTCACTGCCGGTACTAAGCGGTACACAGCCGAATCTTACGCTCAAACCGCCGGTGTTTTATCGGTTGATTAGCCAGAAATCGCCACCGCTTTCACTGATCAATACAACCGCCAGCGAACCTGAGGCTAAAGACCAAAGACTGTATATCGCGCCTGTTACATATGCAGCGCATACCCGGCAATACAATGACCAAATGGCACTAGTTTGTGTCAAAGAAATCAGCAGTATGCTTCGCCAACACAAGCAGGACAAAGCCAATCCAAAACAACCAAGACAGCAACTGCACGCCATGCTGGCGAAAGAAATCGCAGCCAAAGTAAAAAGTACGACCTGTTTACCCCCAGCACTACATTATCTAATACATTGGGCCAGCGTCCGCCTCACTTCGCAAAGCCGTTGGTCCGGTAAGCTATCGCCAGGCACCTTAGCAACTTATTTGGATAGCATTGCCGCCCCACTCGTTACAACATTTGCTGAGCGTGACTTAGTCAGCATGGACATCGATGAGCTGTCAGAGCTTTACACGCAACTAATCGATGACGGGGTTAGTCTGGCAGCCCAAACCAGACGGGCGAGAATTTTACGGGATTTCCATATTTACCTGGAAATCACCTATCAAATATCCCCTTGTTATTTATTTCAACAGTACATCGCAAAAGGCCAACGGATGGAGGCACTCACGGTTGATGCGAATATCCTGATGCCGTGGGAATACCGCCATGCCTGTGACTTCCTGCTCAACACCACACCACCGCAATCAGGGTTGAGTTCATTACAGGCCAAAGCGCTAATGGTGCTACTCATGCTGGGCTTTCGCTGTGGAATGCGCCGCCGCGAAGCACATTATTTGCGCCTGCAGGATATTGAAATACCAACAACCGCTAAAACGGATAAACTCTTCGAGTTCGCGACGATCTACATCACACCGCATGAACAACGCACTCTGAAGACAATCTCAGCAGAGCGTCGCATCCCGATTGGACTATTACTCAGCAAGGAAGAGGAAACGGTTGTCGCAGATTACCTCCAAGCACGACAAGCCCTTGGCTGCGAGCACTCTCATTACCTGTTTTATTTTGGTGAAGCAGCACCATTGGGCGAGCCCGGCCGGCCGCTTGCCTCTGACAGCCTGTTATTTGAACCTCTCACAACTCTGCTGCAACGGGTTACCGGTGACCCAAGTTTTCGCTTTCATCATTTGCGCCACTCCTTTGCGACATGGATGCTGTGGAGTTGGCAACAAAAGTCACATGAACAACAACGGCACCCAATCGCGACGCTGGTAGACATCGCTGAATTTAAGCACCTGACCAAAGCCCGAAACACCCTACTGCATCTTTCTGATAATCAACCTACGAGAAAGGTATTGCATACGATTAGCGCCATGACCGGACATTCGGCACCAAGCATGACCTTGTTTCACTACATCCATAGTGCAAATTGGCTCAACTGGCTGGAGCTGAATCGTTGCGCATCGCAAATAAGCCGGGACGCCGAAGCGGCTTTAGCGAATGTAGATGTCCGTACCGCGACCCGCGCTCGATTAGCCGAATCACCGGATGATTCGCCTTACGAAGGTATGGCTGAGTACGCCGCAAAAAAACTGAGAAAGCACTGTAATGAATTAGATCTATCCAGATGGGAAACCACAACTACCCGGAAGTTGGGTACATTAAGTTCACCAGTGCAGTTCCGCATATTAGATTTGGATATTTACAATGCACTGCTTCGACACGTTAATTACCATGTCCCCGCAGAGATCTGTGCCCAGGAGGCAAACATTCAGCCGCATCGGTTAACGCAGGCTATTGCGAACGCCAACTATTTTTTTGAGCAGCAGTTTCGTGCAACATCAAAGTTCGAGCACAAGAAACGGTCTCGAAATCACAAGAGATTTATCTATGTTGATGGAGTCAGGGTGCCAATGAGCCCCGTAGCTCAACTACCCGCATTACCAGCAGCATCGAGAAGTCTGAAAATTGCGCTCAAGATGTGCAAAGAGTTTCATATCCTGCCAGTAGAGAACCAGGCCGAAGTTTTATGGGCAGCGCATTATGTCGTCACTTCCTGTTCAGTCGTCTGGCCACAATTTCGCTTTTACAAACCTGAAATACTGCACCGATTTCTCAACGCCATGTCTTTATTTCAAAAATCATTGAACGTGGAGCGCAGAATGCGTTTTACATTCGTCTCGCGGGCAACACACCCTTCGCTCAAGCGGACTATTCAATGGCAGGACTGGTCGGTAGACGACTGGCCTTCAGCTGCAAGGGATAACCGAAGTAACAGAGACTACGCCCCAAATGGCTACATGACTGTAGACTTCATGGCAAACGAGGGAAAACGCGAGTATCGAGAAAGAAAGCGAAAAGTTCGTGGCAAATCAGAAGTCCAACATCGCCGCAGACTTAGCGAATATGGCGTGCGGTTTGGGCTATATATGTTGTTTATGGTGACAAGCGATTGCTTGGATAGGACTAGTAATACTGGTTGCATTGAATCGACAAGCGATATGTATAAACAAAATTTCATTTCAATGTGAGGGATTAAGCATCCCAAATGAGACCTGTCATAAGCAAGAAAATCTCATCACAATGACTGGTGATAATTCTGGGAAAAGGTCAGCCGATGAACACCTGTTGTTTACTTACTCTGCTTCCGGGTCAAATGCTAACGCTCCAGCCCATAATGGTTTCTTTAAGCAGATTTATTGAAAGGATAAAAAGTGCCCGGCTCTAACAACTGGCCGGGCTAGTAGCATCATGAAAATGTCTGGCTAGTTTAACTTGAACTTTGCGACAGTAGCATTCATTTGCTCTGCCAGTTCAGCCAGTTGCTCACTGTTTTCTGCATTTTGCTGCGCAGCCTGACTAGTGTCTTCCGCAACAGTGTTGATGCTAATGATTTTCTGGTTGATATCCTCGGCAACAACAGCCTGTTGCTCGGCAGCTGAAGCGATTTGCGTATTTTTGTCGTTGATGGCCTGAATGTTCATCAACACCGCTGACAACGTCTGCCCTACAGTTTCAATGCGGTTATTTCCCTCGCTCGCTTTCATTTGGCTTTTTGTAATGGCATCAGCAGCTTCTTGGGAGCCACTTTGAAAGGCTGAGATCATCTGTTGGATATCTTTCGTGGATGATGCAGTGCGACTAGCCAGTGCTCTCACTTCATCGGCTACCACTGCAAAGCCTCTGCCTTGTTCGCCTGCCCGGGCCGCTTCGATTGCAGCATTCAACGCGAGCAAATTGGTTTGTTCCGCAATGCTATTGATAACATCCAAAACGGCCGTAATTTCTGTGCTTTTGCTTTTAAGAAGCTCAATAACCCGGGCTGTGGCACTGACTTCCTGAGATAACTCGCCAATCAAAGCGATTGTTTGCAACAATTGCTGCTGACCCTGCGCTGCATTTTTCTGCACAAGCTCGGAAAGCTCTGCGGCTTCAGTTGTCGTCAGAGCAACATCACGAACCGTCGTGCTCATCTCATGCATGGCGGTCGCTGCGAGTTCCGTATCCTGTTGTTGACGCTGGATCCCTTTAAAGGTCTGCGCTGTCACGACTGAAGACTCTTCGGCAGCTGCGGCTAATTGAGCAGACGCACTACTCAGTCCACCAATCACTTTTTGCAACTGAGTAACTAAAGATGCAGTGGCCCGGGATATATTCCCAAACTCATCAGCGCCAGCACCTGCAGTGATTTGGTGGGGATCCATGGTTAAATCACCTGATGCAACAGCAGCCAGCGTTTGTTCTATCGTCGTAACAGCATTAGTCATGGAGTGGATCATTTTGCGAATGACAATCACAGTAACAATACCGAGCAAGCTCAATAACACGGCTAAAAACATCAGTTGATTGAGCGCAGTTCGCTTTAACTCAGCAGCCTCTGCAGAAAGCTCATCAGACAACACTTTTTCGAACTCTGTGAGTTTGGCAATTCGTGCGGTAGCCAGGTCAAACCAAGCTGCATCATCAATTGAAAACTCTGTCGCGGTTGCTTTGGCAAAAGCTTGCTGATGAATATCGGCGACTCGGCGAAACTCCGGGAGTAACTGCATGTCATCCCAGCGTTTTTTCTGTGCTGCTGTGAGCATGCCAGACATGCTTTCCACATAAGCACGATAAGCCCCCAGATTGTTGGCAAAAGTAGTCAGCGTTTGCTCGGTAAAACGGCTCTGACTGAATACTATGCCCAAAATTGCGCGCTCCCGTCCGGCTCTTTCTTTTGTTTCAATGAGTTTATTCAGCGTGGCCAGGCTTCTACTTAACCCTAAGTGCTCGAGCTGAAGCTCAGCTTGATGATCATTAGCGATAAGACCTGAGATCAATTTAGTGTACCGGGTAGCAGATTCAGCACTCTCGATTGAAAGCCCGTCTATTTTTGTCCTGAGCTCATCTACTTCAACTTCAATGGCTGAAAATTCTTTGATGCCGATTGGTCTTACTAAACTGAGAGCGTCGTCTGTTTTGTTGCGCAGTCCGGATAACCGCTCTTTGAAGCGTGCTCCTTTACTTGCGAGAACGACACCACTTGCGCCTCTTTCAGCCTGTAAGGTGCCGATCAATTGGCTTACTTTCACGGACTGGCTGACGGTCGTTTCAACCTGCAGTGCGATAGTGTAGTTTCCCAAATCCAGCAAA
>CBINNO010000283.1:0-4705 GCA_966252055.1 uncultured Rheinheimera sp. | reverse complement strand
CGCAGGATGTGCTGATTAAACCGGACATGGCTCAGATAGGCACACTGGATTTCGATAAGCTGGAGCAAGCCATTGCGGCCGGTCAGCAAGCGGCGATGGCCGCAAAAGCGCAGCTCGGCGCATTCAGTGAACCGGCCACTTTTGCCAGCTGGCAACAGCGCCGTCAGCAGTCAGAGCTCAACCTGCAATTGGCGACTATCCGGCTGGACAACCGCACCGGGCTGTCGGACCAGTTGCTGCTGCGCCGGCTCAATCTGCCGCTGCAGCAGCCGCTCAGCATGCAGCAAATTCAGCAGGGCATCCGGCGAATTTATGGGCTGGACACGCTGGAAAAAGTCAGCGTGACGCTTCAAGCCGGCGAGGCGCCACAGCCGCCGGTAACTGCCAGTGAGCTGAGCCCGCAGCCGGCCGGCAGCGCACCAGTCAGCTGGCAGCAACTGCTGATCAGTGCCGAGCCGAAAAGCTGGGGACCGGCTTATCTGAACTTCCGCCTGCAGCTGGAAGATGACTTTGAAAATACCCACAACTATCAGCTGGCGGCTGAATATCTGTGGACCGGCCTGTCGCCTTATGGTGCGGAGTGGCAGAACGAAGTCGCGCTGGGCACCAACAAACAGCTGGCCAGCAGCCTGCACTGGCCTTTTGGTTTCAGTGATTTTTTTGGCACGCTGCGCGCCGAACAAAACCGGCTGGTGTTTCCGCTTGAAGACAAACAAGGGTTGTCCAGCGGCGAGCTGAGCCAGCGTGAACTGGATTTGCGGGCCGGCATTGGTTATGCGCCGGATGATGCCTGGCAGCTGTGGGGGGGCTGGCAGCGGCGCGACGGCCGTTTTCAGTTACCACTGTTGCTGGCCCAGCAGTTGGCATTTGACAGCCTGCCGTATCTGCGGCGCGGCAGCTTGTGGCAATTCAGTTATGACACGCTGGACAGCCGCAGCTTTCCCAGTCGGGGTGCCAGGGTCGAAGCCAGCTGGCAGTCGCTCAGCGACGATTATCTGCAGGCCCATCAGCGCAGCCAGACTTACAGCTTGCATGCCCAGGCGGCACGTCAGTGGGACGCCCATATCCTGCGCACCCGGCTGCGTTTTGACCGGGTGGATGGTGATGACAACCTGATTGAACTGGACCAGTTTACGCTCGGCGGCCTGCTGAATTTGTCCGGCTATCCGAAAAACTATTTGTTTGGTGCTGAAGTCAGATTCGCCAGTTTGGTCTACCAATATCAATGGCCGCAGTCGCGCTTTAATTTGTTCAAAGCACCGTTTTATCTGGGCGCGTCGCTGGAGCGGGGCATGGTGCGTAAATCGCGTTTCAGCGACATCAGGGCGCAAGGCGGCGACGACTGGATTTGGGCCGGCAGTGTGTTTGCCGGTTGGGACAGTCCGTTTGGCCCGCTCTATCTGGGCTTCGGCCAGGCCAGTTCCGATCTGGCAGAGCGCCCTTATCGTTTTTATTTATCGCTGGGGCAGAATTTCTGAATCCGGCCGGGAGTTTTTGATGTCTGCAACTGACGTGATGCTGGCGATAGATCAAGGCACTTCATCGAGCCGGGCGCTGCTGTTTGACCGCGCCGGCAATCTGAAAGCGCTGGCACAGCAGGATATTCAATGCCAGTACCCGGCGCCGGGTCTGGTCGAGCAGGATGGTGAGGAGATCTGGCTGTCGGTGCTGTCGGTCTGTCGCCAGGTGCTGGCGCAGGCGCAAATCGCCGGCTGGCAGGTCCGTGGCCTGACCATCACCAATCAGCGCGAAACCACACTGTTGTGGCGGCGCGACACCGGTGAACTGGTGGCGCCCGCCATCGTCTGGCAGGACAGACGCACGCTGCAGTATTGTCAGGACCTGCAGCAACGTGGCCATCAGAGCTGGGTTTATCAGCGCACCGGTTTATTGCTCGACCCGTATTTTTCAGCCAGCAAACTTCATTTTTTGTTGCAGGACCCGGCCTTGCGCGCGCAGGCCGAACAAGGCGAGCTGGCGTTTGGCACCGTCGACAGTTTTTTGTTGTGGCGCTTAACCGGCGGGCGGCTGCATGCCACCGACAGCACCAACGCCAGCCGCACTTTGCTGCTGGATATCCGTTCGCTGCAATGGGACGATGAGCTGCTGCAGCTGTTTGAACTGCCCAAAGCGCTGCTGCCGCAGCTGCGGCAAAGTGCCGATGACTATGGTTGCTGCGACGCACGCTGGTTTGACGAGGCGCTGCCGATCCTGGCGATGGCCGGCGACCAGCAGGCGGCCGCCATCGGCCAGGGCTGCGTGCGGGCCGGCGGCCTGAAAAGTACTTACGGCACCGGCTGTTTTGCGCTGCTCAATACCGGCCCCGATTTACTGTACTCCCGCCATCAGCTGCTGAGCACCATCGCCTGTACCGTGCAGGGCCAGACGCAATACGCGCTTGAAGGTTCGATTTTCGTTGCCGGCGCGGCCATCAAATGGCTGCGTGATCAGCTGCGTCTCATTGACAGTGCCAGCGAAACCGAAAGCCTGGCCGCCAGTTTGCCTGACAATGGCGGCGTTTATCTGGTGCCGGCTTTTACCGGGCTGGGCGCCCCTTATTGGCGACCAGAGTTGCGGGCGCAGTTTTCCGGCCTGACGCTTGGCACGGGCCGGGCGCATCTGGCCAGAGCCGCGCTGGAAGCGGTGGTTTATCAGACCGCCGATTTACTGGCCGCGATGCGCCAGGACGGCGCCGCCCCTGCCAGTCTGCAGGTCGACGGTGGCATGGTGAATAATGGCTGGTTCTGTCAGTTTCTGGCCGACGTGCTCAATGTGCGGGTGATGCGGCCGCTGCAAACCGAAACCACCGCGTTTGGCGTGGCGCTGCTGGGCGGTATTCAGGCCGGCTGGTATGAAGATTTAGCGGCGTTGCCGGCTTTGGTGCGGGCCGAATCCTGGTTCAGCCCCAAACTCAGCGCCATGGCGCGTGCCGAGCTGCTGACTGGCTGGCAGCTGGCGGTTGGCTCCTTGTTGCAGGCAACATAGCACTTGCCGCGTTCAGGCCAGATTTATCCAGTTCTGTTATCAGAAGGGGTTGCCCGCGGGTCCACTGGCGTCTTTTTAGAGAATCATCATGCTGCAAAAATATCTGCAACAAATTCAGGCTGGTAAAGCGGTGAACTACCAGAAATTGCTGGCGCTGCTGCCACCGGCCTTTTATCAGCAGCGCGCCAAACTGTTTAAAGTCAAAGCGAGCGGCGCTGGCAAATGGCAGGTCAGCATTGCTGATGCGCAGTTGTTTGCCGCGTTAATGCAAAGCGCAGAAGCGCCGGCCGACCGGGTGACGGCAAGCTGGCAGGGCGATTCCCACCAGGCACTGACCTCTCACAGCTATGTGTTGGTCTACCATCCGGCGCAGTGGGCGAGCGGCAGCAGCGCTGAGCCGGCGGCCCTGTCGGCCACTGCGGGCGCGCCAGCTTTACCGGCGGGTGCACCGCCAGAGGATGACGCGTCGTTGCTGACATCGGCGGAGCTGGCTGCTTTGCTGGAGCCGCTTGCCCAGCCTGCGCTGTCCGCTGCTGAGTTGCCGGCCACCGCGCTTTCGGCCACCGCGCTTTCAGCCACCGCGCCAGCTGGCAGCACAGTTGCGCCGCTGCCAGCCGGTCACGGCTTATTGCGGCCCGAGCTGGTACTGGCCGGCACAGATCCGAGCGGGCAACTGCAGCTCAGCCAGGGCTTTGTCAGTCAGAAAACTTTATTACTGATTGAAAACGAAGAAAATTTCTTTCGTTTTCGCGAGGTACTGGCGCTGTGCGGCCAGATGCTGGCGGATACGCTGACCCCGGCACAGACCGATGTGGCGCTGGCGGCCGGTTCCCGCATCGGCTCGGCGCTGCTGAGCCCTTTTTTGCAGCAATACACGCAAGTCTGGTGCGCTTTTGATTTTGATGCCGCCGGTTTAGAGATTTTTGATCATCTGCACAAAAGATACGGCGACAAAGTGCGGTTAGTCTGTCCGCCGGATCTAACGCCGTGGCTGGATTATTTTCGGGCACAGGCCAAACCGGCTCAGCTCGACAAAGCGGTGCAGCTGGCCGATCACCACCGGTTATATGGCCTCAGTCAGGCCCTGCTGACGCGAAAATTGTTCCTCGAACAGGAAGTGTTATTACAGCAGGCTATATTGCCAACGGCTTAAACCACAACCTCCTTGAAGTGACTGCCTGCTGAAAACGATGCGGACACCTTGCCCGAAAGCGGCTAAAAAAGCCGGCCTGAGAAGGCCGGCTGCTCTTTGCGCGTCTGCTTGCGCTGACCAGAAACGCTTACAAGCGGGCCAAAGCGTCGTTTAAGGCTGTGGCGCGGCGCTGCCGGCAGGTGCCGTCTGACCCGGCTTGAGCTTGTCGGCCAAAGGTGCCAGTGAAGAGGCCGGCGCGGCGGCGGGCTTCGTCTTGTCCTGACTGGCCAATGCCTGGTCGCCTGTTTTCGCCTGCAGGCTGGCAAGCGTGGGGCTGCTCAGCTGCTGATATAACACCGCGTCGATACGAAACATCGCCTGCTGGTCCGAACGCTTCGCCAGATAGATTTCGCCGGCTTTGGCCAGGCTGAGCGTCAGGTCGCCCTCTGCTGTCGTCAGTTGCAGAGCCAGCGCATCGGCCGGCCAGTCGCCCTGATACAGGCTTTGCACCTTCAGGTTTTGCAGCTGGTCGGCCAGGGCCTGACTGGCGGCCTGGTCCGCCTGCAGCTTGCCGGTTGGCAACGGTTC
>CBINNO010000282.1:0-4739 GCA_966252055.1 uncultured Rheinheimera sp. | reverse complement strand
TCGTCGAAGACAAATCAGCCACTAAGGGCACGTCAGTCACAGGAACATCGCTGAATTCCAGCCCGTCCACCGTTTCATTGGGACAGAAATGCACAAAAGCCGAAGTCGGGTTGATCTTCCAGGCGCTGGCGGGTGTCAGACTACGAATGCCGTCTACCTTCTGACTGATCCCCTGCACCGCAATAGTGCCGAATTTGTGAGCTTCTTCTGCGGCTGCTTTGGACCATGCGCCTGAGACAATGTAGTCCGCGCTTTGGCCGGCTTTGAGCAGATTCAGTGGCACTGCAGAGAACTGACCGCGACCGCCGCCGTGCATAAATAATACTTTGTAGTTTGACGGAACCTGCAACAGGTCGCGCAGATCCTGCTCTGCCTGCGCCGCCACTTTAATAAAGTCTTTGCCCCTGTGACTCATTTCCATGATGGAGCAGCCGCGACCATGCCAATTGATCAACTCTTCCTGCGCCTGTTGCATCACTTCCACCGGCAACATCGCCGGACCGGCACAAAAGTTATACGTGGTCATTCTTTGCTCCTTCGCAACAACTGAAATAACTGGCAAAAACGTGGACGGCGGCCGCTCATAATATCGACGTCTGGACGGCTCTTCGAATTGCCCGATACTTTACCTGATTTTATCCTGCAGCGAAACGCTCAAGTAAGCACTCCGCCTGCATTTAAACCAAGGCGCTGAACCGTATCAATAAACGCAGCAAAATGCTGAAAACAAAAAGGTCAGACCCCTGGCCTGACCTTTTCTCTGTGGTGACGACTTAACGATTATTCATCTTCACCCGGCTCGTCATCGGCTTCAGTGACATCATCCGGCTCAACCACTAATGCAGCGGCTTCTGCACGGGCTTCCGCTTCTGCTGCAGCAAGCTCTTCCTGGTCCTGAATTTCGTCAATTCGCTGAACCCCCACCACTTTTTCGCCTTCAATGGTACGGATCAGGATCACACCTGCCGTGTTACGGCCCACCAGTGACACCTCTTTAACGCGGGTACGCACCAGCGTGCCTTTGTCAGAGATCAGCATGATTTCATCCAGCGCACTGACCTGAACAGCGCCGACCACCAGACCGTTACGTTCCGACACTTTGATCGACACAACACCCTGAGTGGCGCGACTCTTCTGTGGATACTGGTCGAGCGGCGTGCGTTTACCATAACCATTTTCAGTGACGGTCAGAATGGCTCCATCAGCTTTTGGTACAATCAGTGAAACCACTGAACCGCCTTCGCGCAGTTTAATGCCACGGACACCAGTCGCGGTACGACCCATACCACGTACTTGTTCTTCATGGAAACGCACCACTTTGCCGTCGTCGGAGAACAGCATGATCTGGCTGTCGCCGTCGGTAATATCGACGCCAATCAGCTGGTCGCCTTCGTTCAGATTGACCGCAATAATGCCGTTTGAACGCGGCCGCGAATATTCGGTCAGTGCGGTTTTCTTCACAGTCCCGTTGGCGGTCGCCATAAAGACATATTTGCCTTCTTCGTATTCACGTACTGGCAGAATGGCGGTAATGCGCTCGTTGTCTTCCAGTGGTAACAGGTTGACGATCGGTTTACCGCGCGCCTGCCGGGATGCCTGTGGCAATTGATAGACCTTCAGCCAGTACAGACGGCCGCGGTCGGAGAAGCACAAAATCGTGTCGTGGGTGGATGCAATCAGCAACTGGTCGACGAAGTCTTCATCTTTCACTGTCGTGGCCGCTTTACCACGACCACCACGACGCTGCGCTTCATAGTCTGTCAGTGGCTGATATTTGGCATAACCGAGATGCGACAGCGTCACCACGACATCTTCTTCGGCAATCAAATCTTCCATGTTGATATCCAGTGCATTGTCCTGGATCTCGGTGCGCCGCGCATCGCCGTATTGGGCTTTGGCTGCTTCCAGTTCTTCACAAATCACCTGCATCAGGCGCTCTGAGCTCGCGAGGATATGCAGTAATTCGGCGATAAGGTCCAACAACTCTTTGTATTCGCCGAGGATTTTTTCATGCTCAAGGCCAGTCAGTTTGTGCAGACGTAAATCCAGAATCGCCTGAGCCTGTTGTTCGGTCAGGTAATAATAACCGTCGCGAATACCGAAATGCTCTTCCAGCCACTCTGGCCGTGCCGCACTTTCACCAGCGCGCTCCAGCATTTCCTGCACGTTCCCCAGCTTCCAGCCACGGGAGACCAGGCCGGCTTTTGCATCTGACGGACTGGCAGATGTTTTAATCAGTTCAATGATTTCATCGATATTGGTCAGCGCGATAGCCAGACCTTCTAAAATATGGGCGCGGTCGCGGGCTTTACGCAGGTCATAGACAGTACGGCGGGTCACCACTTCACGACGGTGCAGCACAAAACACTCAAGAATGTCTTTCAGGCCCAGCAGTTTTGGCTGGCCTTGATCCAGCGCCACCATGTTGATGCCAAACACGGTCTGCATCTGGGTGTTGGCGTACAAATGGTTCAGCAGCACATCACTCGATTCGCCGCGTTTGACTTCAATCACAATCCGCATGCCATCTTTGTCAGATTCATCGCGCAGCGCACTGATGCCTTCGATGCGTTTTTCTTTGACCAGCTCGGCGATTTTTTCAATCAACCGTGCTTTATTCACCTGGTACGGGATTTCAGTGACGATGATCGACTCGCGGCCGCTTTTGTCATCGGTTTCAATATGAGTTTTTGCGCGGATATAGACCTTGCCGCGACCTGTGCGGTAGGCCTCTTCGATACCACGGCGGCCGTTGATGATGGCGGCAGTTGGGAAATCCGGGCCCGGGATGTATTCCATCAGCTCCGGAATGGTGATGTCCGGATTGGCGATAATCGCCAGACAGGCATTGATGACTTCGGTGATATTGTGCGGCGGAATGTTGGTCGCCATACCGACGGCAATACCGCTGGAACCATTGATCAGCAAGTTCGGGATCTTGGTCGGCAACACGGCCGGGATTTGTTCAGTGCCGTCATAGTTCGGTACAAAATCCACTGTTTCTTTATCTAAATCAGCCAGCAACTCCTGGGTGATTTTTGCCATCCGCACTTCGGTATAACGCATGGCTGCGGCAGAGTCGCCGTCAACAGAACCGAAGTTGCCCTGACCATCGACCAGCATATAACGCAGTGAAAACGGCTGCGCCATCCGCACTATGGTGTCATACACCGCACTGTCACCGTGCGGGTGGTATTTACCGATGACGTCACCAACCACACGCGCCGATTTCTTGTAAGCCTTGTTCCAGTCGTTGCCGAGCTCTTTCATCGCAAATAACACGCGGCGGTGCACAGGCTTCAGGCCGTCACGCACATCCGGCAGCGCCCGGCCGACGATCACGCTCATCGCGTAATCCAGGTAAGAGTTCTTTAATTCTTCTTCGATATTGATGGGAACAATTTCTTTGGCCAGATTTGTCATAAAAAGCGTTATATCCCTTAAAATCAGTGGGTTGGCTTGCGTGTAGTTGTTATCTCGGCAAACCACGAACCGGGGATTCTAACACAAAGTCCCAACCTTGCCATGCCTTGCTGCAGTTAAGTTTGGCGCCGCCCGGGCTCAGTGCCGGCCTTTGCATTGCACCTTCAGGTTAAGCCTTTATAATGGCCGCAAAAATTGTCGCGGAAATGATCATGACGCCTTCTCATACTGCTGCGGACCACAATGTCGACAGCGCTGAAATCAATAAATTTAATGGTCTCGCTTCGCGCTGGTGGGACCCGGCCGGCGAATTCAAACCGCTGCATCAGCTCAATCCGGTTCGTCTGAGTTACATCAGCGACCAGGTGCAGGGCTTGTTTGGAAAAAAAGTGCTGGACGTTGGCTGCGGCGGCGGCATTTTGGCCGAAAGCATGGCCAAAGCCGGTGCGGCAGTCACCGCGATTGATATGGCACCAGAATCGCTGGCCGTGGCCCGCCTGCATGCGCTGGAGAGTGGCGTCAGTATTGATTATCAGCAAAGCACTGCCGAAGCCTTTGCCGCTGCCCATGCCGGCAGCTTTGAGCTGGTCACCTGCATGGAAATGCTCGAGCATGTGCCTGAACCCGCATCCGTAGTGCGAGCTTGCGCCGCGCTGGCAGCTCCCGGCGCGACGCTGGTGTTTTCGACGCTCAATAAAACCGCCAAAAGCTATCTGCTGGCGATTTTAGGCGCCGAATATGTGCTGAGGCTGGTGCCCAAAGGCACCCACGATTTTCAGAAATTTATCCGCCCCTCGCAGCTGATGCGCGACATTGAGCTGGCAGGCCTTGAATGCATTGACTGTACCGGGCTGCATTACAACCCGCTGCAACAGAGTTTTCGTATCGGTGCCGGCGTTGACGTGAACTATTTCGTGGTCGCCCGCAAACCGGCAGAAGGACAAACCGTCTGATGAATGCATTCTATTCTCTGAGCCGCCCTGCCGCCGTACTTTTTGACCTCGATGGCACTCTGGTCGACACCGCGGATGATTTAGGCGCAGCCCTGAATCATGTGCTGGTCCGCCATGGCTTCGCGCCGATGCCTGCAGAGCGCTACCGGCCTGTGGCGTCGCATGGTGCCAAAGGGCTGCTAGAACTCGGTTTTGCTGACGCCCTTGCCGGCTTTTCTTTTGGGCAGCTGCGCACTGAGTTGCTGGACTACTATCAGGCCCATCTGACCGTGCACAGCCGGCTGTTTGGCGGTGCAGAGATGTTCTTGCCGGCACTCGCCGACGCAGGCGTTCCCTGGGGCATTGTTACCAATAAGCCATATA
>CBINNO010000281.1:0-4749 GCA_966252055.1 uncultured Rheinheimera sp. | reverse complement strand
GGCGGCTCCCGCAACCAACTTTAAAACCAGCCAAGTGCTGGTTTTTTTGTGCCTGCCGTTCGGGTGTCAATCCTGATTTGGCTTGTGCCTTTGCTGCGCGGTGATAACCCGAAGGTCGTCGGTTCGCTTTTCAAAAAACCGGGCGGCTCTCATAGTCCGCTTTAAAACCGGCCGCTGGCCGGTTTTTGCATCTCAATCATTGCCGCGATATCGGACCGAGTTCAGGCCGCCTGACTTGCCATGTCATGCCCACCCTGCCACTGCGCCAGCCATTCTTTTGGCGACAACCCCAATCTCTGACGAAAAGCCCGGTGAAAAGCCGCAACGCTTTGATAGCCCACCGCAGGTGCCACTTGTTTCAGCGCAGCACCTGACAGCAGCTGCTTGCGCGCCAGTGACAAACGCCAGGTCAACAAATAATCCGCCGGGGTCAGCCCGACCACCTTGCGAAAATGTTCAGCGAACCGGGCGCGCGACATACCGGCTTCCAGCGCCATTAAATCCAATGTCCAGTCTTGTTCAGGCTGGCGATGTATCGCGCTGAAAACAGCAACCAGCTTTTTATCAGCCAGTCCGGCCAGTAAGCCGGATTGCGGCGGATTTTCCTGCATGATATGGCGCAGCAGCAAAATCAGTAAGTACTCGGTCAGGCGCTGCAGCGCAGCGTCGCGGCCGCAATATTGCTGCTGGCTCTCCAGCCAGATCAGTTCAATGGTGTTACGCAGTGAACTGCAGCCAGACAACGCCAGCACATTACAGTCAGGCAGTGCGCTCAGCAGCGGATTGCCGGTGGTTTCGCCGACATCGAGTGTGGCACAGAACACTTTTAATGACTGTTCATGATTGACATGAAACTGGTGAGGCTGACCGCGCGGAATGAATACCAGGCAGGGTTCAGTCACCGCATAAAACTGCCCATTCACTTCAATCCTGCCCTGACCACTTTCTATCAGATGCAAATAGCTGCGGCCAGACTGTGGGCAAAACTGGTTTTTCTGACAACTGGTGCCGTGAAAGTAAATGGCGGCCTGCGGTGAAAAATGGGCGAGCAAGGGGGTCAGTCTGTCCATCGGCTTCAGCTCCGGTTCGGTAGTTTAATACGCATGATACGATTTGATACGATCTGCAAATATTTCAGCACATTTTGTTGCGATTCGTTCCGGATAATAGCAGCCATTCCAGACTGCTGCCAGCGACATGCGTTGGTTCGGAGCAATAAATGAGCAAAAAAACTTTTAAACTGAATCTGGCCATCGTGCGGGCGCTGGCCCTGACACTGTTCAGTCTGACCATCAGCCTCAGCCTGCCGGCACAAGCTGCTCAGCATGCGCTGGCGGTGGACTATCTGCAAGGCGAAGGCGATGTCCAGGGGATCAAACTGGCTTATCAGCACAATGTGGGCTGGCTTGAAGCTTTGCATCCGGACCTGAGCCTGGCGCTCGAAGCCAGCGTCAACGGCTGGCGTTATGGCCCGGCCAATCAACATGACTCGAACTTCGTGCTCGCGCTGTCGCCTGTGCTGCGTTACCCGCTGGGACAAGCCTTTGATCTGCGCTGGGACCTCGAATTTGGTATCGGTGTGTCTTTGCTGGATGACACTGTATTTGCCGGCAAAAATGTCAGTACTCACTATCAGTTTGAAGACCGGCTGGGCCTGACCGCCTGGCTGGATTCCCATCAAAGCCTGACGCTGCGCTATCTGCACTATTCCAATGCGGGCTTTAAAAAACCCAATCCTGGGCTTGATTTCATCAGCTTGTCTTACGGCTGGCATTTTTAAGGAGACCGAGATGAAAAACATCCTGCTTGCCAGTCTGATGCTGTTAAGCCTGAGCTGGCCCACGCAAAGCCTGCCGGCGGCAACCAGTACACAAATGACCCGGATCAGTCAGCCGCTGCAGTTACCTCAGGCGATTCGACAACTGACCGACAATCTTTCAGCACAACAGTCGAGGGCTGAACTGGAGTTGCAACTGCAGACAATAGAGCAGCAATGGCAGCAATTATTCAGTCAGCACAGCTCGCTGGCGCTGAATAAACTGTACAACAGTTTTCAGGTGCAAAGTCAGCTGCTGCGCCAGCAGTCATCAGAGGCGATGGACGCTGAGCGGCTGGCACACCACAAAACCCGTCTGAGCCAGCTGCGCCAACAAATTATTTATCAGTTGACGATGCAACAGTATTGAACTTTCACTGACAGCCGCCATCTCTTACCGGTTCCCACAAGCCGGAGGATTAAAATGGCTCATCACAGACGCCTGGTAGGCGCAACCTTTCTTTTTTTGCTGACCAGTTGTGGTTATTTCAGCGAAGATCCCAAAATCAGCCAGGAGCAACAGTGGCTGGCAAAAGACCAGCAACTGGCAGATGCCATTGGCCAAATTCGTGACAAAGGACTCGATGCGGTTGTCCAGAGCGCTGAGGCCGGCTCAGTGGCAGCCTGCGTGGCGGGTCGGCTGGCGGGCGATCCGATGGGCCGGCTGGTGAGTGTTGAAGGCGCCCTGATGGAATCCGCCAAGGTCGCGAACCTGCTGGCCGATATCGAAAAGCTGCTGGCGCAGGATTTCAGTTTCGATCAGCTTGGTGGTTTGTTAGAGCAAGGCGCTGAGGCAGCGGCTTATTCTGCCAATTTGCTCAGTCAACAGGAATTGCAGCAAGCGCTGGAAAGCCTCAAACAGATGGCGGCCGCCAGCAAGGCGTTTGCCGGCCAGGACCTTGGTGCTCACCTGCAGGCGCTGATTGCCACTTGTCAGCAGTATGACGTGAAAGAACCCTCGCCTGACACCAACAAAACCTGAGATTTGTTCTGACCAGGGCTCACTCTGCCTCGTGCTTATTCAGCCTGGGGCTCATTGAGCCTCACGCCGCAGTCTGGCCCAGTAGAAACCGTCAAAACCGGTCTGGGCCGGGCGGATCTGTTGTTCCGCTTGCAGGCTGAACTGACTGTTATGGCTGAGGAACAGGCGGATTTGCTGCTCGTTTTCGCTGGGAAAAATGGAGCAAGTGGCGTAAACCAGCTCACCACCTGGCGCCAGCATCCGGCTGTAACGCTGCAAAATGTCCTGCTGTAACTGGCGTAACTCGTGCAGCCGCATCGGTTGCTGCCATTTTGCATCCGGATTGCGCCGCAGCACCCCGCTGCCGCTGCACGGCACGTCCAGCAACAAAAAATCTGCTTTTTGTGCCAGCCGTTTGACAGTTTTGCCCGACGTAATTTGGCGCACTTCAATATTGCCGGCGCCGGCCCGTTTTGCCCGCAGCGCCAGTTGTTCCAGCTTCCACTGTTCAACATCCATCGCCAGCAAGCGGCCTTTGCCTTGCATCTGGGCAGCAAGCGCCAGGCTTTTACCACCGGCACCGGCACAGGCATCGATCACCCGGCTGCCCGGGATGGCCGGCAACGCGGCCGCAACCAGTTGGGAGCCGGCATCCTGTTGCTCAAACCAACCCTCGCGAAAAGCGCGTGTCTGAAACAAAGCCCCGTCCCCCAGCACTTGTAACGCTGTGGGTACGTCCTTGACTGGCTGACCAACAATACCTTCACTGCGAAGTTGCTGCTGTAAGGCGCTCAGACTGGTTTTGAGCAGATTGACCCGGATAAATCTGGGCGCAGACTGAGCCAATGCTGCCCGCTCTGCCGGCCAGTCGGGCCCAAGCTCCGCCTGACCCAGCTGTTCCAGCCAGTCGGGACAACCATCCCGCACCGGTTCTGGCAAAGCCGCAAAGCGTTGCTGCAGCACTTCATCGGTTTGGCGATATGTCCTCGGGCCCTGCAGCTGTTCAAACTGATAAAACGCATCGGCGACCGCGCCGACATCCTGCGACAACCTGACCTCTGCCAGTTGCTCAAAGGCGCCCAGCCGGCGCAGTAAAACACCGAGCCACTGGACCAGCCGTCCCTGCACCGCCATTTCCGGCTTGTGCTGGCTGAACACTTTGGCCATCACGCGTTCCAGTTGCTGGCCACTGGCGACGCCTTGCAGGATCTCCTGCATGATTTGGTCCTGGATACGGGAGACCGCGGTCATGATGTGCACTCTTTGCTGAAAAGGCGGCGATCATAAAAGTAAGTCTGGCGGCTGACAAGCAGTTCCGAGCCAGTGCAGCAGAGGCTGCCAGCAAGTCCGCTGAGGCCAACGGCCGCTGCCAAATGCTCTTTAGGCAACACGTCGCGAGACGGACTGCTGTGGCCGGTCTGTTCAAGGCCGATGGCCGGCGCTAAAATGCCAACAAAACCGACAGCCACCAGGGAGTAGCATGGAAATGCGTGGTCGATTGCTGCTGGCAGTGATGGGGGCACTCTGTTGTCATATGGTCTTTGCGCAGCAGCAGGTGCCGGCGCTGAGACTCATCACCTCAGAAAAAATGCCGTTTAATTATGTCCGGGACGGCCAGGTTGATGGCTTGACCGTTGATTTGCTCAAACTGATGTTGCCGGCCGAAACCCTGGCCGATATCGAGCTGATGCCATGGCCAAGAGCACTGGATACCGCCCTGAAGCACAAAAATGTGCTGTTATTCACTATGGGCCAAACTGCTGAGCGCCAGCGCCAGGGCTTTCAGTTTATCGGACCTGTGTCGCGGCGTTTTCATATTCTTTATGCCCTCAATGATCAGGTGCCGCCTATCCAAAGTCTGGCAGATCTGAAAAAACATCGACTGGTGGTGGCCGGACTGCGGGCAGGCTGGCTCAGCGACACCCTGCAGGCCGCGGGTGTGCAGATGGAACAAGTCGGTGACTATCAGCAA
>CBINNO010000280.1:0-4776 GCA_966252055.1 uncultured Rheinheimera sp. | reverse complement strand
GGCACCGGTCAGTTGTTTAGTTGTCGACATATTCGGTTCTCCAGAGGCAGATAAGTTTGAAATGAATTTGATTATTTGTTTTTGCCTTGAGCAAATAACGAGTCCAGTTTTTCTTCGTAACTGTGATAATTCAGGAAATCGTAAAGTTCAGCACGGGTTTGCATGCTGTCGACCACCGCTTTTTGGTCGCCGTTGGTCAGAATGGACTGATAGACGTTAAGCGCTGCTTTGTTCATGGCGCGAAATGCTGATAACGGATAGAGCACCATCTTGACGCCAACACCAGCAAGCTCGGTGGTGTTAAACAGCGGCGTCTGACCAAATTCGGTGATATTGGCCAAAACCGGTACAGACAAAGCCTTCGTAAAGGCCTGATATTGCTCCAGCGTATACACGGCTTCGGCAAAAATGGCATCAGCGCCAGCTTCAACGCAGGCCTGAGCCCGCTCGATGGCCGCAGCTAAACCTTGTTGTTGCAATGCATCGGTACGCGCCATGATAAAAAAGCTGGCGTCAGTACGGGCATCTACTGCGGCTTTGACGCGGTCCACCATTTCTTCCTGAGACACAATTTCTTTGTTCGGTCTGTGGCCACAGCGTTTTTGCATCACCTGATCTTCAATATGAAAACCAGCGGCGCCGGCGCGGGTCATTTCACGCACGGTACGGGCAATGTTAAAAGCGCCACCCCAGCCGGTATCGGCATCTACCAGCAAAGGCAGTTCAGTGGCACCGGTAATACGGCGGATGTCCTCACACACATCGTTCAGCGACGTCATGCCTAAATCAGGCAGGCCAAAAGAGGCATTTGCAACGCCTGCGCCTGATAAGTACAAAGCTTTGTGCCCGACCCGCTCGGCCATCATGGCGGTATAAGCGTTGATAGTTCCGACCAACTGTAAAGGTGTGTTGGCCGCAATGGCCTCCCGCAGTTTTAACCCGGCGCTTGCTGTCATTTAAAAGTCCCCTGTTGTAAATGTTGTTCGATATTGCGACGTGACGCGCTGATATGGCGGCGCATCAAGAGTTCGGCCAGTTCACCATCGCGGTTGGCAATGGCATTGAGGATAGCCTTGTGTTCATCAAAAGCCCGTGACACCCGTGGGCCGGCCATACCGAGTTGCACCCGGTACATCCGCACCAGATGGTACAGTTCGTCGGACAGAATATTGATCAGATAAGGATTCTGACTGGCCTGAATAATGCGGTAATGAAAGTCGACATCGCCGGCTTCCTGATAATAGCTCTCGCCCTCACGCACACGCTGAGTCGACAAATGTTGCTCGAGCAAGGCCTGCAGTGCGCCGATTTCTGTTGTCGACATACGCTCAGCCGCCAACCGGCACGCCATGCCTTCCAGATTTTCACGAATTTGATATAAGGAGACCAGACCTTGCGGTGTCAGTCGGACCACCCTGGCGCCCGCATTTGGCGTGCGTTCAATCAGGTGGCAGCGTTCAAGCCGGGCCAGCGCCTCTCGCAGCGGAGCACGGCTCAGATCAAAACGTTTTGCCAGTTCTGGTTCTGAGATTTTGCTGCCAGCCGGGATCTCACCTTCCACAATGGCTCTTTGCAGGGCCAACTGCACCCTGTCGGCTGCGGTAATGGGGTCTTTATTCAAGGATAAAGCCTGTTATGTCGACATAAAAAACAATAAATGCATTTTTAGTGGCTAAACCAGCCAAAGTCAAGCCATACCTAAGTCTTATTGTCGACAATCCAGCAGGTGACAACAACGATGTCCGGACAGATAGCTATACAATTAGCTGTAACAAATTTCTTCCATATCAGCCTGAACGCAGCGCAGAAAAAATTTTTTCAGACTATTTTGAAATTTAAACGATGGACTTCTCATTAAAAAGTTATCAAAAGTATTTGCACCTGAAACAGAGAAGTGGCCTTGCGCTGCAAGAAATACGGGCGATACAACGGAATAAGCTGGGGATAACCTTTGGATAAGCGCGGGAAAAACGGTGAAAATTAACAATAAAATCACCAAATAAACATTTAAACATGCGCTGACCGGAGCGCAAAAAAAAAGCCATTGGCTACACTGGGATCATCTGTTTGGTGCAGTGTTCGCACCCTCCCTCTAGCGCACGGCTCAACCTTGAGCCATTCCCCTAAGCCCGGAACAATGCGGATTGGTTCTGGGCTTCTTTTCTTTCAGGCAAAAGATTGTCGACAAAAGGGTTGTCCCGGCGTTCTTCTATTGAAGGCTAATCCCCACAACACAAAACAACATGCAGTAGTGTTGTCCTTAACACGCCGCAGTCTTAGCCAATGGAAACAGACGGCGGAAATTATCACTGGTGTGCTTTGCTAACAGCTCAAGCGGCAATTCACGTAGCTGTGCAACGGCGGCTGCCACAGCACAAACATAAGCAGGCTGATTGGTTTTGCCGCGATAAGGCACAGGCGCCAGATACGGTGAATCGGTCTCAATCAGCAAGCGGTCAAGCGGCACCTGCCGGACGACCTCGCGCAATGCATCCGCATTCCGAAAGGTCATAATGCCGGAAAACGAGATGTAGAACCCCAGATCCAGCGCGGCTTTTGCGGTTTCCCAATCTTCGGTGAAACAATGCAACACGCCGCCACAATCGGCCGCGCCTTCACCCCGCAACAATGCCAGCGTATCAGCTCTGGCATCCCGCGTATGCACAATCAAAGGCTTGTTCACCGAGCGGGCCACCTGAATATGGCTGGCAAACGCCGCCTGCTGCGTCGCTTTGTTATCCGGGCTGTAAAAATAATCAAGTCCGGTCTCGCCAACAGCAACGACTTCATCTGCAGTACACAGCTGATGCAAGCTGGACACATCAAAGCCCAGTTGCTGATGCAGCGGGTGCTCACCACAGGACACAGAGATTTGCGGATAAGGCCTGACCAACGCTGCCATCGCGGCAAACTCCGCCAGACTGACACTGACGCACAGCATATGGGAAACCTGTGCGTTGGCAGCAGCAGCCAACACTGCGGGTAAATCCATGCCCAGTTTGTCCAGCTCCAGGCGATCAAGATGGCAGTGTGAATCGATAAACAAGGGACAACTCCGGTATTGGCGACAAGGATGGCAAACAGCGCGGCATTCTACCCGAAGTTGTCCCCATGCTGAAGTGCGACAGACAAACCTGAGCCTTTGGGACGTTACAGCGTAAAAGTCAGCTCAGCGGATTCCTGCGTACCACTGAGCAGTTTCTCAATCCGATCGCGCAGGTTCTGTTTGTCGTCAATAAAGGCAACACCAATCCCCGCCGGGCTGGTGTTTTGCGCGCCTTGCGGCGTCAGCCAGGCGACTTTCCCCGATACCGGGATCGCTTCGAGCGCATCGGGCAAGGTCACCTGCAGCGCCAGCGACTGGCCGATTTTGTAATGCCGGCTGGTCCGGACAAACAGGCCGCCTTGCTTTAAAAATGGCATATAAGAGCGGTAAAGCTCTTTGAGATCAGCAAAATCCAGTGTCAGTTCTTCCATGGCCGCCTCAGCGTAACATCTGATAAAGGTCTGACATCAATACGGTCAGCGCGAGTGATTTATTCTGCCCTAAAATTTTCTGCTCGTCACGGCACCACTGGCCGATCCGCTGATACAGCGCGGGCGGTGGCAACTTCGGCGCCTGTCCCGGCAAAGCGTTGGTCCAATGACGTGCGCTGTAATACAGCATAGCCGCCAGTTCGGTTTGCGTCTCCAGCTGCTTTTGCAGTGCTGCCAGCCCCTGGCCCGTTTGCAGGTATTGCTGCAGGGCCCGCAACTGCGCTGCGATAGTCAGCGCCTCGCCACTTTCCAGTAGTTGCAGCGCTTTAAGCGGTGCGCCACCACACAGCTCGAGCAAAAAATCAGGCAGTGGATCTGTGCTTTGCGACTGCAGCCAGTGCTGCACGGACGCACTGTACTGCGCCGGCAGGTCCCAGCGCTGACAGCGGGACAAAATCGTGGGCATCAGCGTGTTCACAAAAGCGGTCTGCAAAATCAGATAACTGTTTTGGCCGGGTTCTTCCAGGGTTTTTAGCAGTGCATTAGCGGCTGATTCGGTCAGTTTGTCGGCCTGAGGAATAAGCACCAGCCGCGCCCCGCCTTGCTGTGGCGCGTTTTGCATCAGCTGGCTGATCTCACGCACCTGCTCTACCGAAATACTGCTCTGCACCTCCAGCTGCAGTAAATCCGGATGATGGCCAGCCTGACCCAGCTGACAACTTTTGCAAAAGCCACAGGCCCCTTCCACTGAAGGGTTCAGACATAACAACAGGTGTGCCAGCCGCTTGGCCAGCACATGTTTGCCGATGCCAACAGGCCCGGTCAGCAGTAAGGCATGATGCAGTTCCTGGCGAAGGGCCAGTTGAAATAGCTGCTGCTCAGTCTGCTGTAACCAAGGTAACTGCGTCATCGGCAATGTTGCTCCAACGCACTTGTCAGCGCTTGTTGTACCGCCGCCAGTGGCTGACCGGCATCTATCAGCACAATATTGGGCTCAGACGCCGCAATCTCCCGATAACGGGCCCGGGTCCGCTGGAAAAAAGCTAATTGCTCCAGTTCAATCCGATCCAATTCGCCACGCGCGCGCGCGCGTTCAAGCCCAATGGCAGGATCTATGTCCAGATAAAGTGTCAAATCAGCTTTCAGGTCGCCGAGCACCAGCTGGCGCAAAGGCTCAATCCACTGCTCAGGCAGCTCGCGCCCACCGCCCTGATAAGCACGTGTCGATAAGTCATGCCGATCTGCCAGCACCCACTCCCCTTGCGCCAGCGCTGGTTTAATCACATTGGTCACCAACTG
>CBINNO010000279.1:0-4847 GCA_966252055.1 uncultured Rheinheimera sp. | reverse complement strand
ATCAACCAGTCAAAACCTTGTTCTTCAACCTGATTGAGCAGCGCCAGCGGAATGCACAGACTGACACCGTCGTCAGGTGCGCCCGGCATAAAATGATACTCCAGCGGCAGCGTCAGATTGCCCTGACGCCAGAACTCCGGATAACTGTCGTCGGTAATATGGCCGGCATCGCGACGGCGCAGCATTTCCGGGTCGAAGTTGAGATAAGCGGCATCGCGCTGTTTTTGCTGTTTCCACCAATGCTGAAAATCGGCACGGTTATTGGCCTGCTGCGGGATTTTTTCCGCATAAAATGCCACCAGCGCGTCTTCGTCCACCAGAATGTCACGGCGGCGCGATTTGTCTTCTAAATCAGTCACTTCGTCAATCAGCCGGGCATTGTGCTGTAAAAAGGCTTCATTGAGCCCCAGCTGTTGCTGCACCAGCGCATCGCGGATAAAGATCTGATGACAAACTTCAGGTTCAATCTTGCTGTACTGCACCGGTCTTTTACCGACCAGGATCAACCCATAAAGCGTAACCTGCTCGAAAGCGATGACAGCACCGCGTTTTTTCTCCCAGTGCGGCTCACTGTAACTGCGACTGACCAGATGCTGCGCCAGCGGTTCGACCCACTCAGGCTCGATTTTCGCAACTGTTCTGGCGTAAAGCCGGCTGGTTTCCACCAGTTCCGCGGTCATCACCCACTTGGGTTTGCGCTTAAACAAATGACTGCCGGGAAATACAAAAAAACGGCTCTGACGCGCGCCCAGATAATCCGCTTCGCTGTCACGACAACCAATCTGCCCCAACAATCCCGTCAAAATAGCGCTATGAATGCTCTGGTAATCGGACGAACTGCTGCGCGCCAGCTGCATTTCGTCTGCAACCTGCGACAGCTGACCATAGAGATCCTGCCATTCCCGCACCCGCAGGTAGTTCAGCAGCTCCTGTTTACACAGGCGTCTGAACTGGTTGTTACTGTTCAGTTCCTGCTGTTCCTGCAGGTAGCGCCACAGTTTCAGCCAACTGGCAAAATCTGAATCCGTATCAGCAAAACGACTGTGCAACTCATCGGCTTTTTGTTGCTTATCCAGCGGCCGCTCCCGTGGGTCCTGAATCGACAAGGCTGCCGTGATCACCAACAGCTCATCCAGACAACCGCTGCTGGCTGCCGCCAGCACCATCCGCGCCAGTCTTGGGTCTATCGGCAATCTGGCCAGTTGCCGGCCTAACACAGTGAGCGCCAGCCCCTGCTGTTTTTCTCTCTTCAGCGCGCCCAATTCATCTAACAGCCGGATACCATCGTTGATAAAACGGCTGTCTGGTTTTTGCAAAAATGGAAACTTCTGAATGTCGCCAAGCCCAAGCGCCAACATCTGCAACACCACCGAAGCCAGGTTGGTGCGCAGGATCTCCGGGTCGGTAAATTCGGGCCGGCTGAGAAAATCCTGTTCACTGTAAAGCCGGATACAAATACCGGCGGCCACCCGGCCACAACGGCCTTTACGCTGGTTGGCACTGGCCTGGCTGACTGGTTCGATCGGTAATTGCTGTACTTTTGAGCGATAGCTGTAGCGGGAGATCCGGGCCGTCCCCGGGTCAATTACATAACGGATGCCGGGTACCGTCAGCGAGGTTTCTGCCACGTTGGTGGCCAGCACAATGCGCCGGCCGGCATGACTTTGAAAAATACGGTTTTGCTCGGCGGCGGATAACCGCGCAAACAACGGCAAAATTTCGGTATGCGGCAGCTGCAGCTTTTCCAGCGCGTCGGCGGTGTCGCGAATTTCGCGCTCGCCATTTAAAAAAATCAGAATGTCGCCGGGCGGTTCACGGTAGAGCTCATGGACCGCATCAAAAATCGCCTGCAGCGGGTCGGCCTCTTTGTCAGACTGCTCCAGCGGGTCGCGGTAACGCACTTCAACCGGATAAGTGCGGCCTGATACTTCGAGTACCGGCGCATTGCCAAAATGCCGGGAGAACCGCTGCGGATCTATGGTCGCAGAGGTAATAATCAGTTTCAGATCAGGTCTTTTGGGCAGGATTTGCTTAAAGTAACCAAGCAGGAAATCGATATTGAGACTGCGTTCGTGGGCCTCGTCGATAATGATGGTATCGTATTGATTTAAAAACTTATCCTGCTGAATTTCGGCCAGAAGGATACCATCTGTCATCAGCTTGACCAGCGTATTGGGCGCTGTGTGATCGCCAAAACGGACTTTAAAACCAACCTGTTGCCCCAGTGGCACCGACAATTCGTCAGCGAGCCGCTGTGACACGCTGCGGGCCGCCAGCCGTCGCGGCTGGGTATGGCCTATCAGACCCGCCACACCACGGCCAAGCTCAAGGCAAATTTTCGGGATCTGCGTGGTTTTCCCTGAGCCGGTTTCGCCGGCAATAATCACCACCTGATGGTCGCGAATGGCGGTTTTGATTGCCTCTTTACTTTGGGTAACCGGTAATTCCGCCGGGTAAGTCACGGCCGGTAGTGCAGCCTGACGTTGCAGCCTGAGTTGTTGCGAGCGCAGGATCTCCGCTTGCAGCCGGGATTGGCGGTCGCTGTCGTTTTTTTGTGCCAGCTCCCGCAGCTGGCGGCGAAAACGGAATTGATCCCTTAACAGACAAAAATGAACAGCCTCATGTAAGGCATTGAGCGGTAATAATTCAACGACAGATGACTCAGACAAAACAACTCTCCAGAACGGCAACAGCGCTATGCTATCACAACCACAAAGCTGGCTGAACGGCCAAGGCAAGCCGCGTACCCGCAACAGGTCATGGCGCATAAAAAAATGCCGGCAGTTGCCGGCAGTTTGTCATTGGATAATCGTCGGGTTCAGGCCGCACTTGGGCGGCTAACCGGCTAACCGGCTTTGCGGTAATGCGAATGCAGTTCCTGATCAATGGCCCGCAACACATCGGTGCGGCTGATCACGCCAATCAGCACGCCGTTATCATCGACCACCGGGTAAATTTTTGGTTTGGCCCCCAGCATCTGTTGCGCCAGTTCAATAATGCCCTGATTCTGATGCACGGTCAGCACATCCTTTCGCATCAGATCGGTGACATATGCCAGCCCTTCATCGTGGTAAGACGTTAACAACATTCTGGCCAGACAATCTTGTTCCGATAAAAACCCAATCACTTTATGCTGTTCGTCCAACACCGGACCGCCGATTTGTCCTGCAGCAGCCATCCGATCTACCGCTGCTTCCAACGTCATATCGGCCCGAAAAATCACCGGATGCGTATTCATATGATCTGACACTTTTAATAAATTCATGAAGCCCCCTGCAAATGCCTGTGCGACTGACAAAGCTGTCTTGCGACAACTATCAGCCAAGCTTAGTGCAAAATCGGCGGCTTGCACTGGCGCCCTGACCGCCAAAGCGCTCCGCTTGTACCCGCTTAATCGCGGAAAATAGCGACTTCTGCGGCTTTACCCACACTGCGTTTAGCGCGGTACATGCCTTCTGAATTAAAATGCCAGCTCAGATTGCCCTGACGGTCAGCCACAATCACCCCACCCAGCCCGCCGATATTTTTCAGCTCAGCCATCACTTCCTCTGCTGCAACGGCCGCGGTCTTGCCCTGATAACGTACCCGGGCACAAATGTCACCCGCGACCTGATAACGGATAAAAAACTCACCGTGGCCGGTCGCCGACACCGCACAGCTTTGATTGTCGGCATAAGTGCCGGCGCCGATCAGCGGCGAATCGCCAATCCGGCCATACCGTTTTGCGGTCATGCCACCTGTGGAAGTCGCTGCCGACAAATTGCCTTTTTTATCAATGGCTACAGCACCGACTGTGCCGTAGTTCCAGTTCGGGTCAAACAACGGACTTAGCCGAAGGCTGGCCTGATGTGGTGTTTTTTGTAGCGCTTCTTTGGCTTTTTTCAGCGCATCAAAGCGAAATTCGGTATCGAAATAACTGTTTTTGACCTGTTCCAGTTTTTGTTCCCGGGCAAACTGCTCAGCGCCACGACCGGACAGCAGCACATGTTCAGACTTTTCCATCACAGCGCGCGCCAGTAAAACCGGGTTCTTCACCGTCATCACACCGGCGACCGCACCAGCCGCCTTGCTGTCGCCGCGCATGACGGCAGCATCCAGTTCATGCTGCCCGTCATAGGTATAGACGGCGCCAAGACCTGCATTAAAAAGTGGCGAGTTTTCCATCACCAGCACTGCAGCTGTGGCTGCATCGAGACTGTCGCCACCCTGCTCCAGCACCTGATAGCCGGCATCGACGGCCTTTTTTAACACCGCTTCGTATTGTTGTTGCCGCTCAGGCGTCATCGAATCCCGCGCGATAGTGCCGGCCCCGCCATGAATGATGATCCCGACTGGATTGGCCAGCGCCGGTAAAACGCTGCAGATCCCAACCCATAAAACTGCTTTTTTCAGTGCCCGCATACGATCCTCAGTACTTGTCTGTTTCGACATCACCTTACGCAAGCGCACCACTGACTGCCAGTCTTCACGACAAAATGTCGCTCCGTTGCGCCAGATCAAACCGTCTTGCGGCGAGTGCCATTAACCTGACGCCAACTCAAAGCCGCTAGAGGAAGCACCATATGAGCCTGGAAAAACACGACCTGAGTACTGAATTCCCGCAATACAAAGACACCATCCATCAGCTCAAATTGTCGGACCATCATTTTGCACGGCTGTTTCGTGAATATCAGGAAGTCGACCAGGAAGTGGTTCGGCTGGAGCAGAATGTCGAAGTTTGTTCTGACGAGTATCTGGAAACACGTAAAAAGCTGCGTTTACAGCTAAAAGATTCGTTGTATCAAAGCCTTCGACAAGCCGCCAACTGACCTTGTGTAAAAGTCAGTCAGCGGCCTTTGCTGCGTTCG
>CBINNO010000278.1:0-4886 GCA_966252055.1 uncultured Rheinheimera sp. | reverse complement strand
GTTGGAAGTGTCCGGGCTCTGTGCTCCATCGCAGGGTGAGTTGTGGCTGATGGCTTTGTTGTTGATGGCTGTCTGGCTGATAGCTGAGCAGGTGATAGCTCAGCAGACGGTAGTTCAGCAGATGATGGCGCCGCATCAGCCGGTCGCTGCGCTGCGGCTTCAGAGTCCGGTACAGCTCGCCGTTCAGCAGGCGACTCCATCGCAGTCAGTGCCGCAGCTTGTTGTGTGACGTTGGTTTCTGTTGGCTCAGCGACAGTGCTCTGTGCAGTCATCGTCTGCTGTTGCGCCTGTCCGGCTGTTGCTGAAGACTGGGCTCCAGGATGCTGGGCTGATAAGGACTGGGCTAATGAGGGCTCAGCTACCGGAGACTGCACCGCGGCAGCCGGAGCGCTTACCGGGGCAATCGCCTGCCGGCCCGCGGCCCACTGATAACCAAACCAGGCCGCCAGCGGCAACAACACCAGCCAGAACCAGCGTCGGCCCGGCGCGGCTGGCGACGCGGCAGCCCCAGCCGGAACGCCCGCACCATGCGCGGGTGTCGGCCCTGCCGGTTGGCGCTGTTCTAAATCACGCAGCATCTGATTGATCACACTCACAGCTGCCTCCACAACGCCACCACGACGTCGCTTTCCAGCAAAAATAGCGACATCAGCAAAGCCGACGCCAGCCCCACAGATAGCAGCGCAGCGCCAGCCAGCCAGCGCCGGCCGGCCATCGGCACATCCTCGGTATCAACCGCGGCCAGATAAACCTGCCGCCAGCCCGCCTGCGCCAGACCGGCGCCGTAACTGAGCAACAATGCCTTATGCGCCAGCAGATTAATCAGCCGCGGGATGCCCCGGCTATAGCGGCTGAGCAGCCAGCAGGCCGCAGGACTGAAGCGGGAACCGGCCGCGCCGGCGATGCGCAGCCGCTGCTCCAGATAAGCCCGTACCTCGGACGGTTGTAACTGCGGCAACTGATAAGAAAAACTGATGCGCTGACGCAGCTGACGAAATTCAGGCCTGGCGAGGCGACGGTCCAGCTCAGGCTGGCCAAAGAGCACCACCTGCACCAGTTTGCGCTGTTCCGTCTCTAAATTGGTGATAAGCCGCAGCGCCTCCAGCGTGGCATCCGGCAACGCCTGCGCTTCATCAATCAGCAAGATAACCTGACGCTGCTGCGATGCCAGCAACAACAACTGACGCTGCAGCAGATGGGCCAGCTGTTGCGGGTCGATGTTGGCGGATTGTTTCAGCCCAAGCTCCAGCGCTAAGGCCCAGCGCAGCTGTAGTGGGTCCAGATTCGGGTCGGGCAGATAAGCCAGGCTCCAGTGGGGTGGCGCTTCGTTTAACAGTTTGCGGCACAACAGGGTTTTGCCGGTGCCGACTTCGCCGGTCACTTTGATAAAACCTTCGCCTTCGCGAAGCGCAGTCTGCAGCACTTCCATCGCCTGCTGATGGCCCGGTAAACCGACATAAAAGCCGGTATTAGGCGTCAGGCCAAACGGCAGTTGCTGCAAACCAAAATGCGCTTGATACATGTCAGCGCTGCTGCCCCCAGTCCTGTAACTGCAGACTGGACTGCTGTAATTGCTGGCGCCACACCTCAGCACCGGTGACCGTTGGTTTGAGCAGGATCACCAGCTCTTTTTTCTTCTCCGTTTTGCTTTTTGATTTAAACAGATTCCCCACAACCGGCAGTGAGCGCAAACCCGGCACGCCACTCTCCTGGTCGCTGATCACCGTCTGCATCAGGCCGCCAATCACCACAATCTCGCCGTTGCTGGCTTTGATGATAGTATCCGACTCGCGGATATTGCTCTGCGCCAGTGGCAACACCACTTCGTCCTGCGACAGCCGGATGGTTTTGACCTGCTCGGCCGTTTCCGTCACCGAAGGGTGTACATGCAAAATCACCTGACCATTGGCATCGATCTGCGGTGTCACATCCAGCGCGATGCCGGAAAAAAACGGCTGCAGCGAAATACTCGGCGTCGACTGCTGCACGCCGTTGCTGGCGGTGGTGACATTGTTGGTCACTTCGGTGACAAAATATTCATCCTGACCGACTTTGATCACCGCTTTCTGATTATTGACCGCCGTCACCCGCGGGCTCGACAGCACTTGTGCGTCACCCTGGGTCGACAGCAGGCTGATCACGCCTTCAAAATCGGCATTCTGGAACGCAATCGACGTCAGACCGCCCAGGTCGGTACTGATTTTATTGCCAAACTGGCCGGCAGTATTGCTGAAGACCAGGCTGGTCGAATCGACATTCGACAGCGCTTTTTGCCAGTTGATGCCTTGCTGATAGTCTTCGCTGAGCGTCACTTCGATGATGCGCGCTTCCAGAATGACCTGGCGCTGCAGGTGCTGTTCGGTTTGTTGCAAGAAGCCTTTTACCGCGGCGATTTCGTCTGGCATGCCACGCACCGTAACCAGGCCTGCCTGCGGTGTCACCACCACGGAGCGCTCAGCTCCATTGCCCAGAATGCCTCTGACGGTTTTTTCCAGCCCTTGCCAGAAGTCGGTCTGGCTGCTGCTTTGGATCAGGCTGCCATTGAACTGCTGTTGCTGGTTCATGTTGTCAAAGCCGTTCTGGCCATTGTTGTTCTGATTGCGTCTGTTGTTGCTGTTCTGATTCTGGCCGTTTTGATTGTTCTGATTGTTGTTATTCTGCCGTTCCTGCGACACACCGCCGGAATTTACCGCAATCGACGACAAGCCATATCGCTGCATCTGCAGGTAGTTCACCGCGATGGTTTCAGTGCGAAGACCGGCCGGAAATACCTGATAAATCATGCCTTGCTGGCGAATATCAAAGCCGTACATCTGC
This sequence comes from uncultured Rheinheimera sp., assembly GCA_966252055.1. Taxonomy (GTDB): domain Bacteria; phylum Pseudomonadota; class Gammaproteobacteria; order Enterobacterales; family Alteromonadaceae; genus Pararheinheimera. The sequence continues at coordinate 2,069 of CBINNO010000278.1, read as the reverse complement.
TGCAGTACCGCCATCACTTCCGGCAAAGTCACTTGCTTAAGCTGCAGGCTGATACTGCCCTGCACTTGCGGGTGCACCACGATACTGAAATCGGAGTCAGTTACCAGGGAGGCAAAAAAGTCCTGTGCCGGCACGGCCGCTGCCGCCAGATTAAAGCGGGGTAACACCGGCGTATGTTGCAACGGCATGGCGGCCGCGCTTAATAAATCGGCACTGACCGCTGCCGGCACTGCAGCAGGGGCCTGTGGCGTTTTCCTGGCAGCCGCAGCCTGCTCTGCGCTGACTTTATTCAGTTCAGCCTGCGAGCGGCTCAGCACATCCGGCGTGTTGCTGCAGCCTTGCAAAGCGGCCAGCGCAGCCAGCAGATAAATAGATTTAGCCATGAATCGCTACTTACTCTTCATCGAAGGAAATAAATACAACGTCAGCCGACGCTGCCCCTGGGATAGTTCCACCTCACCGGCGCGGATCGCTTCGACCCGGTAAGGGCCATGCTGTGCGCCAACCCGCCGGGCCTGCCCGTCCAATATCGCCAGGCGCTCTTTCCCTTCCAGCCGGATCAGGCTCAGCTTTGGTGGCGTCTGCTCAGCAGCGGCGACAGAGGCCCCGGCCACAGTCAGCACCGCTTCCGGCGCCGTCGGATCCGGCAGCGCAGTCGCCTGCTGGCCGCACAGACCCAAAACCAGCAACACCAGCGGCCAGCCGGCACCGCTGCGTTTTGCCTGCGAAGTTGCGCGGTTACAGGCGCAGATAGTCGGCTTGTTCACTTAACGTCTCCAGTTCCAGCCGCAATTCAGCCTGCGGGTGTTCCAGCACCTGATAATCCAGCTGATGCCAGTGCAGCTGCCAGGGTAATTGCTCCAGCGCGGCCAGCAGTTGCTGTAATCCGGCATAATTCCCCTGAAAAATCAGCTGAGTCCGATGTAAATACAAAGGCACACCGCTGCCTGGTTCGGCCTGGTCGGCAGCCGCGGTCGCTGCAACAGTCGTTACGGCAACAGTGCCGCTGCCACTGAGGCGCACCGCCTCGGCAGGCAAAGTTTTCAGCCCGGTCAGTTGCACCGCTGGTAGCTTTTTCAGCACATCCTCAAGCAGTGCCGGCATTTGTTCAGGCCCAACATAACGGCCAGCTAACAGGCGGATCTGTTGATTGAGTTGTTCGCGCTGACGCTGCGCCTGGTCGATGTCCTTTAAGATACCGGCGTCCGGGTCCTGATTCAGCAACTGGACCAGCTGATCGGCCTGGGTTTGTAATTCATTGATCTGCGTAAGGCTTTGCTTATACTGCTGCCGGCTGGTCTGCAACTGCTGCCACATCGGTTCCAGCAGATACAGCAGACCAAACCACAGCAGCAAAATCACGCTGGCAAAAAATAACAGCCGCCGCTCACGCAGCTGCAACTGCAAATACTGTTCACTGAGTTGTTGCCAGCCGCTCATGGCGCTCCTCCTGCGGCAGCACGGTCTGCCACCCGGAATTGCAGGTACCCCTCAGCCAGCGGGCTTAGTTCCAGCGTACTCAGCTGACGGCCCTGAAAATAGGGTTCCCGGCTTAATAACACCAGCCAGCGCGGCAAGTCGGCCGCATCCCGGCTGACGCCACTGAAGGCCACACCGCGTTGACCCAGACTGAAACTTTGCAGCCAGAACTGTGGTAAATCCTGCGCCGCCAGGCTTTGTAACACCGCTGCGAACTGGGGCCTGCGCTGCTGGTCTGCCGATAAGTACTGTAAAAGCTGTTGTTTTTGTTGTAGTTCTTGCTGAAGCTCGGTCAGTTGGCGGCTTAATTCCACTTTAGGTGCCCGCTGAGTCAGCGCTTGTTGCAGGTTACTCAGCGCTTCCGTCTTTTGCTGTTGGATCTGCTGCGCCTGCTGCAGTTTGCTTTGCGCCTGTTGCTGCTGCCAGGACAGCCAGCCGGCGCCGCCTGCCACAACCAGCCCAATTCCCAGCACAGCACTGAGCAGCGCAGACAAGGGGTAACGATGGCGAACCGGGTGTAACGACGGCTGATACAGATTAATGCGTTGCTTCACGGTCAGCTCCCTGCAGTAATTCCAGCGCGCCGGCAA
>CBINNO010000277.1:0-4892 GCA_966252055.1 uncultured Rheinheimera sp. | reverse complement strand
AACCATGAAATACCGGCTCAAACAAAAAATGTTCAGCCTGACCGACAGCTTTGATATTGAAGATGGCGCCGGCCAGCTGGCGTATCGGGTCAAAGGCAAATTTTTCAGTATCTCCAGCAGCCAGACGTTGTTTGATTTGCAGGAGCGGCCGCTGCTGAAAATCAAACGCAAGTATCTGAGTATCATGCCCGCCTGTTATCTGGCGGGCGCGCAGGGTGGCGACTGGCTGGTACGCAAACATTTCTGGCCGTTCTGGCGCAGCCATTTCAGTGTGCAGACACCGCAGGGCGAGCTGCAGATTGATGGCAATCTGTGGCAACACGAATACGACATCAGCCAGCAGGGCCGGCCGGTGGCGCGTATTTCCAAAGCCTGGTTCAGCTGGACCGACAGCTACGGCATTGAGATTTTCCGCCCCGAATGGACCGCCGAGTTGCTGGCGGTGGTGATTGTCGTCGACCGTATTTCGCACAGCGGACGCAATTCGAATCTGGATGATGACTGAGCGGCTGGCCACTTTCGGCAATCGCAAGCGGGGCCCTTGGCTGCTCAGACGACAAGAGTAATCACATGAACATCAACACTGACTTTTTTATCCGGCCTGATGATTTACAAGGTCCGGAAATCGCCGCCTTGCTGGCGGCCCATCTGGCCGACATGCAGGCCACCTCACCACCGGAAAGTAAGCACGCGCTGGATTTAACCGGATTGCGCCAGAGCGACATCAGTTTCTGGACGCTGTGGCAACATAAAAGCAGCGGTGCCGTGCTGGCCGGCTGCATCGCGCTGAAAACCCACAATGCCGGGCATGGCGAAATCAAATCAATGCGGGTTGACCCGGCTTTTCGCGGGCTTGGGCTTGGTAACAGGCTGCTTGCGCATTTGCTGGCGACGGCCAAAGCGCGCGGCATGCGCCAGGTCAGCCTGGAAACTGGTTCTATGGCTTATTTCGCGCCGGCCAGACAACTGTATCAGGCGGCCGGCTTTGTTGAATGCGGGCCTTTTGCCGATTATCTGCCAGACCCGAACAGCGTCTTTATGACCAAAATGCTGTAAAGCAATGCGGCGGGCTTTGTAAGGCTTTTTTACAAATTAAGCTGCAGAAAAAGCTGCAGCCGGACCCGACTTCGGGTTAGCCTGTGGTTTTGTACTTCCATTGTCTGCCTGCAGACATTGCACTTTTCCCATCAACCAGAACAACGGCTGCGGCCGGCACAAAGAGGAACTTTATCGTGCGCCAGACTTTATTAGCCATTTCGATCGCCGCTGTTTTAGCGGGTTGTAACCCGGCTGCGGAGCAAAAAACCGAGACGGCCCAGCCGGCTCCAGCCGCCACAGCCGCCGCTGAAACGCCAGCCGTAGCGCAGCAGTCAGAATCCGAACGGCTGAACCAGTGGTTTGAACAAAAATACGAAGAACAGCTGCAGATGAGCCCGCTGCAAATGACCTTCCTCGGCCGCAAAGACAAATATGACCAAATTGATGATGTGTCAGAAGCCGCCGAAGACAAACAACTGGCCTGGCAGGCGGCGACCGTCGAAGAGCTGAAAACTAAGTTTGATTACAACAAGCTGGATACCGAAACCAAAACTTCGTATGACCTGTGGGTCTATCAATACGAAGAAGCCAAAGAAGCCGCAAAATTTCGCTTAAACCAGTATGTGTTTAACCAGATGCAGGGTGTACATGCCTTGTTGCCGCAAATTCTGATGAATTTCCATAAAGTGGACGAAGTGTCTGATATGGAAGCTTATATCAAGCGGATTGGCGGTATTGCCAAAGCCATTGCTGAGCTGCAGCAACGCGCGAAAAAACAAGCCGATGCCGGCGTACGGCCACCGCGTTTTGCCTATGAAGGCGTGATTGAGCAGGTGAATAATCTGGTGACGGGTGCGCCTTTTACTCAGTCAGACAAAGACGCGCCTTTGTGGAATGACGTCAAAACCAAGATTGAAACGCTGAAAAAAGCCGACAAACTGGATGACGCCACTGCACAAAAACTGACCGATGATGCCAAAAACGCGCTGACCAGTCAGTTCCTGCCGTCTTATCAGGCCCTGGCGGTGTATCTGGAAAGTGAACTGGAAAAAACCGCAGTCAACCCGGTCGGTGTGTCGAGCCAGCCCAATGGCGTAGCCTATTACAACCTGCGCCTGAAACAATCGACCACCACAGATCTGACGGCAGAGCAGGTGCATCAGATTGGCCTTGATGAAGTGGCGCGGCTGACCAAAGAAATGAATGCCATCAAAGATCAGGTTGGCTTTAAAGGCTCGCTGCAGGATTTCTTCAAGTTTATCAAAACGGATCCGCAGTTCTTTTATCCGGACACTGACGAAGGCCGTCAGGCATACCTGACTGATTCGGAAGCCTTTATCCGCGAAATTGAAGCCAAGTTACCGCAATATTTCGGCATTCTGCCCAAAGCCCCGTTGATCATCAAACGGGTGGAAGCCTTCCGCGAGCAGCCAGGCGCCGCGCAGCACTATTATCCGGGCACACCGGATGGTAAACGGCCGGGTATCTATTACGCACATTTGTCTGATATGAAGTCGATGCCGAAAAACGAAATGGAAGCCATTGCTTATCACGAAGGCAGCCCAGGCCACCATATGCAGATCTCCATCGCGCAGGAGCTGACTGGTGTGCCGAAGTTCCGTACTCAGGCTGGTTTTACGGCCTATCAGGAAGGCTGGGCGCTGTACACCGAACTGCTGGCCAAAGAAATGGGCCAGTATAAGAACCCGTACAACGATTTTGGCCGCTTGATCACCGAAATGTGGCGCGCGATCCGGTTGGTAGTGGATACCGGCATGCACGCCAAAGGCTGGACTGAGCAGCAGGGCGTCGAGTATTTCCTCGCCAACTCGCCAGTGGCCGAAGGCGCGGTGAAATCGGAAGTCCGCCGTTATCTGGTGTGGCCTGGTCAGGCGACCGCTTATAAAATCGGTATGCTGAAAATTCTGGAACTGCGTGAAAACGCGAAAAAAGAACTGGGTGACAAGTTCGACATTCGGGGTTTCCACGACACAGTACTGGGTGGCGGTGCTTTGCCACTCAAAGTGCTGGAACAGCGGGTACAGAACTGGGTGCAGAGCGTCAAAGCCGGCGCCTGAACTCCGCGAAAATGCGTCAGGCCGCAACGGGCCTGACGGGATGATAAAAAAGGAGCTGCGGCTCCTTTTTTTTGTGGCGCGATGCCCGTTGGCGTTTGCATTGGCGGTCATGCGGGTGATGACAGTCCGCCGGCATTGGCGGCTGGACCGGTGATTGCACGGAGCCGGGCGCTGCGGTTATGCTGCATTTTTGATTGCAAAGGCGACATATCAGGTGGATCTGCTGCAAGGCCTGTTGTTAGGGCTGTTTTTATTGGGCTCCAGTGCATTGTTCTGGCGGGCGCTGCAACTGCGGCTGCCGGCCCGTTATTGTTATCCGCTCTGGTTGTCGGTGCCGCTGCACCAACTGCTCACCTTGTCACTGATTTGGCTGCTTGGCGTCACGCCGGCGCAGGGCTGGTTTGGGTTTACCTTGCTGGCGCTGCTTTGTACCACTGTGCTTGGGTTACTGCTGGTGCCGGTGTTTGTGTTTGCCCGCTATGCCCAGCGCTGCCAGCCGCTGCGGGAAAAAATCTGAAGTACCCGGTACGCGGTACCCGGTACTCTTTACTCCTGAAGTACTCAGGCAGGCCGCTGAAAAGTAGCCGGATCTGGATGGCGACGGAGATGGCAAAGGACATCCGCCGTTAATATCCGGCATTCTGTCCCTGCGCTGCCGATCAGCCCTTGTACCTGACCGCTGGCTTCTTTAGGCTGAAGCGAACAAAGCATGAGTTTCACCTTGGGATCAAAACAATGACTCAAATCAAATGGTTAGCACTTTGTGTCGCCGCCGTCGTGCTGACAGCACCCGCCACTGCACAAAGTGACATCCCGACAGTGGCAGCGCCACTGGCGCAAACGTCCTATTTTGAATCGGCCGATATTTTTCAGCTGGAATGGGCCAGCGACCCACAGTTGTCGCCTGATGGCCGTTTTGTAGTCTATGTGCGCAACAGCAACGACATCATGACTGACAATGCCCGCGCCAGCCTGTGGCTGATTGATGTGGCATCCGGCCAGCAGCGGCCTTTGTATGCCGACCAGTTCAGCTACAACCAGCCGCGCTGGTCACCAGATGGCAAGCGGCTGGCGTTTGTGTCAGACCGCAGCGGCAGCCGGCAAATTCATCTGCATTGGTTTGACAAAGAAATGCAGTCGGGTCAACAGACGCAGCTGAGCCGGCTGCCAAAAGGCCCTGGCAATCTGACCTGGTCACCGGACGGCAAACAGCTGGCGTTTACTATGAATGTCGCTGGCAAAACCGCTGAGCTGACCACACTGGTGACGATGCCCAAGGCGCCCAAAGGCGCCAAATGGGCCGATCCGGTGGTGGTGATTGACCGTGCGCAGTATCAGGCAGACGGGCAGGGTTTCCTCAAATCTGAGTATCGCCATTTGTTTCTGATTTCGGCCGACGGTGGCAGCGAGCGTCAACTGACCAGCGGCGACCGTCAGTATGGCGCGGACGTCAGCTTCAGCCCGGACGGCAAAAGCCTGGTGTTTTCCGCCAATCTGGCGCCGGACTGGGAATATCAGCCGCGCGACAGCGACCTGTTTCAGCTGGATTTAACCAGCGGTGCTTTGCGTCAGCTGACCACGCAGGCTGGTCAGGAAACGGCGCCGGTGTTTTCACCCGATGGCAAACAGCTGGCTTATCTGTGGGGCAGCAATGCCAAAGTACCATTCACCAACGGCAAGTTGCAGGTGCTGGATCTTGCCAGTGGTAAAAGCCGTGATGTTGCTGCAAAGCTTGATCTGGATTTAAATGCGCCGGACTGGCTGAGCGATGATGAG
>CBINNO010000276.1:0-4896 GCA_966252055.1 uncultured Rheinheimera sp. | reverse complement strand
ACTGGGGGGATTGTTGCTCGCGCGATTATGACCTGGGCTACACCAACACGGCGCCTTACCTTGGTCTGGATTATGACACCGACCTGCTGACGCTGGACGGCAGCGTGCGGCGGGAAACGGTGGATGCATCAGGCTGGGCTTATGCTGGCGGCAAAGAATTCAATACCATGGTTGGCAATGTTGCTATCCCGACCATGCTGGCCAATGGAGCGCGCGAAAATCTGGATTACTCGGTCAGTTACACCAGCTGGACTGTCGGTGGCTTGTACAAACTCAATGACGACACCAGCCTGTTTGCCCGCGCCTCGAAAGGCGGCCGTTTTAACAGCGATCGTCAGATTGTCAGCGGCAAAATTAATGCAGATGGCTCGTTAAATCAGGCCGGCCGCACCGCAGCAGTGGATTTTGTTCATCAGTATGAGGCGGGGATCAAGCGCCGTGGCGATATCGCCGAAGGCTATTACACGCTGGAAGTGACACTGCTCAAAGGTGATTTTAAACAAAGTACTTATGAGTTGTCGGCGACCCGCTGTGGCGGCCAGGCGGGCGGCTGTATTATCGATGCCGAGTACAAATCCCAAGGCGCGGAGATTTTAGGTTCAGTACGGATCGGCGATTTCTCGCTGGTGGGCAACGCGACTGTTTCTGATGCAGAGAAACTGGCGGCGGGCAGCAGTCAGTGGACGCAAGCTGACGGTATCCCGGATCTGATGTACACCCTGACCTCCAACTATCATGTCACTGATGCTTGGGTGGCGGGGCTGAATGTCACCGGTCAGAGCGCAACCATTGATGGCGCCGGCAACGAATATCCGAGTGGCTACACGCTGGGTGGGCATCTGAAATATCTGCCGACCGACAATCTGGAAATTGGCCTGCAGATCTATAACCTGACGGATAAGTTTGATATTCGTGGCAGCGGCGGTCTGGCAGATCCTGCCGTGAACCCGACTGTGATCTCCGGTGGTCCGGTGATTGGCCGCACCATGACCGCGTCGGTGACGGTGATTTTCTAAATCCCAGTCACCGCCAGACTGCATTGTTGCGCGGGCTGCGGTTGTGCGGAATGCGGTTGTGCCAACAATGGCTGTGCTGATTGCGGCGCCCTGACAGGCGCCGCATTTTTACAGCACAAAGCGGGCTGCTATATCGCTAAAGCCTGCCAGCAATGAGGAGGAAAGGTCATGCAAGCACAACAGCAAGCGGATGCCGCAGGGCCAATCCGCCAGATTGTTATCGTTGGCGGTGGCACTGCGGGCTGGATGAGTGCGGCGGCGCTGGCCAATGCCTTGCCGGCGGGTTGTCAGATCACTCTGATTGAATCCGATCAGATAGGCACAGTCGGCGTTGGCGAAGCGACAATCCCGCCGATCCGTCAGTTTAATAAAATGCTCGGCATTGACGAGCAGGCGTTTGTCCGGGCCACTCAGGGCACTTTTAAGCTGGGCATCCAGTTTATCAACTGGGGCCGGCAGGGGCAGCGTTATTTCCATCCTTTTGGCAGTTATGGCCGGGCTTTTGATTTGGTCGGTCTGCATCATCACTGGCTGGCCGCGCACCGTGCTGGTCAGGCCGGACCGCTTGACGACTATTCGATGGCCTGGGTCGCCGCCAAAGCCAATAAATTTGCCCCGCCGCTGGCGGACAGCCGCCATGTGCTGTCTACCTACGAATATGCTTACCATTTTGATGCTGGCCTTTATGCCCGTTTTTTACGTCAATACGCGGAGCAACGCGGTGTGCGGCGAGTGGAAGGGCTTATCAGCGCCGTGCATCAGCGCGAAGGCGACGGTTTTATCAGTGCTGTGCAGCTGGAAGATGGCAAGCGGATTGACGGCGAGCTTTTTATCGACTGCTCCGGGTTTCGCGCGCTGTTGATTGGCCAGACGCTGCAAAGCGGTTTTGACAGCTGGGCACATTGGCTGCCTTGTGATCGGGCGCTGGCGGTCCCGGCGGCCGCGGGTGAACTGACGCCTTACACTCAGTCAACGGCGCACAGTGCCGGCTGGCAATGGCGTATTCCGTTGCAGCATCGCACCGGTAACGGCCATGTGTTTGCCAGCGCTTTTCAGTCAGAGCAGCAGGCGGTCGATTTGCTGCTGAGCCATTTGCGCGAGCCTGCGCTCGGGGAGCCCCGTTTGTTACAGTTCACGCCGGGCCGGCGTCTGCACAGCTGGCAAAAAAATGTGGTCGCCATCGGGCTTTCGGCCGGCTTTCTGGAGCCGCTTGAATCAACCAGCATTCATTTAATTCAGGCTGGTATCGCCAAGTTGCTGGCTTTTTTCCCCGACCGCCGCTTTGACCCGGCCGTGATCGCGGCCTACAACCAGCTGGCAGAGCGGGAAATCGTAAATATCCGCGATTTCATCATTCTGCATTACAAACTGACCGAACGTCAGGACAGCGAGCTGTGGCGTTACTGTGCGGCGATGACGGTGCCAGACAGCCTGGCGCAGAAAATAGACGCCTTTGCCAGCGATGGCCGGCTGCAACCTGGCGAATTTGACCTGTTTGGCAACACCAGCTGGCTGGCGGTTCATATCGGCCAATTCAATATTCCAGCGCGTACCGATCCGCTGCTGGCCTACCGGCAGACCGACAGTGCCGGCTGGTTGGCCCGCTTAGGGCAGGCGATGCAGGCGGGGGCCAAGCAGCTGCCAACGCAGCAGGATTATATCGCCCGCTATTGTCGGGCGGACGCGGGCGGTATAGTCAGCTGAGTCCTGAAAGGGCCAGGGCAAGTGCGCTGTATTTGCGCCTGCGCGGCCAGGCCTGACGATGGCATACTCTGTGATCCAGCTGCGATGATGACAACGCGACCTCAGAGCCTGTTATGCCAGATAAAGCGTGCGGCCCTGGCGGCTGCTTTGCTCGGCCAGTTCCAGCAATTGCAGGCCAAGCAGCGCATCTTCCAGTGGCACGGGCGGTGTCAGGTCGCCCTGACTGAGCCGTCTGGCCAGCGTGCGGTAAAACTCTGCATAGTCACCGGCCGGCAGCGCATAGTTTTGGCTGCCGTTGCTATCCGCCAGTTCGCCATGGCGGGCGGCCTGCTGCTGATGGGCTTTGTTGTCCTGCGCCAGCACACCGGTTTTGAGCAGTTCTTCTTGTGGATCTGTGCCAAACACCCGAAAGCTGCCGCGCTCAGCGTGCAGTTCAAACCGCAGTGGCTGCAGCGCCTGAAAGGGTGATGAGCCAAGCTGCACTTCTAATGCCGGCCGGCCGGGCTGGCCCGATGCACTGGCTTTGGCGTCGTAGTGCAGGGTCAGCTGGAAATAATCGCTGCCAGCTTTAAAGTCTGCCGGCTCGCCGGGTAACAGCGCCGCTGCCGGGGCGCGCAAGACGCGGCACTGCGCGGTCAGCGCGTCCGGTTTGCCGAAAAGGGCAATGGTCTGGTCCAGCAGATGCGGCGCTAAGTCCCACAAAATGCCATTCCCCGGCGCGGCGCTCTCTTTCCAGCGTATTTTGGCATCTGGCCGGCAGCGGTCGTAACGCGAGATCAGCAGCCTTGGCGCCCCCAGCTGCTGGTTGCCCAGCAATTGCTTGAGCGCGAGAAAATCATCGTCAAAACGGCGGTTATGAAACACCGCCAGCATGCGCTGTTGTTGCAGCGCCAGCGCCTGCAGTGACACGGCATCGGCATAACTGACCGCCAGCGGTTTTTCCACCACCACGTGTTTGCCCAGGCGCAGCGCCTGCCCGGCCAGCCGGGCGTGCTCTGTGTTCGGCGCACAAATGACGATCAGCTCTGCATCCGTTTGCGCGAGCAGGCTGTCGGCGTCGGCATACACTCTCACGTGCGGGTATAAAGTTGCCGCTTCGTGCTGACGGGTCGAGATGGCGACCAGTGCAAAGCCGGGCAGGCTGCGCAGAAACGGCAAGTGGAATACTCTGGCCGACAGGCCATAGCCGATCACGGCGGTTTTCAGCATGTGTTGCTCCATCTGGTGCTGCCTGCTGTCGCGGGCGTGAATAATGCCGGTGCTGTTACACCAGCGTGACCGGCGCCGCGCAGTCGGCAAACAGCGCTTGTTTGTCTGCGCCAAGGTCACGGCTTAAAAAAATCTGGCTGATATCTTTAAGCGGCGCCACCGCAAAAGCGGCCAGCGTTGGCACTTTGGCTGCGCCGACCAGTACGCTGACCCGGTCACTTTGCCGGATAGCCGCACGTTTAAACAAGGCATCCTCGTAGTTGCTGGCGCTGATGCCGCTGTCTGGATCCAGTGCGCAGACCCCGATAAAACTTTGATCAAAATGCAGCCCCTGCAATTGCTGCAAGGCGCCAGCACACAAGCAGGCACCGCTGCGGGCCTGCAACCGGCCACCAAGCAGGATCACTTCCAGCGCTGGTTTTGCCAGCAGCGCCAGTGCCACGGCCGGACTGTGGGTGACCACGGTCAGGGATAAATCTGCAGGAATGGCCGCTGCCAGCGCCAGGTGTGTACTGCCGGCATCGATAAACACCAGACTGCCGGGGCTCAGTAGGCCCACCGCGGCTTGCGCCAGCCGCTGCTGCTCGACACTGAGCTGACGGCCGCGCTCGGCCAGATCTGCGGCTGGCGGCGCCAGCGCCACCGCGCCGCCATAGACTTTTTTACACAGGCCACGTGCCGACAACTCCTGCAGATCCCGCCTTATCGTATGCTCTGAGACCTGTAGTTGCTGCGCCAGTGGCACCGATTGCACCCGGCCTTGTTGTTGCAGCAATTGACAGATCAATGCTTGTCGTTGTTCCGGAAATGTTCCATAATCGAGCATTATGCGCCTTAATAAATCAAAATCGAGCATTGCAAAGTCTAGCAAGCTGTGCGCGGGGAAGCAAGCTGGCGCCGGCGCGTCTTGCCAGCGCCGCGGAGCCGGTGCTGGTCGTCCATCTTCAGTTTTCAGGAGTTTTTTGTG
>CBINNO010000275.1:0-4988 GCA_966252055.1 uncultured Rheinheimera sp. | reverse complement strand
CGTCCTTCGTGACGCAGCTGTTTTTGCTGATACATGCGGCCATCGGCGACGATGATCAGCGCATCGGCATCTGAACCATCATCCGGGAATAGCGCACTGCCGATACTGCAGCCAATCTGCACTTCGGCCATGCTGAGCTTAAAAGGCAGCGCAAGCGCTGCTGTGATTTTTTCTGCCACTTTGGCCGCTTCGTTTGGCTGCTCCAGTTGCGGCAGCAACACGACAAATTCATCACCGCCGAGGCGCGCCACGGTGTCGGACGCCCGCAAACTCTGGCGCAGCGCGCCGGCAACCGCTTTGAGCAGTTCATCACCGGCAGCATGGCCATAAGTGTCGTTCACCGGTTTGAATTTGTTTAAATCCAGCAGCAGAATCGCCAGCTGACGCTGATGGCGGCTGCAGTAATTCAGCGCCTGCTGCAGCCGGTCGTGAAACAAGGCCCGATTCGGCAGGCCAGTCAGGCTGTCGTGCTGCGCCAGATAACGCATCTGCTGCTCAGCGCGGCGCCGTTCGGTTAAATCGCGCGCCACCCCGACAATGCCGATAAAACCGCCCAGCTCGTCGTACATACCGGCAGTTTTCACTTCAGCCCAGACAGTGCCGCCATTTTTGTGCGGCTGCTCCAGCTCTGCATCAAATTCCGGATACAGCTGGCCTATCGCCACCAAAGCCCGCGCCCGTTGCATCTGATCCAGTACTTTGCGGGCAGAATCCGGGCACAGCAGCTCGCTGACATGCAGCTGCAGCGCTTCTTCCGGCGTGTAGCCGAGCAGCTTTTTAATCGAAGGGCTGACAAAACTCATGCGGCCGTTTAAATCCATGGTCCAAATCACGTCGCTGGCATGCTCGGTCAATAAGCGGTGGCGCGCTTCGCTTTGTTTCAGCGCTTCGCGGTCCCGCAGCCGCTCCAGCCCGACCGCCGCCAGCGACGCCGCATCATCCAGCACCGAAAAGTCGCTGGCGCTGAATTCGGCCGGCTGCCACACCAGCAACACACCTGGAATTTGCGCGCTGTCGGTCTGCAGCGGAAAAGCACAAAAGGTCAGACTGCCCGGTTCAGCGTTGTCAAAGGCCGGGCTCGGCCGGCCCAGTTGCGGCACTTTGAGTAAATTAAGCCCAGGGGTCTGCGAGTCGTCACCAAAGCTGTCGAGCCGGCGCTGCAATTCCTGCATGCCGGCATCGGCCAGGTCTACGCCCAAAAGCAGCGGCGGCTGACCGGGTCTGTCCAGGATCAACACCGGATGGTAGCTGGCGCGGTATTGCTGCAGATACTGCAGCACCAGCGTCATCAGGCCGGTTGGCGCCAGCTCGTCTCTGAGCAGTTGCTGCAACAGCAGGCTGCGCAGATGGTGCCAGCGCTGCTGCTGACGCTGCTGGTACAACAGCTGATGCAGCCGGCGATTCACTTTGCTGATATAAGCCAGCAGCAGCAAGGCCAGCAACAGCCCCATCAGCACCAGCAGCGCAATCAGCAGCCAGGTCAGGTTCAACTGGGCCGGCGGTTCATATAAAAAGTCATCCAGATCCGGCATGGCGCCGAGCAGCCCCATCTGCTGGTAGACCTGCGCGATATGCTGCCAGCGCTCCGGATTGATATAGCCAGGCTCAATCAGTTCGGCCTGCAGCAGCGGTTGCATTGCCTGCGCTTCGGCCATTAAAAAAGCGCGGCTGAAACCGGCCGGATATTTTTGCAGCATGTAATCGACCACTTCGGCCGGATGCTGCATGGCATAAGTCCAGCCCTGCACACTGGCGGCGCGAAACCGCTCTGCCACATCGCGTTTTTTCTGCACCAGGCTGGTGCGGGTAAACAGATTGTCGCCGTAAAAATTGATGCCGGCGCTTTTGGGGCTGAACAGATGAAAAGGCGTGCCCTGTTGCTGCAACAGTAAAGGTTCATGGCTGCTGTACGCCGACATCGCCGCCACTTTGCCATCCAGCAATTCCTGCAGCGAAAAACTGTGCGGCAGCACAACAAAATCCTGCCCGGTAAAGCCTTCGCGGCGTAAATAGGCCCACAGTTCATCGGCGGCCGGTTCCAGCATGATAGCCTGGCCCCGCAGGGCATTGAGGTCCGGCACTGCGCTGAGCTGGCGTGACAACAGCACCTGCGCCGAGTGCTGAAACACATTCGCCAGCAACTGCACTTCGACACCGCGGGCGTAGTCGAGCAACAAACTACTGGTGCCGACACCAAAATCGGCCCGGCCTGCCGTCACTTCGTCCAGCACCTGCAGGCCCGGCGTGGCCGGTACTATCTCCACTTTCAGTCCGGCTTTGGCGTAATAACCCTGCATTTCGGCAGCGTAATAACCGGCAAACTGAAAAGAATGTTGCCATTTGAGCTGCAGCCGGACATTTTCGGCGCCAACAGCACTGCCGGCTACACTGAACAGCAGGCAGAGCGCCAGTACCGGCGTTAGCAGCGCAGGCAGGACCAGATGCAGCACCTTTGCCGGCGCAGCCGCCAACAGTATGCCTCGAAAGCTTTGCACAGAACCGCAGCCGTTATTCACCAATATCCTCCTGCCAAAGCCCGGGGTTGGCGGCAATAAACTGCTGCATCAGTTCGACACAACGCGGATGCTGCTGCTGAATAAGCGTGACTCCGCGGCTTTGCAGATAAGCCTCCGGGCCCTGAAAGGTTTGGTTTTCGCCAATCACCACACGCGGGATGCCATACAACAACACAGCGCCGGAGCACATGTCACAAGGCGACAAGGTGGAATATAAAGTGGCGCGCTGATAGTCGCGGGCGCTGAGCCGGCCGGCATTTTCCAGACAATCCATCTCGGCATGCAAAGTACAGCTGCCCTGCTGCACTCTTTTGTTGTGGCCACGGCCGACAATCTGACCGTCAATCACCAGCACCGAGCCAATCGGAATGCCACCTTCGGCAAGGCCCAGCTCCGCCTCAGCGATAGCGGCCTGCATAAAAGGGTCAGAAGTCATACGGTTTTCCCCGGCGGATGTTGCGAAGACACGAACAAAAAGCTTGTGCCGACAATGGCTTGCCGTCAAGCACTGTCGATGAGGTTCTGTGTTTGTCACGCCGTTTTCGGCAAGTGTTTTAGCAATGGCTGCGGTAATGCTGCTCTGCCCTTTTTAAGGGCGCAGCAGCGGCTGTACCAGCGCCGTCAGCCAGTTCAGCGCCCACTGCAAACGGGGTGTCAGATGGCGCCGGTGCGGATACAGCAGCGTGACCGGCATGCCCGGCTGAGCCAAATCCGGCAACAGCTGCACCAGCTCGCCGCGGGCGAAATAACCGGCCAGGCCGCCAGATGTGAAATGCTTGCCCAGATGATTGTCAGCACCGCCTGGTGCCGGCGCAAACAGCGGCACCTGAATAATCCCCAGCCCCTGCAAACAGGCGGTTTCATAACTGAACGCATCACGCACGCTGACCACCGCCGGCAATTTACAGTACATCAGTGCGCCGTCCTGCAGATAAGCAAGCCCTGGGTCGCTGTCACCGCTAAAACGCAGATAGTCGATTTGCCGGTGCAAGTTTTCTGGTTGCTGATGCAGCAAATCCGCCAGTTGCTGCGGCGTACCACAACGCTGCAAATACGCCGGGCTGGCCGCCAGCACCAGTGGCACCTGCCCCAAAGGCCGCGCCACCAGCCCTTCGCTGTCGACGCTGCCGATCCGCAGCGCCACGTCCACGCCTTCGGCGACCAAATCAATTTTGCGGTCCGTGCTGCTGATCTCCAGCTGCAGGGCCGGATGCAGCTGAAGCGCCGCCGGCAAGGCCGGTAACACCAGATGGCGGGCGATGCCGGTCGGCAAATCCAACCGCAGCCGGCCGCTCAGCTGGCCCTGTGCCGGCATAAACAGCTGCTGCAGCTCGTCAAAGCTCGCCAGCAGTTCCAGACAACGCGGATAAAACAGCTGGCCGTCGGCAGTCAGCTGCACAGTGCGGGTGGTGCGCGCCAGCAGCCGGCTGCCAAGTTGCTGCTCCAGCTGGGCGATGAGCGCCGACACATAGGTTTTCGATAAACCAAGGTTTTCCGCGGCTTTGTGGAAACTTTTCAGCTCGGCGACGCGGCAAAACACCCGGTGCGCCAACAAATGGTCCTGCGTCATTTACCGCCCCTATTATCCCTTTACAGAGGACAGTCTAAGCATTTCCATCGCGTTTATCTAACTTAAAGCAACGAATAGACTGCAAGGGTGTGCGGTGATGGTCACCGCAACAACCGCAACAGGAGCCACCCGATGACCTCAGCAATCCACTCTTCTGAACTGCATAAAATTGTGCTGGTAACCGGCGCCAGCCGCGGCCTGGGTAAGAACGGCGCGTTAAAACTGGCACAAGCCGGTTTTGATTTAGTGCTGACCTACCAGCACAACGCGCAGGAAGCCGAACAAGTGGCCGAAGCCGCCCGTGAAATGGGCCGGCGCGCCGTCGCGCTGCAGCTTGATATCAGCGTGCCGGACAGTTTCCCAGGCTTTATCCATGCGCTTGAACAGGCATTACAGCAGCGCTGGAACGGCCGCGGCCTGGATGCCGTCATTCACAACGCCGGCATCGGCATTCATCAGCCGTTCGCCGACACCAGCATGGCGCAGTTCGACCAGCTGATGAATATTCATGTT
Source organism: uncultured Rheinheimera sp. (assembly GCA_966252055.1). GTDB lineage: Bacteria > Pseudomonadota > Gammaproteobacteria > Enterobacterales > Alteromonadaceae > Pararheinheimera. The sequence continues at coordinate 389 of CBINNO010000275.1, read as the reverse complement.
AAAGGCCCGTATTTCCTGACCCAGCAATTGCTCGGGCTGCTCAACGACGGCGCCCGCATCCTGCAGCTGTCGACTGGCCTCACCCGCTTCGCCATCCCCGGCTACAGCGCTTATGCGATGATGAAAGGCGCAGTCGAAACCATGACGTTGTACCTCGCCAAAGAGCTGGCGCACCGGCAAATTCGCGTCAACACGCTGGCGCCCGGCGCCATCGAAACCGACTTTGGCGGCGGCGCCGTGCGCGACACCCCCCAAATCAATCAATACCTGGCCGCCAACACTGCACTCGGCCGCGTCGGCCAGCCCGACGACATCGGCGCCGTGATGCGCCTGCTGATGAGCGACGACGCCGGCTGGATCACCGCACAGCGCATTGAAGCCTCCGGCGG
>CBINNO010000274.1:0-5005 GCA_966252055.1 uncultured Rheinheimera sp. | reverse complement strand
TACGCTTTGCGCCAGAGTCGATACCACGCTGGCAAATTTGCTGGCGGAAGCACCGCTGGGTACCCAGATGCGCCTCGAGCAAGCAGTGGAGCCAGGCTGGTGGCAACTGACCACTGTCATCAGCGACAGCTGGAACCTTAGGCTCTGGTTGCAATCGCAAGGCAGCCGCGTGGAAGTGCTCAGTCCGCTCTGGTTGCGCCAGCAACTGCAAGCAGAGCTGCAACGCACCTTAGCGTTATATCAGCGCTAAGCGCATGAATTAAAGCCATTTTCATTTTCAAAAACTGAGTGCGTCATCAATTGACGCACCTGTCGGTTATGTTGCCCATAAAAATGCAATGAACTAAAGGTTGTTTAGATGAAAGCCCCTCCAAACCCAAACAAAGTTGTTATTTTCAGCGGTGCTGGCCTGAGTAGCGCCAGCGGTATTGCAACCTTTCGGGACAGCCACGGCTTATGGCAGCAATACGATGTCATGCAGCTGGCAAGCCCGAGCGGTTTTGCGCAAAACCCGCAGTTGGTGCATCAGTTTTACCAGGAGCGTCGGCTGCGTGCTTTTGCCGCCAAACCCAACGCTGCACATGTGGCAATTGCCAAACTGGAGCAACAGTTTGAGGTGGTGGTGGTGACGCAAAATGTCGACGATTTGCATGAGCGGGCCGGATCTTCCAAAGTGATCCACCTGCACGGCAAGCTCAACGAGTTAAGGCATTGTCACGACGCCAGCCGGGTTTATGCGGTAGCGGATACCGTCTTTGATGAGCACAGCCTGGCCCCGGATGGCACGCCTTGGCAGCCGCAGTTATGGCGGCCCAATATCGTCTGGTTTAATGAACTGGTACCCAATATGGACCAGGCCGCCGCGCATTTTCGCGATGCCGGCAAAGTACTGGTGGTGGGCACCTCACTGGTGGTCGAACCGGCCGCGTCCTTGATTTACCATTGCCGCCAACGCGCCGAGAAGTACTTTGTCGATGTGCGCCCCGAGCACTGCCCTATCGGTTTTTATCTCTGGCAAGGGGAAGCTGTCGAGCAAGTACCAAGGTTGCTGGAGAGTTGGCTTAGCGCTTAGGTTTTTAGCAGTTCAATCTAAATAAGGGCAGAGATAATGAGCAAAACCACATTCGAACGTTTATTGAATATGCAGAACGTAAAACCTCAAACAGAGCATGAACAGTTTCAAGCGAGGATCGATGAATGGTTGATCTGCCTCGAACAGTTCTATAAATCGCTGGAGCTGTGGTTAGCCCCGTATATCGTAAAAGGTCTTGTGACTTATGCCTATAAAGACCACCCACTTGACGACTTTGATATTGATTACACAGCAAAAGTCATGGTGGTCTCATTTGCCGAACATCAATTGACCTTTGAACCGAATGGGACTGATTTGGCAAGCAGATCAGCAAGAGGATCAGTTTCGATGACCTGCTCGAATAGTCGCATTTCTTTTAGTCTGACTACCCAATACATTGAGCATGAGCATTATTTTGTTGAAGGCGAGCAAGCAAATTGGGTTTGGCAAATCTGCACAAAAAAATCAGCCGACCCAGCCGAGTTGGTGCGAGCTGAATTTAATGAAGAGAACTTCTTTGATGCGCTGACGGATGTTTTAAATAGTTAAACGACAGAGTAAATCTTGGCAAAGTAGGCAAAAACTAAAGCACTGGCGGTGAGGCCAGCGATTGAACTTCAACAGCACAGCCAAATTAAACTGGCGTTATCGTCAAACAGAGTCTGGCCGAGCAAAGCATCCAGCTCGGCCACATCTGCGCTGCCGTTGGCGAGACATAACGCCAGCGCTTGCGGGTCAATCGCATCATGAATGCCATCGCTGGTGAGCAAAAACTGGTCACCAGGTTCAATCGCGCCATCCCCCACCGACACGACAAAATCCTCAGCGTCAGGATCGGCAGCTATATAGCTGGTTAACGCCTGATAACACTGTGCCAGTGGCTGGTTAGACGGCGCAGTTAGCTCCGCGGCATAGCAGTGATCAACAGTAAGCTGCAGCAGCTTTCCCTGCCGGTAACTCCAAACCCGGCTATCACCGGCATTAATCACTTTAAAACCGCCAGCAGTCACTTCAAGCGCAGCAATAGTGGTCGAAGCGCCAAAGCTGGCGGCTTTGCCAGAAAGCTTAGCGGTTAGTTGCTGTTGACTGGTTCGCAGTTGTTTACTGTTTAACCGGGTTCCGGCTAACAAGCCCGCTTGCCAGTTTTGCGCCAACAGTTGGAGCAGCAGCCGGCTGGCCGTTGCCGGCACAGGGCTGCTGGACACACCATCAGCCACTGCCAGCAGTAAAGGCTCTGCACTGCTGATGTCATGTGACAGCGCCAACGATGGCTGCTGCAGCCACTCTATTTGCTGGCCGCTTGCAAACAGCATGGTATCTTGCTGGGGTAACACGCGGCCAGCCCTGCCGCTGAATTGCCGGATAATTAGCTGCATACACACCTCACAATTGCCGATCAGACTTCATACCTAAACCAAGCACAGACGCCAATAACCTCGTAGCTGCCACAAAGGTCTTGGCTGTTGACGCTGAATGAGCAGCAAATGATGCTCTGTTAAATCCTCAGGTAGTTGCTTTAAACAGATCCGTACATGTGAAAACTGATGATGCGACCTTGGCCAACAGTTCATGTCAGGCCCACGTTCTAACAGTGATCCCTGCCAGATGCTAACCGCTGTTAGCCGGGTATCAGCGTTGTAATCTTCGACTGGCAATAAAGAAAAACTGACTTGCAGCGGATCAGTTTCAACCGGCGGCTCCTCAGATGCAAACACCCGCCAATCAAGCCACATCGCGCCAACCCGGTGTGTGCTTGTTGCGCTCCCCTGCTCCACCAAATTTGCCATGGTCAGCTCATCCAACCTTGGGCCTATGTCCGAGGCGGTACTGCCCAGTAATAACAGGTAAAGCCGCTCAGCCAACCATGACTGTTCGTCAGCAACTACACGTTGCATTGAATTCTTATCTGGACTAATCATCCTCCAACGACAATGGATTAATTGCTGCCAACGACTGTTGCTATCGAGCTGCTGATAAAACGCTGGCCAGTTCGCGGGCATACTATCTGGCTGGCATTGGATAAACACTGGTTTTGCGACCGGTATCTTGGCAGGCGCCAAGACAGCTCTATCAACAGATGCCGATAAAAAATCATACAATCGTTCTGCAAGCAGCAACTGCAACATAGCAAGCTCACTACCTGGCGGTGCATCATTCACAAATACTATCCAATCTTGCTGCACGGCTAATTCCAGTAGAGCAGCAAGATCAGTTGCAGACAATATCCATTGGCACTGTTCGCGATTTAATGAACACTGTAAAACATCAAGACAACTCGCTAACGAGGGCGCTGCAAGCAGCTTACTAAGGACGTTAGGCACTTCCTGTAGCAACATAACGTGCATCTGCAAGTTACCATAACCAACATCCTGTCCCGCCTCCCAATAACCAGTGTGATCAATTAGTTGATGTAGTGCTTGGGGCACGGCAGTATCACAGCAAACCAGCAGCACCCTATGCGGCGGTAAAGCGTCAGCCTCAATCACGGCAGGTCGATCCTGAGTATTCGTCAACAAGCACACAGAATAAACGGCCCTTACGTCATTTGGTGACGGAATGAAAACTTTGCTCTGTTTCCACTCGCCTCAATCAATACCCGCTGTCTTGCAATATGATTGCTCGCTAATGGGTTCAGTGACAACAGATGTATCGCTACCACTTAAAGATTGGCCAGCCCAATGACTAGGCTGGACTTCGGTTTAGTTCATCGGATGGACTTACTGGCAATTAGTTATTCGAGAGCAATTTGTACCTATATTACCTAGAAAAAGCTCCGTTTTGTCATGACCAGCTTGCCCCAAAGTTACGTTGTCCCAAACCAAAAATCTTCGTCGGTGTTTTGGCAAAATAACTCACACGGAAGAATAAGCTGTTAAGCACCGAACGGAATCCAGGGTCATTTAAATCCAAGTGGTATTGCGGATTATCAGGGAAATGCACTAGCCCGCCTAATTGCTCTAAAGGTAGCCTCAGAGCGCTAGCCCAGGCTTTCTTGATCCGTGCCGACAAATTTCCCTCCTCAGAGCATAACGAACCAAGTGTTCTGAAACGATCTTCATTGAGTAACACAAGTACGTGGTAGTGCGGACGACCACACTCTCCTATTTCGCGTACCCACACATAACGCAGGTTGTGAGGGCGAAGCCGTTGGCCCTCACGCACCTTTTTGGCATCCGTAGCATCTAGCTGGGCCTTGAGTGACGCAAAGAAACGACTAATCACCGCACTGTCTCTCACATCAAAATTTTGTGGTACCCGCAAGTCAAATCGGACCGCAAATGTACGTGGCGAGTGAAACAGAGAACTCATGATCGTTCGGTGAATAGAATCAAGGTAATCATATATTAATGGTCCATGGTGCAGATTTACTGACAGACCTTCATATTGCCAGTAATTCCACAAACCATTGACTGGACGTGGTTTTTGAAAGGAGGCTTGATGTAATTGAGCCATGATGAATCTCCAATGTTGATGTGGTTCATCACCATTGGCATCTGGTGTAATCTTTTAAGCAGGACGCATATTGGATGTTAGAGATGAAGGATAAAGTCTTGTACTTACTTGATATATATTAATTATTTCCCGCCAGCTTTCAGCTCCTCAATCTTCAACGATATAAGGACAAAAGCCGATATATCTGCTCAAATGCCAGCAGTAACCCACTCCGGAATTAGGTGGTGTGAGCATGTTCACAGCAGCATCTCGAGCAGCTAACCTCGCTAAATTCGTATCTAGGAAAACGATCGAATTAGGGACGGCCAAGTATTAACTTAATACGAAGCCATCTGAAAAATCGTTTCTTGCGCATCGGACACTTGGTTTCCGGCATAACAGATAACCACCTTACCGACACTGACTCAATTTCCGCCGAGTAGCGCACCAATCCATTCAATCATCGATCGATGCACATGTGCGATTCACTCTTTTTGTAGA
>CBINNO010000273.1:0-5065 GCA_966252055.1 uncultured Rheinheimera sp. | reverse complement strand
AAACACCATAACCAAATCTGCGTGCTTCATCCAAGGTTTCAAAAACAGGAGGCGCCGGTTCAAAGTCCAGATAGTTTGCACCTCGTAACGCCAGATTGTTGCCAATATGCTGCGCAAAACAACTACCTGCTGTTGCAATTTTATCTGCTTTGGTCAGATGAAGTGGCTGCCACAGGTCCTGTAAATCATTAAAATGTACATTTGCTACGCCTGTTCGCCAAAAAGATTGTGCGGGCATTTTTTTATAAGGATTACTCATCGACTTACTCCTGACGTGTGAGTGATGAAAGTTGCAGGTTACATAACAGATCTGCCATCGCTATATCTTTCTCAGAATAAGTCTTGTCCAATTGAGCTGTAGTCGTCACCCGCTCCGCTTCAAGCACTAACTCATGCCTGGTCATCAAAATGTCTTCCGCTTTTAATGTTCTCGCCATTAATGCGGCCATAATCCAGGTGTTCATTACTGGCCGGGGAATATGTGCATGGCCAAATGCGCCCCAAAAATCCACGTGAAATATAGCCTGTCCTTTTTTTCTACTCTTGATGGCCGTACTAAACACTGGCATATGCAAGTTTATGTAATTCAAATCAGCCGTTTACTGCAGATAGATAACTGAATTATTGAAGTCATCTTTGTATAAATCACCAATATCAGTACAAACATACTGAGAGATATCAGCCAACTGTCTGCTGGACCAACAAAGTTCCAAATACGTATGTCTGTATCGGTTTAAGGCCAATGATATTTGGGGCTGCAAGGCTATAGCGCAACTATTGTCATCATAAAATGAGTAGTACAGACTAGCAAACCCGCCCGTAGACCCTCCTACATACAGTGTCCTTTGGATTCCCAACGTTTCCTTAACTTGTTTTATAAATGCTTTGAACTCATTCTGGGTATTGTAATCTTCTGTTCCAATATACCAACCGGTCTTCAGTTCTTCATCAAATGACATGGTGGGGTCGGATACTGACAGCTGATGAGCATGAGGGGTAAATAAATGATTGAGACCAGAATAAAAAGGCAAACTGAACTTAGCTCTATCAATGGCAGCGTGAAAAAATACTATCAAACATTCAGAACTCTTCGCACATCTGATGAACTTCGTATCAATAGCAGAGTCGCCTGTCTGAAAAGAAATCTCACCTTCTTTAAAGGATGGATCGCTCAGACTGGCCCACGAACTTTCAATTGAACCATCCATTATTGGGCATAAACCTTCATATTAAATAAAATATACATTAGCGCTATTCATAGCGTGGCATAGTAAATCATCACAGCTACAGGTCATTAACCAGCCGAATCAGACTGAAATTGTATGCAAAATGTTGTTAAAAAAATACCACTTTGATTGTGAGTCTCGCAGAACTGACACAGCTAAGCCGGAAAAGTGCACTAGATATCTAACCAAACAGCCGCAAACTTGAAATATTCTGCAATAAAATCAGAAAGATATCTAGAAAATACGGAAGACTGCAATGCTGCAAGGTGCGGTTACGCTTAAGCAACACAACAACAGGGCGGATAACAATAGTTGGTTATGAGTGTTCACCTTGGGCTCCGGCAACATTCTGACTGTTCTGATGTAAGTCAGAGTTGCGGATGTCCAAGGTGAGTCAGTACAACATCTTCAGCATATAAAAGTGAAGCTAAGTGGTTAACAAATCAGAAACTTTTCTGACGACTGAAAGCCCGCGCCCGGCACAAAACTGCGGGTAATCGTGGAACTCAGTCCAGTCGCTGATAAAGACAAAATCTAGGCCTGCCTGATGAGCTACTTCAAAATCGTAGCGGCTATCTCCTAAAAACAACGCTTTACCAGCAATGTTGCCGCTTTGCAGTTCTCTGGCCAAGATCAGGTCTTTTGCATCGGGGCTTCCAAAGATGCCGCCATCAAACCAACTGTCCATGCCGCGATGCATAAAAACTTTTCTGAGCTCTGCCTGGTCTCCCCCTGACACAATTAACCAGCGCTGCTGCGGATTGCGTTGACGCAAGCTGGCCAGATCAGCGGTCACCTCACAATCCAGTAACCCTTGCCAGACATGACTTGCATAAGAAGTCAGCAATTCATCCAACCCATGACCGTCAATGACAGAAGGCTGTTGCGCAATAAACCAGGCAAACTTTTTGTAGCGCGACACGCCACCATGTAAGCAGTGATACTCAACCAGTGCCTGTGCTGCAGTTTCACCATAAGGTAAAGCCGCCTGATAAAACGCCTGAGTTTTCACTTTATTGGAGTCAAGCACTACGCCATCGCAGTCGAACACCAGGGTTTGATAGTCATCCAGTTTCATATTTTGGCAATACCATCCCGCACGATGGCCTGCGCCAGCGCAAAATCTTCCGGCCAGTCGATATCAAAACTTACAATTTTATCCAGCGGATAAAAATACGGCCGTCGGCCAATCCTATCTGCTTCGCTGCGGTAGATATCCGCATTAGCCAGAAAAACCGCACTGTTAATTTCGTGTACCGCCGCTATGGTCTGGGTTCTTGGCCATTTTTCCTGGCTGCGGTCGTAGTTGAGGGGCCCTTGATCATTCCACAAAAAGCCGTGGATTTTGCTGGTCGTCATCAAGGAATCAAAACCCTCGGCAAGCACCTGATGGTAGCGGGCGAGCACCTGCTGATAGATGTCTGCGTTTACAAAAGGCGAAGTCACATGAGTCCACAGAATATCGCCTTGTGGGATCAGACTGACCGCATGATGGACCAGTTCATCAGTACTGGTTGAGCTTAAACTCAAGGATTCATCACGCTGATGCAACCGCAGACGACCATCCCGGATAGTACTGGCGAAGTCCAGGATATCCGGGTCGTTGGTAGACAACACCACTTCGTCAATCGATGGGCAAGCCAGCAGTTGAGCAAGCTTGATGCTGATCAGGCCATGTTCATGGCCACCGAACGGCATAATGTTTTTGCGTGGTACACGTTCACTGCCTTTACGGCAGGGTAAAAATACATGGACAGACATACTATTTCCTATCACGCCAAACCGTAAATACTGCGTGTTTTCAACTCATAACGTGTGGGCGTTACAGCCGTCAGCCTGGCTGCCCCTAAAGTTTCCTGATAAAGCGCCAGCAAACGGTTCATTTCTGAATTACGCGGATCTTCCGCTGCATAGCCATCAAATCCAGCCATCAATACTTCGCTGGCCTGACCCGCTGCAGCCAAAGCCAGCGCGTAGCAAGCAACCAGTGAAGTAGGTAACACCGCTGAGGTTGCATGGAATTCAAATCGTTGTGGCGCCAGTGTCAAACCAAAGTCATGACAATTGATGTCCATCAGTTCACGCCGGATGTCATCCGGCAGCTGAGCCAATGGCGTAATCAGTGGTTGCGGCAAATCCCGGTAAGCCTTACAGTCTGCCAACAAACGCATTGGGTGACAGGCAATGCGCAGATCTATCAGCTCCTGTGCGATAGAAGATTGCGTATTCAACGCCAGCACCAGTGGTTGATGGCGCCTGATGTAAAGCTCGATAGCATCTCTGTGCGCTGCCACGCCAGGACCAGTCCCCAGTAACAAAACAGTACGCCCCTGGAAGGTGGTCGCCGGCTGCCAACTGCCACGGCCTTCGCCCTGATAAAACTGACGGCTGGCATCCAGGTTCTGGTTACTGAATTTCTTACCACCAGTCGTACGCAGATACTCGATAGCTGCCAGCAAGTCTTCTTCACTGTACCGGCTGTCACCGAGCATTTCCTGAATATAAGTAGGATGAATGCCGTATTTCCCGGACAGGTAATAGTAGGGGTTTGAACCCCAACCACATTCATTCTTCAGCGGCTGAAAGTAACTGCGGATCAGGCCAAGCAAAGGCACCAGATTAATTTTGCTGCCACGACGGGCTGCAATCTCAATCGCCAGCTCTTCTGTGCGGGCATTGCCAGGGCCGCGCCCCATCCCGGTTACTGTTGCGTCCAGCCAACTGACGCCGGCATCCAGTGCGGCCAATGTATTCTGTAACGCCAGTCCCATATTGTCATGTGTGTGGATGCCAAGTGCACCTTGCCAGTGACTGCGTAGCCACTGCACGATTTGCAACGTCTGAGCCGGATCCATACTGCCCATGCTGTCGGCAAAATAAAGGGCATCCAGTGGATAATCGCAGGCCACTTTGGATAGTTGCTCTACTTCCAGCTGGCTGCGATCAGCAACCTGCATCAGATTAAAACCGACCATAAAACCGCGCTCTTTCAGCCAAAGGCTGGCTGGCAGCGCTCGCTCAAATTCATGCACATGGCAAGCAATCCGTACCACATCGACCGGACCACTGGCAGCGTCCGTCGGGAACAGCTTCGCTAAAGACGCTGCGGGATCATCTTCTTTCAGCAGTTCAACGGCGTTCACCATCACCGCAATTTTTAACTGTGCCGGGATTTGCAGACTGCGAATAAAATCGTCAGTGGTATAAGCACAAGGCCCTTTGAAATCGTCGTTGATAAAAGAACGTAGCCCAAGCTCAACAATGTCCACGCCAGCATTCGCCATCGTCAGCAGATACTGATTGATCACATCAAGCGGAAAATCCCACTGGTTGTAGTAACCACCGTCACGTAAGGTGCAATCTAATATTCTGGTATCCATCACTAATTCCCAATATGAATTTTGTTTGATTTGACCACTGTTTTACTTTCCCCTTCCCGGGCAAAACCGACGACCTGGAATAAACCGGAACCCGGTTCAGTCCTGAAACGCACTTCACATTCAGCCTGATAGGTGACGTATTCGACGCGTTCGCCATTTTGCAGCAGATAGAATGCAAACGAGACTATCCTGTCCTGTGCACTTACAGACCGGACAATTTTCCCACACAGCACACCATTCTTCTCCTCTAGCACAACCTTGTCGATCAGGCTCACATGTTTACCATCCAGACGCGCCAGCAGAGCCGGCAAATTCTCAAAGTTAAAACCAGGCTGGCAGATCTCTTTGAGCAATTCGAAAGTGAACACGCGTGGTGGCGCGGTATGACCTCGCCCCCAAAACTGCGAAAAATAAACTAAGGTTTGCGGGTTCAGCCAAAATGAAGCGCTGTCATACGTT
>CBINNO010000272.1:0-5099 GCA_966252055.1 uncultured Rheinheimera sp. | reverse complement strand
CACCCAACTGTTCGCCTTCCAGACCGATCAGACGTACTTCACGTACATTGATTTCTTCGTTAATCCGGTTAGGTCTGTTGGTCGCTAACGGTTTCTTTCCTACTTTAATGGTACGTTCCTCCAGAGATTGAAAACTATCAGACCCGGTTGTTGATTTCTGTCGTCAGTTTGTCAATAAAAGCTGCGACAGTCATTTTACCAAGGTCTTCACCCTTGCGTGTCCGTAAGGCCAAATCGCCGGCTTCGACTTCTTTGTCACCGACAACCACCAGGTACGGTACGCGGGCAAGCGTATGCTCGCGGATTTTAAAGCCTATTTTCTCATTTCTCAAGTCGGCTTTTGCACGAATCCCCTGAGATTTGAAAGTTTTTACCAATTGCTGGGCATATTCGGCCTGATTGTCGGTGATATTCATCACGACAACCTGAGTCGGCGCCAGCCAGGCCGGGAAGAAACCAGCGTATTCTTCGATCAGAATGCCGATGAAACGCTCAATCGAACCCAAAATGGCGCGGTGGATCATCACCGGCACCTGCCGATCATTGCCTTCGGCGACAAAACTTGCGCCGAGGCGTCCCGGCAATGCGAAATCAAGCTGTACTGTGCCACACTGCCAGGCACGGCCTAAACAGTCGTGCAGCGTGAATTCGATTTTCGGACCATAAAACGCACCTTCGCCCGGCTGCAGGTCATAAGCAATGCCATTGGACTCCAGCGCATAAGCCAGGCCCTGCTCCGCTTTATGCCACATGTCATCAGAACCAATGCGTTTTTCCGGCCGGGTTGACAGCTTAACCTTGACGTCTTTGAAGCCAAAGGTGCTGTACACATCAAACACCATTTTGATACAGCTGGCCACTTCTTCCTGAATTTGCTCTTCTGTACAGAAAATATGCGCGTCGTCCTGGGTAAAACCACGCACACGCATCAGGCCATGTAAACCGCCTGACGGCTCGTTACGGTGACAGCTGCCGAACTCCGCCATCCGAAGCGGTAAATCGCGGTATGATTTCAGGCCCTGATTAAAAATCTGCACATGGCCAGGGCAGTTCATCGGTTTGATGGCGTAATCACGGTTTTCTGAACTGGTGACAAACATGTTTTCAGCATATTTTTCCCAGTGACCAGATTTCTCCCACAACACTTTGTCCATCATAAATGGACCTTTGACTTCTTCGTACTCGTATTCAACCAGCTTTTCGCGAACAAATGTTTCCAGCTCGCGGAAGATAACCCAGCCATCATTGTGCCAGAACACCATGCCCGGTGCTTCTTCCTGCCAGTGGAACAGGCCAAGCGCTTTACCGATTTTACGGTGGTCACGTTTTTCGGCTTCTTCCAGCTGCAGTAAATAAGCTGCTAATTGCTTTTTATCTGCCCAGGCGGTGCCATAAATGCGTTGCAGCATTTTGTTTTTCGCATCGCCACGCCAGTAAGCACCGGCCACTTTCATGATTTTGAAATGCTGGCAGAAGCGCATATTTGGCACGTGCGGACCGCGGCACATGTCGATGTATTCTTCGTGATGGTACAGACCCGGTCTGTCGTCTTTGGCGACATTGTCGGTCAAAATTTCCATCTTGTAGGATTCGCCGCGGGCTGCGAAGGTGTCGTACGCTTCCTGCCAGCTGACTTTTTTCTTCACGACGTCGTATTCAGTCTTCGCCAGCTGCAGCATGCGCGCTTCTAATTGCGTTAAATCGTCGCTGCTGATCGGGCGGTCTAAATCCACGTCGTAGTAAAAACCGTTGTCGATAACCGGACCAATCGCCATTTTGACGTTTGGCCACAATTGTTTGATGGCATGACCGAGCAAATGCGCACAAGAGTGGCGCAGGATCTCTAAACCTTCCTGATCTTTGCTGGTAACAATGCTTAAGCTGCTGTCTTCGGTGATGAGTTCACAGGCATCCACTAACTGGCCGTTAATTTTACCGGCAATAGTGGCTTTGGCTAAGCCCGGACCAATGTCTTTGGCGACATCCATCACAGATAATGGGGCTTCGAATACGCGTTGACTGCCATCAGGCAGTGTAATGACTGGCATAGTGACTTTCCTACAGTGGTGACCCCCACAATGGGTCACATGATGAATAAATCCACAGCGGCAACAACGCCTAGCGGTCCAGTTGATGACCCCAACCAGAGGTCATTTGGTACACAACGTGGCGGTATTGGGGTTCCGGTGCAGCATGAACGCCAAAAAGGCGCGGCGAGCTTAGCACGAAGAGCCAGCAGCGGTAAACCTTCCGGCCGTCTGAACAGGCCAACCGAAGGCCAGCCGGCTGATTTTGCTGAAAATCCGCGCCAGATCAAAGGCGGCCTCGCTAAAATCAGCCATGCTTAACCACTGAACGCTTCACCAGCCGGCGACATCCCGCCGCGACAGCTTCGGAGTTCAATATGTGGCAGGCCATCGCAGAACATATCAGCGCAGAGTTACAGCAGGATTTTCGGATCGAACATAAGCAACAGCTGCAAACCCATTCAGACAATTTGTTGTATCAAATTCGCGGTAGCGACCAGCAATTTCTGCTTAAACTCAATCACCGTGGCGTGCTCGACAGCTTCGAGACCGAAGCGCTGAGTCTCGGTTTTATGCAGCATCGGCATTGTGTGCGGCTGCCTCAGGTGATCTGCGCGGGTCAAACTATCGAAAAATCCTTTTTAGTGCTGGAGTATTTACCGCTGACCAGTGACCATCCATATGGCTGGCAGGCTCTTGGCCACCAGCTGGCTTTTCTGCACCAGGCCGATGACCAGGCGATGTACGGATTTGACTGGGACAACTATCTGAGTGCGACGCTGCAACCCAATCAGTGGCAAGCGAACTGGTCCAGTTTTTTCAGCGAACAACGGATTGGCTGGTTGTTACAGCTACTGGCCGAACAGCGACAAGTGTTTGGTGATATTGATAAAATTGTCGAACGGGTACGCCAGCGCCTGCACCATCATCAGCCAAGACCCGCACTGGTGCACGGCGAGTGCTGGCGCGGCAATGTCGGTTTTCTCGGTGAAGCGCCGGTGTTGTTTGACCCGGCCTGTTATTTTGGTGACCGCGAAGTGGATCTGGCTTTTGCCGAACTGTTCAACCCGCTGCCGCAGGCGTTTTTCAACGCCTACCAACAGGTGTATCCGTTACCTGACGGCTTTACCAGTCGCAAAGACCTGTATAACCTGTACCACTTATTGCATTTGGCATACCTGCGAGGTGGCCGTTACGCATGGCAGGCGCAGGAGCAGATCCAGCAATTGCTCAGCTGAATAAGCCACTGGCTGGCCGACGCCGCTTCAGCGCAGCACGTTTCAGCCCTCTTCAGCACAGCACGGAGTACAGATGGTTCAGGCGGTTATTTTTGATATGGATGGTTTGCTGCTCGATTCGGAAGATTTCTGGCAACAAGCTGAATTTGAAGTATTTTCCTCTCTCGGTGTGCCACTTACGCTGGCGGACACCCAAGCAACGGTCGGGCTGCGCTGCGATTATGTGGTGCAATACTGGTATCAGCGTCATCCGTGGCAAGGGCCGACGCAGGGCGAAGTGGCCGACAGCATCATTCACAAAGTGATTAGGCTGCAGCAGGCGCATGGGCGTTTGTTACCCGGCGCACGTGAGGCACTCAGCTTGTGCCGGGACCTGCAATTGCCGGTGGCGCTGGCGACTTCATCTAACCATCTGATGATGCTGGCCGCGCTCGAACATTTTGCCATCAGAGATTATTTTGCGGCCACCTGCTCTGCGCAGTTTCTGCCTTATGCCAAACCGCACCCACAGGTTTACCTCAATGCCGCCGCCGCACTTGGTATCAACCCTGAATATTGCCTGGCGCTGGAAGACAGCGTGACCGGCGTGATTGCGGCCAAAGCGGCGCGCATGCGCTGTTACGCGGTGCCAGACGCGCAACACCGTGCCGACCCGCGCTACAGCATCGCAGACGCCATCCTTCCATCGCTGCTGGAGCTGACACCAGCGCTGCTCGGACGTTGACAATAAGCCAGCGCTCAAGGCGGGTTTTGTCGCCGTAAAGGCGTGCAAACCCGCTAAAATACTGAGTTCCTTTGCGTTTCTGCCCCGGCCTTTACAAACAGATGACAGCTGCCATGCAGTGGCTGTATGGGTTTGCTCGCCCGTCCCGCGCAACAAACCTACACTCCTCAAGACTCTGTGGTTTTCTGATTGCTGTATCCGTCTTTATATTGCTGCAGCCAAAGCAGCAACTTCATCTTGGGAGACTGCCATGCAACTACTGCACAAAACCATTCTCTGTCCGTTTTGCGGCCACCCCACACACATCACCGTCGACATCAGCGGTGATGATCAGGACGACATTGAAGACTGCAGCAACTGCTGCAATCCCATCCACATCACCACGCACAAAGATGAGCTGAACCGCAGCGTGCAGGTGTTTGTCGACGCCGAAGACGAACAGTTTTATTAAAGTTGCCCGCCAAGACCGCGCGCCTGCAACAGTCGCTCGACTGTCTGTACTATGGTGACAGTTTGTGCGTCCAGCTCCAGATTGAGCGCATCGCCTGGCTGGCGCAGTCCCAGCGTGGTGACTTCCAGCGTTTCCGGGATGAGGTGCAGCCAGAAGCGATTGCCATCGACAGCCCCGACGGTCAGACTGGCACCATCCACCGCGATAAATCCTTTTGGCTGAATGTAAGGCGCCAGTTCTGGCGGGAATTCCAGCTGCATAGCACAGTTGTCGGGCGTGCGGATTATGTCTGCAATTCGCGCCGTCGCCTGTACGTGGCCAGAGACCAGATGGCCACCAATCTCATCACCAAACTTCAGCGAACGCTCAAAATTGACCCAGCTGCCGGCATTGAGCGTGCCCAGATTGGTTTTGTGCAGTGTCTCGTCAATCACGTCAAAACGCACCCAACCGGCGTCGCTGTCAAATTCTGTCGCGGTCAGGCAAGTGCCGTTGACGGCAATGCTGGCACCCCGCTGCAGCTGCTCCAGCCGGCCGGTGCCAGCCTGTACGGTCAGCCGTAAAAAAGTTGCAGCGTTCTTTGCAGCATCGCCGCTCGCCACACGTTCTGCCTGCAGGACCTGCACTTTGGCCTGTACTATGCCGGTAAACATATCTTC
>CBINNO010000271.1:0-5130 GCA_966252055.1 uncultured Rheinheimera sp. | reverse complement strand
CCAGGGCGCAGGCCGCCAGCCCGGCGTCATCCTGTTCGGTTGTTTTATCCCCAAAGGCATGCTGGAACTGATTGGCGGCAGCAGTCTGATGCTGTTGCTGTTTGGCTGGTTCTGGCTAAACCGGCGCAGATAGAACCCCAGCGGCCCACAGAAATGCGCACAGGCAAAGGGCCTCACTTGCGCACCGTCGTCAATTGTGTGCATACAGAAAACAGAAACAACATCACAGCGGCAGCAGCCCAAAGCGGCCAGCGAGAATCAGGAGCAAGCATGAAAAAATTATTGATTTACCTGTTATGCGGCTACTTTGGCTGGCTGTGGTTTGTCAAAGAGCCAGCGGTTCAGCCGCCTGTGCTGACCAGCTCACCGACACTGGCAGACACTGCGGCTGCATCATCCGCCGACGAGTGGGATCAGACCGAATCTGTCAGAACCGCCGAGCCTGAGGTGCTTCGCTGTGACGGTCGTCAGCATTGCAGCCAGATGCGCTCCAAAGCCGAAGCCGTTTTCTTCCTGCAGAACTGCCCGGATACCAAAATGGATGGAGATGGCGATGGTGCCCCTTGCGAGCGGCAGTTCAACTGAGCCAGTGCCTGTTTGCACGCTGACGCTACGGTGGGACTTTGTGCTTTGCAGTCCTGCGCAGCTGTACGCAATGGCGCTGTGCTGAATCGAGCTGTGCTTTGGCAAACCCGGCGGCCTATCGCCAAGGCCGCAGAGCGCTCAGGCTTTGAGCAATCAGGCGCCGCCGGTTGGCTGGCCGCTTGCGTGTCGGCTACAGTAGAACACTGCACCTTGTAGTTGGAGTGACTTTTGCCAAGGACCTGCCTGTTGTTGGTGTACCTGTTTAACGCAGTGCTGCTGTGCTGCAACCTGTGTCTGTTCATGGCGGCAGCCCGGCCCGCGGACGCGCCGCTCAGTCAACCCGGCGTGGTGTATGACCTGGCGCAGGATCAGCAGGATTTTTTGTGGCTGGCCGGCGAATACGACGGCCTGCTGCGTTTTGACGGTGAAGATTACCTGCGCTTTTTGCCACCGGCCGTGCTCGCCAAAGCCAGTATCAGCCAGGTGGCCGCCGATCAGCACAACAACCTGTGGGTCGGCAGCTGGGGGCATGGCTTGTGGCGGCTCGACAGCAGCCGCCGCTACTGGCAACAAATCGCGCTGCCGACCGACAGTCAGCACATCCAAATCCTGAAATTTGACGCGGCGCACAACCTGTGGATTGGCACTGCCCGTGGTTTATTTGTGCTCAAAGCCGCCCAGATAAGCGCCTTGCCACAAGACGTTGCCACGCTGTCCCGGCTTGATTTGCCAACCGGCCAGACGGCTGCGGCCACCACCGCGCAACTGGCCGCACAAGCGTTAGTGCCAGGCTCCTCTGCAGTAACAGTCACCGGGCACAAGGCTGCAACTTTGAGCCCCGACCAGCCGCAGGCACAAGTGTTACCGGCACTGGCAGCTGAGCGCATCTGGGATTTGGCGCTCGATGACAATCAGCAACTGTGGGTTGGCACGGCGCGCGGTATTTTTCTGCTGAGCCAGACCGGGGCCATGACCGGCGACTGGTTTCGTCGCGACGGTCAGTTTGAGCCCAGCGGCGAGATCCGCAGTCTGGCGGTGGCCGGCCAGCAGTTGATGATTGGCGTCAACGCCGGTGTTTATCTGCTGGATCTGCGTGCCGGCACGCTGAGCCATACCAGCCAGATCACCCACATCAATACGCTGTTGCCGCTTGGGCCCAACCGCTGGCTGGCCGGCACTATTCACAACCTGTATCAGCTGGAACTGAACAATGGCCAGCTTGACGCTGCGCAGCTGGCCAGCGCGCTCGACGTGCGCTCTCTGCACAAGGACCGCAACCAGCAAGTCTGGCTGGCCAGCCGCAGCCATGGTCTGGTGCCCTTGCCGGCGACGCCGCTGCGGCCCTTCAGTGCAGATCTGAGCCCTGTACTCAGCAGCCAGCAAAAACACCGGCTTGGCGTGCTCAGTGAGACTCATGGCGCCCACTGGCTGCCGCTTGGTCAGTCGCTGCTGAAGTTCAGCGGGCCCAACTGGCAACAGCTGCATTTTGCGACACAGCCGCCGGTCAGTTACCTGCGTCAGGTGGTCGAGTATGGCGGCCAGCCGGTGATTGGCTCCGATCAGGGCTTGTTCCGGCTTGATGGCGCGGCGCCGACATTATGGCCGCTGCCAACAATCGCCGGCCGGCTCAACATTCTGGCGATGCACAAAGCAGCCGACGGCGCCTTGTGGCTGGGTTTATGGCAACAAGGTGTGTTGCGGCTGCCACCTGAGCAGCAGCTGCCAGCCGATCCGGTCAGTTCCGCCCAGCCGCTTGGCACCTTATTGCTGCGCCCGGAGCAGGTTCCCGATGGGCTGGCCGATATTCAGAGCGACGCGTTTTCTGCCAGTACTCCTGCCAACCAGCCGGCCGACGCGCCCTTGTGGCTGCTCAGCCGCAGTGGGCAGTTATTTGAAGGCAAAGCGGCCGAAGTCCGGCTGCGCTGGCAAGAGCCGGCGCTGGTCAAAGGCTATTACCACTGCCTGTTGCCACTGCCTGAGCTGTTTCTGGCCTGCAGCGATGCGGGTTTGGTTCAGCTGAGCCGCGATTTCAGCAAGGCTCGCCTGCTCGGCCTCGCCGACGGGCTGCCGGACCTGCGGGTGATTGGACTGGCGTACAGCAACGGCCTGGTCTGGGTGCTAAGCCGCAATGGCTTGCTGGCGATGCAGCCAGACGGCAGCGACATCCGCTTGCTGAGCCCGCGTCCCGGTCTCGACCTCAGCGGCGTGCAACCGCGTGGCATTGTGCCCTGGCCCACGACAACGCAACCCGATCAGATGTTGCTGACCACTGACCATGGCCTGTTTTTACTCAGCAGTCAGGATTTAAGCCCGGTGCCACAGCAGATGCAGCTGCATCTGACCGAATTTCGCGCCGGCCAGCAAATTTACAGTGCCGCCGACGCCACCCATGGTATTTCGTTGCCCAAAGATTTCGCCGAAGCGCAGCTCAAATTTAAATTGCTGAGTTTTCAGCCGCATCTGCAGGTGCGTTATTTCTTTCGCTGGCAAGGCCAGTCGGTCTGGCATGACTTCGGGCCCGAGGCCGTGCTGACGCTCGGTCAGCTGGCGCCCGGCCGCCATCAGCTCGAAGTGATGGCGCAGGCCGGCGGCCAGCAAATTCAGGCCAAACCGCTGCTGCTGTGGGTGCCGGTGCCCTGGTATCTGCAAGGCACCGGCATGGCGGGCATTGGCCTGTTGCTGCTGGCCAGCCTGATGCTGATTTATCATTTGCGGGTTCGCCATTTGCAGCGCCGTGCAGTCCGGCTGGACCAGCTGGTCGCGCAGCGCACCCGCGAACTGGCGAGCGCCAACGAACAATTGTTGCAGCTGTCCAATACCGACAGCCTGACCGGCCTGCTCAATCGTCGCGCCCTGCAACAGGCAGTGCAGCACATTCAGGCGCAGCGCGGCCGTCATCTGACGCCACTGGCGCTGACCTTGCTGGATATCGATTTCTTTAAGCAAATCAACGACCAGTATGGCCATGATGCCGGCGACGAAGTGCTTATTTCCGTCAGTGCATTTCTGCAAAGCCGGCTGCGGGCTCAGGATCTGCTGGCGCGCTGGGGTGGCGAAGAGTTTTTGCTGCTGATGCCCAATACGACCGCGGCGCAGGCGGCCCAGCTGGCAGAGGAACTCAGAGTCGGCATCAGCCAGCTGCAACCCAAAGGTGTCGCCGGCAGCATCAGCGCAACTTTTGGGGTCAGCGCCATCGCCACAGGCGCACAAGGACTGGCGCAGGCGATCAGCGCCGCCGATGCTGCGCTCTATCAGGGCAAACGGCAAGGCCGCAATCAGGTGGTGCTGGCAGCGCTCTGATGCAGCAGAAGCTGCGGGTGCTGACAGTATGGCGCTCGCCGCTGCCGTTCCTTTTTTCGCAAATAATCCTTACATTTTTTTTCCAATCAGTGCTTTAATAGCGGTCACTTCAGCCAGTTTGTCGGAGTGCTTGCATGACAGAACAAGCCTATATCAGGGCCAGAAACAACGTCACTTTCAAAGGTCAGGGCACGCAGACGCTGCTGCTGGCGCATGGTTTTGGCTGCAACCAACTGATGTGGCGACTGCTGGAACCCTTACTGGCCCCCCATTTTCAACTGGTGCTGTTTGATTATGTCGGCTCCGGGGCCGGCAGCATGGCCGACTATTCGCGCGAGCGCTACGCCAGCCTTGACGGTTATGCCCAGGATATCACCGAGATCATCGACGCCTTTGGCCTGACCGACGTGGTGCTGGTCGGCCATTCGGTCAGCAGCATGATTGGGCTGCTGGCTGCCCGGCAGCGCCCGCAGGCTTTTCACAGCCTGGTGATGGTCTGCCCTTCGCCGTGTTTTTTAAATATGCCGCCCGATTATTTTGGTGGTTTTGAGCATTCAGATTTAAATGAACTCATTGATTTAATGGACAAAAACTACATCGGCTGGGCCCATTATCTGGCCCCGCTGGTGTCTGGTGCGCCGACAGAGGACGCCACCAGCACTGAACTGATCGACAGTTTCTGCAGTACAAACCCCATTACCGCCAAAACTTTTGCCAAAGCGACTTTCTTTAGCGATCACCGGCCCTTGTTGCCGGACAATCAGCATCCGGTGCTGATTTTGCAAAGTGAGCGCGACGCACTGGCGGCCCAGGAGATTGGTGTTTACATGCAACAACAGATGCCTCACAGCCAGCTGCAACTGATTGCCGCCAAAGGCCATTGCCTGCACATGACGCATCCGGCTGCGGTGGCGCAGGCGCTGCAACAGTTTTTACAGAGCCAGCCATCTCATGACTAAACAGGATGCAGTGCCGGCACCGGTTGCGCTGACCAGCGCAGAACCTGCCGCCGCATGGTTAGCGGGCCTGGCCGCGCCCGACGATTTTCCCGGCGCATTGCTGGTCACGACGCTCGCCGAACGTTTTGTGGTCTATGGTAACCGGGCGTTTTACCAGCTGTGTCAGCGGCCCCCGGCGCCTGATCTTCGGATCGGCGACTTGCTGACGCCGGCTGCCAAAATCATGGTGGAGAGTTTTCTGATGCCGATGTTGCTGCATCAGGGCCACTGCGAAGAAATTCAGCTG
>CBINNO010000270.1:0-5161 GCA_966252055.1 uncultured Rheinheimera sp. | reverse complement strand
CGCGACCAGACCCGTGGTAAACAGCTGGCCCTGGGTGTCACGGATCGGGAACTTCAGCGACAAAAACTCCATTGGCACGCCATCGACCTCGACACGCTCCTCGACACTGATGGCCTGTGCCGAATGCTGCGCCAGCTGGTCGGCCCGTCGAAACTGGGCAGCGGTTTCCGGCGGGAACAACTGTTCATCGGTTTTGCCGATGAAATCTTCGGTATTTTTACTAAAAAGGCGGCTATATTGTTGATTCACATAGAGATAACGGCCTGAAAGGTCTTTCGCGCCAATCACTGCACCTGAGTGATCGGCAATTGCACGCAGAATGTCAATTTGCTGCTGCCAATGCTGTGGGTCCAAGATGACTTCCTTTAGTCTTTACATCTGTGAAACCATAGCAAAGCCATGGCCGCCCTGCCGGTTATTTTAGTGTCGCCTGATATTCGAATGTCTTCGGATTCGCCGGGTAGAACAAGGTCGGCGCGCAAAGCTGATGACTAAAATGACGGGTATCCTTGTGCGGCAGTTTCATAAAGCCACCAACGCCTTCGCCGCGGATCAGCGGAATTTTGTCGACGATATTCGCCAGTAACTGGCGAAATTCTGCTTCAACACTGTCATCAAGCAAATGGAAATAGCTGTGTACCTTCATGTAGCAGGCTGTCACCTCAAAAATAATACAGCCGGTATGACGAATCAGGTTCAGCTGTGCCAGGTCGTCCATGATGGCGTCCGGCAGCACCAGCTGCTCGTCAGGGTCTTTGCCGTCTTCAAAATAAGAATGCTGAGCGCTGCTCTGCTCGGCGTTACTGACTGCTTTGACTTCATAAGGAATGCGGATCTGCGCCGGAACCGTGAAAGCCTGAGTCGGATCTGGCCGCGATAAATGCAGCGTCGGGCGGGCGTCAAACAAACAGGCTTTAAAAGTGCCCACCTTCGCGATGGCGCGCGCCAGCGTCACAACATTATTCACCGCCAGCGCAAAAGCACCGGCCAGCGTACTTTGATACAAATGAAAATGGCAGTCGATATAAATGCCCTGCGGCTGCCAGTGAATGGCGAGGCCTCCGACCACCGGATAACGGCCCAGCCGGCTGACCGCTGCCACAAAGGCCTTTTCAGTTTCACCCATGCCTTCGAGGTAGTTTTTGTAATAACGCTCCAGCTGCACATCGTCGACATACTGAATGCCGTCTTCATCGCTGTGCTCGCGCAGGAAAGATTTTCGGCTGGAATACACCACAGTGTCGAGCTCGCGTTGCTGCTGATTGATGCCAAACGGCAGCTGCGGCCTGTCATCAAACAGCGCAAGTTCCGGCAGCACCAGTTTTTGCAGACGTGGCATCGCCTTGAGGAAATAGTCACCCGCCTGCGCCCGAAGCTGCGGGTCGTCGGCCAGCAGACTGTCGAGCATAGTGGCAAACTCAACCGGCAAACCGAGGCTTCTGGCTGGCATCGCCTTGCGGCCAAAACGGCAGCCCTGACCGGATGCGAGCGCGTACAAAGTGCCCGCCACGCCCTGCTCGTCAAAACGTGGACTGGATAAAGCGCCGCTGCGCTGCTCAGCACCAATAAAATACACATCGCCCAGTCTGGCATTGGAATGTTGCAGATCTGCCGACATCAGCGCCATCACGTTATTGCTGAGGTAATGGCCCTGTTCGTCAGTCTGGGCGAACACAGAGCTGCCCCAGTCGACCAGACTGATCTGGCCTGTTGTTTCATCAAACACAATATTGGAGGGTTTGATATCCCCATGCACCACCGGGCAGGACTCACCGTCTTTGGTGTGGCTGCGCAGCACCTTGAGCAGACTGGCCAGTTGCGCGGCAATGTCGATGATCAGCCGCACCGGTAAGCGACCGTGCTGCAGGCCATATTGTTCCAGATCGATGCCAGGCGCGCGCCCCATCATCAAAATGCCCTGTTTTTTGATCAGCTGATAAGTGACAAAACGCGGCACTGCCGGATGCTGAATTTGCGACAGCATGTAGCCTTCATCGGCCAGGCGTTCCTGAATATGCGGCGGCAGATTGATCCGGGAGAACTTAAACACAAAATGTTCGCCGCGCGCGTCCTGGCCGGCAAAGGCAAAACCGTAGGCACCTTTCCCGACCAGCGCAATCTGGCGATAACCCAGTTTGGTCAGCTCTTCGATACAAAGCGCCACCCAGTCGCGCAGTTTTTTGGCGTCGTTGGCGTTGAGCAAATAAAAGGATTGCTCTTCCGGAATGTAAAAATTGCGCAGCTGGTGTTTGTACATAAAAAGCAGCAAGTCCACGGAAATGAAAAAAGCCCCGATTGGGGCTTTTTTAGCAGTTTTTCTGCGCTTTCAACAGCTTTTACTGCAAAGCGCGCAAAACTTCAGCGCAGTGCCAGCAACATGCTGGACGGCTCTTCGAGGTACTTTTTCCACAAATTAGTGAAACGAGCAATAGTGCCGCCATCAATAACACGATGATCGCCCGACCAGCTGATTTGCATCAAGGAGCGCGCCACCACATTGCCTTTGCTGTCAAAACGCGGCAGCTGCTGCACTTTGCCAAGCGCGACAATCGCTACTTCCGGTTTGTTGATAATAGGCGTCGCGACCGTGCCGCCGATAGCGCCAATGTTGGAAATAGTGATAGTGCCACCTTTTAAATCCGCCGGACTGACGCGGCCTTCGCGGGCCTGATCGGTCAGACGGGTCAGATCCTGCGCGATTTCGACAATCGACTTACGCTGACAATCTTTCACGTTGGGGACCAACAGACCGACTTTGGAGTCGACCGCGATACCGATGTTGTGCTCGTCGAAAAAGGTAAGCTCAGTACAATCGCTGTTCACCTGGCTGTTCAGCAACGGAAACTCATTAAGCGCCAGTGACATGGCTTTCATGAAAAACGGCATCATAGTGAGTTTGACACCTTGTTTGGCCAGACCGTCTTTCAGGTTTTGCCGCAGGGCAATCAGCTCGGTTAAGTCGATTTCTTCGCAGTAAGTAAAATGCGGAATGGTCGCGACTGAATCGGCCATCTGCCGTGCCATCGCAGCCTTGATGCCTTTGATAGGCTCAACCCGCCGGCCAGCTGCTGTGCTGACGGCTTTGGCTGCGCAGGCCACGGCCGGCGTAGCTGCTTTGGCAACAGGGGCTGCGGGCGTACCGCTGGCAAAGGCGTGCACATCGTCTTTAAACACCCGGCCCTTTGGACCTGAGCCAGGGACCTGATGGATATCGACACTGAGTTCACGTGCCAGCCGGCGCACTGCCGGGCTTGCCAGCGCCTTGTGACCGGCCGGCAGCACCGTTACTGGCGCGCCAGCAGCAGGTTGAGTCGCAGGCGGCGTGGTTGGACTGGCAGCAGCTGTCGCCACCTGCACCGCCGACGGCGCGCCACTCGCCAGACTGACATCCAGCTCAATGGCAAACAAAGGCGCATGCACTTTGGCAATGTGGCCTTTGGCGGTATAAAGCCGCACCACTTTGCCCGGATGTTTAGCCGGAATTTGTACCAGCGCTTTGTCGGTCATCACATCACAAACCGGTTGGTCTTCGGCGATGATGTCACCTTCTTTGACCAGCCAGTCGACGATTTCACATTCAACAATGCCTTCACCGATATCGGGCAGAATAAAGTCTTCCACCACTTTGCCACCGGCTGCCACTGGCGCCGCAGTGGTCGCTGCAGGCGCAGCGGCCGGCGCTTCACCGTCGACCTGCATTTCAAACAGCGGCGCATGCACTTTGGCAATATCGCCTTTGGCGTAATACAACTTGCTGACAACGCCGTTATGCACCGACGGAATTTGCACCAGCGCTTTGTCGGTCATCACGTCACAAATCGGCTGATCTTCGACAATACGGTCGCCTTCTTTGACCAGCCATTCGACCAGCTCACATTCGACGATGCCTTCACCGATATCTGGCAGAATAAAATCTTTTTTCATCGACCTGCTCCTGCTCAGAACCGTACTGAAGCCATGATGGCCTCAAAGGTTTTTAAATGGTCGGCGACGTATTCTTTCTCCAGCGCCAGCGGATACGGCGTATCCAGGCCACAAACCCGCATGATCGGGCTTTCCAGATGCAGGAAACAGCGCTTTTGAATAGTCGCGGCGATTTCACCGGCGAAACCACCGGTCAGCGGCGCTTCGTGGTTGATCACCAGCCGGCCGGTTTTCTCCACCGACGCTGCGACTGTGTCGACATCCCAGGGCAGAATGGAGCGCAGGTCGATAACCTCGCAGGACACCCCTTGTGCAGCGGCCATTTCCACCGCCTTTTCGACGATTTCCATCTGGGCGCCCCAGGCCAGCACCGTGACATCTTTACCGCTTTGGATCACTTCGGCTTTGCCGATTTCATGCTCGTAATACTCTTCAGGCACTTCGCCGGTTGAAGCGCGGTACAGCTTTTTCGGTTCAAAGAAAATCACCGGGTCCGGGCAACTGATCGCGGCCAGCAACAAGCCTTTGGCTTGTTCAGGGTTACGCGGGACCACAATTTTTAAGCCGGGCGTGTGGGCAAAATAAGCTTCCGGTGACTGGCTGTGATAATGACCACCGGCAATACCACCGCCATAAGGCGTACGAAATACCAAGCCGCCGACGTTGAATTCATTGCCTGAGCGATAGCGGAACTTGGCGGTTTCGTTGACGATTTGGTCAAAGGCCGGGAAGATATAATCGGCAAACTGAATTTCAGCGACTGGCTTCATGCCTTGTGCGGCCATGCCGTTGGCAAAACCAGCGATGCCTTGTTCAGTCAGCGGCGTATTGAAACAACGGGCTTTGCCGTATTTTTCCTGCAGCTTGGAGGTGGCACGGAACACACCGCCAAAATGGCCGACGTCTTCACCAAAACACACCACACCATCATCTTTGGCCATCGCTAAATCCAGCGCGTTGTTGATGGCCTGTAACATATTCATTTTCGCCATTACATTCTCCCTGAAGTGATTGGATACGCATCCGGATATTTACGGATATGCTCTTTGAGGTCCGCCAGCTGGCGTTCCAGTTCAGGGATAGGTTCAGCGTAGACGTCGCTGATCAGATGTTCGATGCCCGGTTTGGCCACTTTTTCCGCCACTTTTAACGCGTCCAGAATGTCCTGACGCAGCTGCTCGGTCGCCGATTTGTCAGCGTCGTCGTCCAGCCAGCCCTTGCTCAGCAGATACAGACG
>CBINNO010000269.1:0-5176 GCA_966252055.1 uncultured Rheinheimera sp. | reverse complement strand
CCAGACGTACGGTTGATGTTGAAGCGTTTTGCTCGTGGTCGGCGTGCAGCATGAAGATCCGGTCCATCGCTTTGGCCAGGATAGGGCTGACTTTGTAGTCTTCTGCCGGCACAGAGAACATCATGTGCAGGAAGTTTTCGGCGTAGCTCAGGTCGTTGCGTGGATAAACAAAAGGCTGACCAATGGTGTACTTGTAAGCCATGGCTGCAATAGTCGGCAGCTTGGCAATCAAGCGGTGGGCTGAACGTTTACGCTGCTCGGGGTCATTGACGTTCAAATCTGAGTGATAGAACGACGACATGGCGCCCACAACACCGCACAGCATCGCCATTGGGTGCGCATCGACGCGGAAACCCTGGAAGAAAGACAACAGCTTCTCATGCACCATGGTGTGGCGGGTGATGACATGTTTGAATTTGATATATTGCTCTTCGTTTGGCAGTTCGCCTTCGAGTAGCAGGTAACAGGTTTCCAGGTAATCTGACTCAACCGCCAGTTGCTCAATCGGGTAGCCGCGATGCAGTAAAACGCCGTTGTCGCCGTCGATATAAGTGATTTTTGATTCACAAGAGCCAGTCGACATGAAACCCGGGTCGAAAGTGAAGTAGCCGTGTTGACCCAAGGCGCGGACATCGATCACGTCAGTGCCGGCGGTGCCAGAGTAGATTGGCAACTCAAACGGCGCCTGACCATCGATGTGCACAACAGCTTTTTTATCTGCCATTGGATTTCTCCTGTGTTGTTATTGGTTTAACCTGTAGCGAACCTTATTCTACCCGTAATCAGGGCACCAAAGTCAATTTTAATGCGTTAAGGTTTAATAAGTATTCGACTCTAGTCGTATTGCGATTATTGTGTGAACCGATACTGTAACTGCTCGGAAATTCTTCAGTAAAATTAAACATAAATTGTAATCCGAAGCGGTGAAATATATACTGTCGCGGGTTCGAAATCAGTTCACCGATCGATAGATAAAAAAGGGCTGAACCACGTTGCGCTGTGGCCTGTATATCCATTGGGTGTTGACTGTTTTATGCAGCAACGATAATGACAACAAAGCCCGCAAAGGGCGTTCATGGGCAAGAAACTGTGAAAAAGCAAAGACCTGTAAATCTTGATCTAACCACTATATCCATGCCTCCCACGGCGAAAGCCTCAATCCTGCATCGTGTCACTGGCGTTGCCATGTTCTTCGCATTAGTGTTCGTGATCTGGGCCTGGGCTGTCTCTTTATCCTCACCTGAAGGTTTTGCCACTGTGAAAGAAGTGATGACATCGTTTATCGCTAAATTCATCGCCTGGGGCACACTGACGGTGCTGTCTTACCATATCATCGGCGGCATTCGTCACCTGATCATGGATATGGGCCACTGGGAAGAATTAGAGTCTGGTAACGCCAGCGCCAAAGCGGCTATCGCGCTGTGGCTGGTTGTTGCTGTTTTAGCTGGAGTCTGGGTATGGTTCTGAATCAAGCCTCTTTAAAGCGGGATGGGGTACAGGATTACGTTTCACTGCGTGCCACTGCTATCATTCTGACTTTGTACACTGTATTTATTCTTGGTTTCTTTTTGATCACTCCTGAAGTGACCTACGACAACTGGAAAGCCCTGTTCTCCAACGTATTGGTCAAAGCCTTTACTCTGCTGGCGCTGGCTTGCATCGCCGTCCACACCAAAATTGGTTTGTGGCAGGTTCTGACCGACTATGTGAAATGCGCCCGTCTGCGCGCCATTCTGCAGTTTGTCCTGTACACACTGGCGTTTGGCTACCTGGCTGTGGGTCTGTTTGTTCTGTGGGGTGCTTAAGTGAATATTCCAGTACGCGAATTTGATGCCGTGGTGATCGGCGCAGGTGGTGCCGGTATGCGCGCTGCTTTGCAAATCACTGAATCAGGCCTGACTTGCGCCTTGTTATCTAAAGTGTTCCCGACCCGTTCGCACACTGTGTCTGCCCAGGGCGGCATTACAGTGGCACTTGGTAACTCGCACCCGGACAACTGGGAATGGCACATGTTTGATACCGTGAAAGGCTCCGACTATATCGGTGACCAGGACGCGATTGAATACATGTGTAAAACCGGCCCTGAAGCCATTACTGAGCTGGAAAACATGGGTTTACCATTCTCTCGTTTTGAGAATGGCCGCGTGTATCAGCGTCCGTTTGGTGGTCAGTCGAAAAACTTCGGTGGCGAACAGGCCGCCCGTACAGCAGCGGCTGCTGACCGTACCGGTCACGCATTATTGCACCTGTTGTATCAGCAAAACGTCAAAAACAAAACTCAGGTATTCTCTGAGTGGTATGCGCTCGATCTGGTGAAAAACCAGGATGGCGCTGTGGTCGGTTGTACTGCTATCGATATGGAAAGCGGCGAAGTCGTTTACTTCAAATCGCGCGCAGTGGTGCTGGCCACTGGTGGTGCTGGTCGTATTTATGCGTCAACCACAAATGCCCACATCAACACCGGTGATGGCGTTGGTATGGCACTGCGGGCCGGTGTGCCGATGCAGGATATGGAAATGTGGCAGTTCCACCCAACCGGTATCGCCGGTGCCGGTGTGCTGGTCACTGAAGGTTGCCGCGGTGAAGGCGGTTACCTGCTGAATAAAGACGGCGAACGTTTCATGGAGCGTTACGCGCCGAATGCCAAAGATTTGGCTGGTCGTGACGTGGTTGCCCGCGCCATGATGACAGAAATCCGTGAAGGTCGTGGCTGTGACGGTCCGTGGGGGCCGCATATCAAGCTGAAACTCGACCACCTGGGTGAAGAAGTGCTGGAAAGCCGTCTGCCAGGTATTTGTGAGCTGTCCCGTACTTTCGCGCACGTCGACCCGGTAAAAGAACCTATTCCGGTGATCCCAACCTGTCACTACATGATGGGTGGTGTGCCGACCAACGTACATGGTCAGGCGCTGCGTCCGACCGCAGATGGTCGCGCAGAAGTGATCCCTGGCTTGTTCGCCTGTGGCGAAATCGCCTGTGTGTCCGTGCATGGTGCTAACCGTCTGGGTGGTAACTCACTGTTAGACTTAGTCGTGTTTGGCCGGGCGACCGGTCTGCATCTGGGCGAAGCACTGACTGCTTCTGTGGAATATCGCCAGGCATCTGACTCTGATCTGGAAGCTTCTCTGAGCCGTTTTAACCGCTGGGAAAGCTCAAAAGTGGGTCAGGGCGAAGATCCGTTCCAAATCCGTAAAGATCTGCAGCAGTGTATGCAGCTGAACTTCTCGGTATTCCGTGAAGGTCAGTCGATGGCTGACGGTCTGGAACAGCTTAAAGTTATTCGCGAGCGCCTCAAGTACGCCCGTCTGGATGACAAGAGCAAAGAATTTAACACGCAGCGGATCGAATGTCTGGAACTGGACAACCTGATGGAAACAGCGTTTTCCACCGCAGTTGCTGCCAACTTCCGTACCGAGAGCCGCGGTGCACATTGCCGCTTTGACTACCCTGAGCGTGACGACGAGAACTGGTTATGCCACAGCGTTTATTCGCCTGAGACAGAGTCCATGTTCAAGCGTGAGGTCAATATGGAGCCTAAACTCCGGCCGGCCTTCCCACCTAAAGCACGTACTTACTAAGAGGGCAGCAGAATGAATGTGGTAATTTCTGTATATCGTTACAATCCTGACGTGGATAATGCGCCACGGATGCAGGACTACACGCTGGAGCTGCCGGAAGGCCGCGACATGATGGTGCTGGACGCTCTGCTGA
Organism: uncultured Rheinheimera sp.; assembly: GCA_966252055.1. GTDB lineage: Bacteria > Pseudomonadota > Gammaproteobacteria > Enterobacterales > Alteromonadaceae > Pararheinheimera. The sequence goes on along the minus strand of CBINNO010000269.1, from coordinate 1,465 downwards.
AGTTAAAAGAGCAGGACCCGAGCTTGTCGTTCCGCCGCAGCTGCCGTGAAGGGGTTTGTGGTTCAGATGGTCTGAACATGAACGGCAAAAACGGTCTGGCTTGTATTACACCGTTGTCTGCGTTGCAAAACGGCAGCAACAAAATTGTATTACGGCCACTGCCAGGTCTGCCGGTGATTCGGGACCTGATCATCGACATGAGCCAGTTCTATAAACAGTATGAGAAGGTAAAACCTTATCTCATCAACAACGAACTGCCACCAGCCGGTGAATACCTGCAAAGCCCGGAAGAAAGGGCCAAGCTGGACGGTCTGTATGAATGTATCCTGTGTGCCTGCTGTTCGACGTCATGTCCGTCGTTCTGGTGGAATCCGGACAAGTTCATCGGCCCGGCAGGTTTACTGCACGCCTACCGTTTCCTGGCGGACAGCCGTGACACAGCGACTGAACAACGTCTGGCCGACCTGGACGATGCGTTCAGTGTATTCCGCTGCCACGGCATCATGAACTGCGTCAACGTTTGTCCGAAAGGATTGAACCCGACCAAAGCCATTGGTCAAATCAAGTCGATGCTATTAAACCGGGCGCTGTAAGCGCCCGTCTGATGTCAGGTTCGGGTGCTGGACCTGACATTTCCGGCTTTTATCGCGGATTTACAGAAAAATTCATGCCAGCCCGCTTGCGGGCTGTTTTTGTGAGGCTACAATACAGCCCGCTTTAATGGCTGGCGCTGTCCAGGAAAAATAGTCATAAAGCCTGTGACGTGATTATTTTTTTGCTACTTTTTTCCAGGTGCTTCGAGATAAGGGAAAGTAAATGCACGAAGGTGTAATGAAGGCGTGGTTGGAGTCTTCTCATCTTGGCGGTGGAAACATGGCCTATGTTGATGAACTCTATGAATCCTACTTAGCTGAACCTACCAGTGTTGGTGACGAATGGCGTGAGTTTTTCGCGAAGTTACCAAGAATCGACGGCGTCGACCTGGAATCCCGTCACTCAGACATCCGTCAGCAATTTGCTGAACTCGCCAAGAATAAGCACCGCGAAGTGGTCGTCAGCCAAGGCACAGGCGGCGACAGCCGTCAGGTGAAAGTGCTTCAGTTGATCAACGCCTATCGTTTCCGCGGCCACCAGCATGCCAAGCTGGATCCGTTGGAGTTGTGGAAACGCCCGCGTGTACGCGATCTCGAATTGTCTTACCACGATTTGTCTCAGGCAGATTTTGATACTGAGTTCAATGTTGGCTCTTTTGTTGCCGGCACGGAAACGATGAAACTCGGTGATTTAGTGCAGGCGCTGGAAACCACTTATTGTGGCTCTATCGGTGCAGAATATATGCACATTGTGTCGACCGACGAAAAACGCTGGATCCAGCAACGGCTGGAAGGCGTGCGGTCACAACCGAATTATGACAAAGCCACCAAAGCATCGATTCTGCAGAATCTGGTTGCTGCAGATGGTCTGG
>CBINNO010000268.1:0-5196 GCA_966252055.1 uncultured Rheinheimera sp. | reverse complement strand
GTATCAATGTCTTTAGCAATGTTGAACAAACAATTCAAAAAATGTAGTGGCTCGGTTGATGTAAGTCTTGTGATGCATGTTTTCCATACTTTTTGAATGAACAGAAAGAAATCACTATCGGATAATTCATGCTTTATTACTCTAAGCTCCATATCAGCAAGAGACTCATATCCATGCTCGAATGGGTAATTTTTTAAAGAGATAATAAATTTTGCAACGAAATTATCAAGTTTGACATTTTTTACTAAGCCACTTTCAGGTTGTATCTCTAGATTGGAATTATTGCTTTTTAATTTTAACTTGTGTTCATCATGTGTAATTATATTTGTTGATGAGCTCTTTAAATTAATATAAGTTGAATGACTGAGTGTCTTGTCAGTAAAATTTGAAATATTAAACGGGTTGTCTGAAAACCATTCCGGATAGTGATCTCTTGCTTTGTCATATGTGAAGATAAATTTTCTGTTGTTACTTTCACTGTTAGACATGGCGGCCTCAGAATTTTTCTGAAATGTTTTTTATTTGTAAGTTTGTGATCTTTATTATTTCATTTAGTACTAAATCTGCATCTTCGAACGTAAATCGTTCAGAAGACGTCTCTTCTAATGTATTTATATCCGTTTGAATTAAAAAGCAATCAGATTTTCTAGCGTTACCATTGGCGCCGTCTATTAGTTCGATAACTCCATCATTGATCATAGTTGTTATATTTACTTGTTCTTTTATTGAGCTGCACGTTTGTCGTTGTGAAACCCGTAACTTTAACTCTGTTGAGTTTCTCATATCAAGAATTAGGTTAGAAATTTTGTTTATAGATTCTTCTTTTTCTTCCGGTGAAACTGATCTTACATTAGTAGTGACAAATGCAATCCTATTAAATTTTTTATCTTTGTAATGGATTTTTTGCAGCTTGTTAAGTTGCTTATTTACTTCGCTATAAAACTCTTCAATGGCATGCGATGGAGATATATTGCTTTTTAATGCAGGTTTGAAATCTTTAGTTATCAATATTTTGTCGCTGTAGAATGTTATATTATATCCAGATATCTGGTTGGTAAGTGATGTAGTTTTTCTCAATTCACCAGTTTTTTCATTAACCTCTTGAACAAACTGCGGGAGTAGTCCGAATTCTAAAAATTCAGACATTAAAAGCGGAAGTTCAGATGTGGTGGGAGTCCAGTTTTTGTCAAGGAATAATGCAAACTCTATTTTTATTGGGTCCATTTTTCAATCCTTTTATTATGTCCAAAATGTTACATTCTGGGCACGTGAGCAGAAAGCAATTTGCATCGTCTATCAAAAAATAAAACGCGCAAACATTTTGCAATTCTCAGTTTACACTTTCTGATCGGTAGCACAAGATTACGGCAAAGAGCAGTCTGGCATTTCGGTTTGGCTTGTAGCTCACCAACGAACATCCCATTGCCAGCATGAGTGTCAATAAAGTGTTATATAGCAAACCTTTATGTCTAAGCAAACATACTCACTCTACAGAACTCTAATTTTAGGGGGTGGATTAAGTGTCAGCAAGAGATAAGTTCTCTTTTAGCTATTGATTAAGTACGCTTTCCCATCGCGTGCATCTTGGGTTGACGTTGTTAATTTCCGCTATATTAACGTTAGATTAGTATTACATTAAGTGCCTTCTTATATCTTACTGAGCCACTTCATTCGCAATCTACCCACCCGGCCTGGCTAATCACCAATCCAACGGGCGTAAATCAGTCGAATCATTCCCCAGTCTTTGTGTCCCATTTGCTTTGCGAGCCATGCGGGATCTTTGCCGGCCGTAAGCATGGTTGATGCGTAGGTATGCCGGCAGGTATATGGGCACTTGTAGGGGACTCGTGCAGCTTCAAGCGCTTTCTTCCAGAAACGTTCGCGTGGTACACCATCGTACTTCCACGGTTTCATGTTGCGGGGGTCGAGGAAAATCCGTTCTGTTGGAGCTGGGTTCGGGTGGTATTGCCTGACCAACTTTAAAACGGCCAATGCATCAGGTCGCAGAGAATGAGTGCGGTTCGAGCTGGCTGTTTTTGTTTTGGCTTCATGGCCCTGTACCACTGACCGGCGGATATAAATGCGCTGCTTGTCTAAGTCGACGTCCTGCCATGTCAGCCCCAATTGTTCGCCTGTACGAAGGCCCGTGGCGAAGGCAAATTGATAGAAATGCCGGGCACTGTTGTCTGGCAGTGCTTTGATAATTTTTTCCTGCTCACTGGCATTAAATGGATTGACCTCTTCTCTTTGCTTCGGCAGCCGTTTCACCTTTTCTATTGGATTGGCCGCAATCACTTCGTCCATGACCTGTTCTTTGAACACTTCAAACAGGATATCCCGCACATAGTTGATCGACTTGGGTGAAAGTGTACGAATGGCTGTTGCCATCCATTCTTTAAGCATGATGGGCTTAAAGTCACTCAGCGACAAGTGGCCCCAATTCGGCAAAATGTGTGTTTTGACTTTACTCAGATTGCCCCGATAGGTGCTGCGCGTCCAGCGCAGAGAGCCATGTTTGAGCCAGAGGTCAACAGCTTCTGAAATACGGCGCATAGTGCCCTTATTGGTACTGAACTCAAAGGCGCGCGGGCTGTTTGGAAAATGCCGGGCGTAATCAAACATACCCATATCGATTTCATACATAATCTGATCGCGTTTGCGGGCGGCTTCCTGCAGACGTGTTTTGGTTGGGGTCGCCCGAATAGTCTCCCGGCAGCGAATGGCCTGATAATTAAAATCGATACGAAATGATTTTTCGCTGGCATAGATGCCTTTAAATTCAGTAGGTTTCATATTACTAACCGCCTGTTTCTATCCATCGTTGAATGGCTGGGACATTGATAAAGATCCGACCGTTACGCTTGACCCAATGAATGTCCTGCCGGATTTTCCCTTTCGTTCGCAGTGAGTTGATTTGGTCTTTAGTCCAGCCAATCAGCTCGCAGCACTTTTCCAGCGTGACCCACGTAACAGTCATCAGGGCAGGGTTCTGCATATCAGTCCTTGTCATCGTTGGCCTCGCTTTTGTTTTCGATCTTCACTTTGCCCAGTACGACATTCCAGAACGCGCCAATTTTCTGATAAAGCCTGAAACCGACATTGCGTGAACTCAGATCAGTAACATCGGGGCAAATTTCATCGTATTTCAGCCCTATGATTTCTTCGTACTTCTTCAGGGTTGCCGGACTATGCACAATTTTCAGAACACGCCATCCATAAACGTGCCCCATAGCTACAGCCCCTAAAGCGGCTGAAAGGGAAGGCATTTGGCCTTTGTATTCCTTGGTTCTGGTAACCAAAATTTCGTTTTGCTCGTCGGTCAGGAAGTCGAACATTGCTAAATCTCAAACTTAATACTAAACATGAAATTTAATATATGATCTGAAATTTAATAGTGCAAGTTTTTTGCTCAATCTTTGATCACCCTGTACTTGGCCGTGAATTCGGCTTTGGTGAACTGGGTTACACGATCCACAAACTTGACCACCATTTCTGTCTGCTCATTCAGGATTAATACGCCGACGATTAAGCCAATGTTTTCCGGTAGAAATTCTGTGCCGCGGTCTGTCTTAATGACCGGGTAGTTGAAAAGCTCGACCACCTCAGCAACGCTGAATTCGGTGGCTGAAACTGGCTTAGTTGTGGGCATAAGAAATCTCCGTACAGTTATTTACACAAGTCCAAGTCGCCACTTCAGCTTGCATACCGCAGCCGCAGAGCGGCTGGGGTATGCAATCTTCAGCGGCCACGATTTGATTGGTGGGAAGAATCGAGCGCCAGCGCTGATAACGGGTAACTATGGGCATCGCTCGATAAGTGAAACCAACTATGCTGGGCCGCCGTTCTTCCTGATATTTGTTCAGGCTGTTTTCGGTGATTTCACCGGTTTCAAAGTCGATTTGCTCAGTGGAGCGGACCTGATAGAGCGGCTTTAAAAGATGCTCAGTTTTAGGTTTGCCAACAGCATTCATTGAAAGGCAGAAGGCCGCCCAGTTAGCACTATCGGCAGCTGCATAGGTCTGATCTAAATCATCAAAAGTGGTATTGCATGCTTTAAGCCGGCGCAGTTCACGCCAGACCGTCACGCTGGGGCCGCCGATTTGCTGAAACTGTCGAATCGCGTTAGCGCGTGACCACGCATTTATCCGGTCAGCCATACTGGCGGAGTCCTGGCCGCTGGTATCTGTGCCTACAGCAAAACCATCGATATTTTTGCTGATGTACTTGGCGATATAGCCGGCGGCCGAGCCTTTGGCTGGGTCAATATCAATAAATTTGACCCGGTATTGTTTAGCGCCTTTTTCGTTTGGGCTGTCCTGCAAACCATATTGGCTAATCACACCCTTAAAGCGGGGCATTTGCTCGGTCGGCAAAAACAGCAACAAATGCCAATGGGGGGTTCCGTCGTGGTGCGGTTCTACAACCCGGAAGCCATAGGGTTTTATCCCGTTTCGGTCCAGCTTAGAGCGGCAAAGCTGCCAGACATGGTTCAGATAAAATTGTGCGTCCTGAATAGTGCTGCCGTCATAGTTACTGTTTGGGACGCCGCTGGCATTGGTTGCGTGCATCCGTGACGGTGTGGTCAATGTGACAAAAACGGCAGAGTGGCCGCAAAGCTGGGCGACTTCTTCAAAACCCCTGATTCTGACCATCAATTCGTGACGACGGATCACCGGGTTAGAAATGTTGTGCTCGGCAATTTCAGCGAGAGAAATGCTGAAACCGTCCTCGTTCTGCAAAAAGCTTTGCTGCATAAAGCGGGCTGATTCAGCTTGCTGTGCTTTTCGCCTGCTCAAACTGACATCGCCACAGTAGACAGCGCGCCGCTTGGAGACATAACCCAAAGCCCGCTCAACCTGACTGATTGCTGCTAAAGTTTTGCGCCGGATCCGTCTTAGCCAGAATTTTGCATCAGCCAGCCGGTGCTGTAGTTCAGCCTCGTTGTAATTGAGTGGGCCTAATTGGTAGTTTTGGAACAGCTCAATTGCGGAGCCGAGCGGCAACGCTTTGCACTGGTCCGCTTTATCAACAGCAAAACGCCTTAGCACTGTGGCATCTGCTGAAAAGTCTAAGTCGGCAATGCAAAACGCCTGTTGGATATGAGACAGCAGATTCAGGGCATGATTGGTATTAAGCAGTTCCTGATAGGCAAGGTACTTTTGCAGAATTTCTCTGCTTGTAAAACTGACCGGGTAG